>CANQFR010000132.1 GCA_947599905.1 uncultured Lachnospiraceae bacterium
CATCCATATAGGTCCGCCCCACATAGGCGTTCTCATCGGCCACCTTGCCTTCAATCAGCACCTCCAGCACACGCCCCACCATCGCTTCCGACTTCTCAAAGGCGATCTCCTGCTGAAGCTCCATGACCTCGTCCCGCCGCTCGTGCTTCACCTCTTCCGGAACCTGATCCGGGAAAGAAGCCGCCGGCGTATCTTCTTCCTGCGAATAGGCGAAAACGCCTAACCGCTCGAATTCCATATCATCCACAAAATCCATCAGGATCTCATGATCTTCTCCTGTCTCGCCCGGGAACCCCGAGATCAGCGTGGTGCGGAGCACAATGTCCGGGATCCGCTCCCGCAAATGCCCTACGATCTGCCGCAGGCTCTCCTGCGTAGTACGCCGGCCCATGCGCTTTAAGATCCGGTCGCTGGCGTGCTGGATCGGCAGATCCAGATAATGGCAGATCTTCTCCTCTTCGACGATCACGTCGATCAGCTCCTCGGTGATCTCCTCCGGATAACAGTACTGAATCCGGATCCACCGGATGCCGGGGATACGGCAGAGTTCCTTCAGAAGCTTCGGCAGTGACTTCTCCCCGTACAGATCCACGCCATAAAGCGTGGTCTCCTGGGCGACCAGAATCAGCTCTTTCACGCCCTGCCGGGCCAGCGTCCGTGCCTCATCCAGAAGTTCTTCCATGGGAACGCTCCGGTAGCTGCCCCGCAGGCTGGGAATGATGCAGTAGGTACAATGCTTGTCACAGCCCTCCGCGATCTTCAGAAACGCGTAGTATCCGCCTGTCGTGACGATCCGTTCCGCCTTTACGCGCGGGAGGGCGTTAATATCGCTGAAATGCCGGGACTTCTCACCCTTCATGGCTTGATCGAGCACTTCGGCGATCTCGTCGTAGGCCGATGTTCCCACGACCGCGTCCACCTCCGGAATCTCCGTCAGGATTTCCTCCCGGTAGCGCTGGGCCAGACAGCCTGTGACGATCAGTGCCCTGCAGGGACCCGAAGTACGCCACTGGGCCATCTCCAGAATCGTATTGACACTTTCTTCTTTGGCGTCGCCGATGAAACAGCAGGTATTGATAAGAATCGCGTCCGCCTCAGTCTCGTCGTCGGTGAATTCCCAGCCGTCGCCGCGCAAAAGCCCCAGCATCTTCTCCGTGTCAACCAGGTTCTTGTCGCAGCCAAGGGAAATGCACAGTATTTTCATAAATGCTCCTCATTGACAGCCCGCAGGCCGCAGTTTCCCATGCGTCCGGGAAGCCCGGCCGTTATTCGGTCATCTCCGAAGCTTCCCCGTCCTCCGCAGCCGTTGCAGCCTCAGCCTCTTCCTCTGCTTCCTCTGTCTCCGCTGCTTCTGAAGCGCCGTAAGAAGCGGCGCCCGCCGGCAGGATATCATCCGCGGTATCGTCCTCGCTGACAATCTTTACCTTCTGACTGTAGAGTTCGTCCACCGCCACGGAAAGCGGCTTCCGTCCCGCGGACGGAACCATGGCGTCTTCGCCAGCGATCAGCTGGCGCGCCCTTTTGGCGGTCGCGATCACGATAGAATAACGGCTCTGGACCACCGGCTCCTCGCCCGGCTCCACACCGCTGTTAACCGCCTGAATCAGATCATGATAAGATGGATGTAACATAAATATAAGCTCCTCTCTTTGATGCATTGTGATAGTCTTATTTGTTCCATATCAGAAACGCCGCCGTATCACAGGCGCTGCTTTCTCTGATCGTATTTCCATGCGAGCAGGGTGACGGTGACTCCCTGCCCGTATTCCCAATGATTCCCGCGTCTCAGCATTCCGCCAGTTCCGCCCGGATCTTCCCGATAAACTTCCGGTTATTGGCCATCCTGGCGTGCTGCGCCTGAATGATCCGGTGCATCTCCTCAACGCAGGCGTCCAGGTCGTCGTTAATCAGCAGATAGTCATAGCGGTCCATGCCCTCCGCCTCCTCCTTCGCCCGCGCGAGCCGTTCGCGGATAACTTCCTCACTTTCGGAGCCCCGGCCGGTCAGGCGTCGTTTCAGTTCCGCCGCATCCGGCGCCGACACGAACAGAAGAACCGTATCCGGAAACTTCTCCTTCACCTTCAGCGCCCCCTGGATCTCGATCTCCAGGATCACGTCCTTCCCCGCCTGCAGCTGCTCCATCACATAACTCTTCGGCGTCCCGTAAGAGTGTTTCACATATCTGGCGTATTCGAGAAGCTGCTCCTCCCGGACCATCCGGTCGAATTCCTCCTCGCTCACGAAGAAATATTCCCGGCCGTGGGCCTCGCCCTCCCGGGGACTTCTTGTGGTGGCTGAGATGGAGAGCGCGTAGTTATCGTACCTGCGCAGAAGCTCCTTCATGAGGGTTCCCTTGCCAGCGCCGGAAAAGCCCGACACGACGGCCAATATTCCCTGATCGCCCATATCCTTATGCTCCTGTTCTCCGATGCTTTGTCATGGCGCGCTGCGGCGCGGACGACTCCGCCCTTCGCACACCTGCGATCCTTAAAACCGTCACTCGATATTCTGGATCTGCTCCCGGACCTTCTCAATGCCGGTCTTCAGTTCGATGGCCTTGCCGGACACCTCCAGATCACTGGCCTTGGAGAGGATCGTGTTGGCCTCCCGGTTCATCTCCTGGGCGATGAAATCCAGCTTCCGCCCTACGCTGCCGCCGGCCTCCAGTTCCTTCTTCGTAGCCGCGATATGGCTTCTGAGACGCACCGTCTCCTCGTCCACGCAGATCTTATCCGCAAAAATCGTGGTCTCGGTTACGATTCGTGCCTCGTCCACCGTATTGCTCTCCAGAAGTTCCTTCACCTTCTCCGTCAGTCTGGCGCGGTACTCCTCGACAATGGACGGCGACCGGTTCTCGATCTCCTCCACCAGTCCCAGCATCTCGTCAAGCTTGCTGATCAGGTCGTTCTTCAGATGTTCGCCCTCGCGGATGCGGGTCTCCACAAATGCCTTCGCCGCTTCCTCGACCGCGCCGGACAGCAGTTTCCACATGGAGTCCTCGTCCTCCGGCGTCTCCTCCATAGTCAGCACCTCCGGCATGCGCGCAAGCTGCGACACGGTCACATCGTCCTTCAGGCCGAACTGCTCCTTCATTCTCCTGAAATATTCCATATATTCCGCGGCCAGACCTTCATTATACTTCAGCTGCATGGTCTGGGTCGTATAATCCTCATAGGTGATGAAAATATCCACCTTGCCGCGCTGAATATCGTTCTTCAGTAAACTGCGGAGAGCGGCCTCGAAATAATTGAACTTCTTCGGCATCTTGATGCTCATATCCAGATAGCGGTGGTTCACCGACTTGATCTCCACCGAAATCTTGTACTGATCCGTCACCTTCTCGCACCGGCCAAAACCTGTCATACTCCTGATCATATCATCGCGCCCCGCTTTCCTTAAACGCTTTCCAAAATGCCGCCGTCAATAAACAGACTGCCCTCACACTACGCAATCATAGTTATTATAAAGCAAATGGAAAATGAAGTCAACATCGCAGAGAAAACTTTCGCGCGGTCTGCGGGGCTGTCACAGTGTATGTGCTGTGAGCCTGCATGCGCGGGCTGCCGGAGTAATGTGCGGGCTGCCGCAACCTCTTGCCCCTCCGGTAAATCTGTGTTATGATGGGCATGCATGCATTCGGCATGATGCGCATGTACGATATTTAATCGGAATGAGAAAACATGCAGGCCGCTTTTCTCCCGCGGGATGCGCGGAACGAAGACCGGCAGGCGGATACCGCCAGCACAGCATATACGGAGGTTTGGATATGGCATTCGACGGAATTGTGATCGCGAATCTGACGCGCGACTTAAAAGAACGCCTGGAAGGGGCCAAAATCACCAGGATTGCCCAGCCCGAGAAAGACGAGCTGCTGTTTACGGTGAAGAATTATAAGGATACTTTCCGGGTGCTGATGTCGGCCAGCGCCAGCCTGCCGCTCATCTATTTCACGGAAAACAACAAGCCGGGTCCGCTTACGGCGCCCAATTTCTGCATGCTGCTCAGAAAGCACATCGGCAGCGGCCGTATCTTAAGCGTGCGTCAGCCGGGCCTCGAACGGATCATTGAATTCACCATCGAACATCTGGATGAAATGGGCGACGTATGCCACAAGAAGCTGATCGTAGAACTGATGGGCAAGCACAGCAACATCATTTTCTGCCGTGAAGACGGCATGATTCTGGACAGCATCAAGCATGTGTCCGCGCAGGTCAGCTCTGTGCGCGAGGTGCTTCCGGGGCGGGAGTATTTCATCCCGCAGACGGTGGAGAAGGCTGACCCGCTGACTGTCACCGCGGATGAATTCGCACGGCGCATCGGCGCCGCCCCCATGCCGGTGCAGAAAGCGCTCTACACAAACCTGACCGGCGTAAGCCCCATCGTCGCGCTCGAACTCTGCCATCTGGCTTCCATTGACGCGGATCACTCTGCCAATGAGCTGTCGGCCGCGGAACTGACGCACCTTTCCCATACGCTTACGCTGATGATGGATGACGTCCGCGAGGGCCGCTTCGTGCCCAACATCGTGTACCGCGGCGAGGAGCCGGTGGAATTCGCCTCGGTTCCGCTGACCTGCTACGGGTGCAGGTATGAGGATAGCAGGAACGATGGCACGCAGACAGCTGTCGAAACAACCGGTACGGACGGGCATGCCGCCGGGGCCGGCGAATACCGCGCCCAGATCTTCCCCTCGGTCAGTCAGCTGCTGGAGACCTACTACTCCTCCCGCGACACCGTCGTCCGCATCCGCCAGAAATCCACGGATCTGCGGAAAATCGTCCAGACTGCACTGGAACGCAACTATAAGAAGCTGGATCTTCAGGAGAAACAGCTGCGCGACACCGATAAGAGGGACAAATTCCGAATCTACGGCGAACTTCTCAACACCTACGGCTACGGCCTTCCGGGCGGCGAGAAGGAATTAAAGTGCCTGAACTACTACACCGACGAGGAAATCACAATCCCGCTGGACCCGCAGCTGACGGCGCAGGAAAACTCGAAAAAATATTTTGACCGCTACAACAAGCTGAAACGCACCTTCGATGCCCTGACGGAGCAGACCGCCGCGACCCGCGGCGAGATCGACCATCTGGAATCCATCGCCACAGCCCTGGAGATCGCCCTGAAGGAAGAGGATCTGGTCCAAATCAAGGAAGAACTGACCGAATACGGCTATATCCGCCGCCATAATACCGGCGGCAAGAAGCCGAAGATCACCAGCAAACCTTTCCACTACCTCTCTTCCGACGGCTTCCACATCTATGTGGGCAAGAATAATTATCAAAACGAGGAACTGACCTTCGGGCTGGCCTCCGGCAGTGACTGGTGGTTCCACGCCAAAGGCATTCCCGGCTCACACGTGATCGTGAAGACAGAAGGCAGGGAACTTCCCGACCGCGTCTTCGAGGAAGCCGGCGCACTGGCCGCCTACTACTCCAAGGGTCGCGGCAGCGAGAAAGTCGAAGTCGACTACATCCAGAAAAAGCACATCCGCAAAGTAGCCGGCGCCGCGCCGGGCTTCGTCATTTACCATACGAACTATTCGCTGGTGGCCACACCGTCCGCGGCATTCAAAGAACTCCCGTGACACGCGCCAGCCACCCGGTCGGGGAGTTACGGAGCGGCTGCCAATGCCACCCGATCAGGGAGTTACGAAGCACCGCCAATGCCACCCGGTCAAGGGGTTACAAGCGACCGCCAGACGCCACCCGGCCAGGGAGTTACGGAGCGGTTGCCGGCGCCACCCAGTCAGGGTGGACGAACGGCACCGGCAGCACCCGGCCAGAGAGTTACAAAGCGGCCACCAGCATCTTCCGGCCGCGCTTTCCGCCGCAGGCAATATGCTTTTATGGGAACAGTAATCACCCGGGAAAAACCGTCCGATACTCCCCGCTGTCGTCAAGAACAGAAACCCTGGTAAGAGTACCGCTGATACTCATTCCTTCCACTGAATTCTCATCAATGATACTCCGAAGCTGTTCTTCAACCGCATTTCCCGCTTCAGCCGCAGCCAAAAGTTCTTCATCCGCATGATCGATATATTCCTGCATCTGGTCATGAATCTTCTCTAACACACGATCTCTCTGGGAAACGGTCAGACTTTCATCCGAAACCGTATAAGAAAGCATATATTCCAAGTCACAGCCAAATTCCACTGTGTCCAGGATCACACGGCCGGCAGTCCTTTCTTTTTCCACGTGATCAGTAAAAGTCCCCGAATGATCATCAGAAAGCATCTCTGAACAGGCTGCCGGCAAGGAATACGCGATAATCCGGGCTTCGGTACTTCCTTCATCAAAAAAATCATCTAAATCACTCAACACAGCGTCCAGCGTATCGGCATCACTGAACACATCTAATGCCAATGCGCGGAAATCCGAAAGCGGCATATTCTGATAATCAGCGGAAATCAGCCGTCCGATCATTTCTTCTTCATCGTCAAAGCTGTAAACAGGCGGACCGCTTTCAGCGTTGATCGAACATCCCGTAATTTCCGTATCCTTCGCATAATTTACGACAGGGAAAAAAGACACAAGATTGGCGTCCTTTACTATTACATTTCGAATGACTGCGCCTTCAGCGGCCCCGAAAAATCCCATATGACCGGTTTTCTTTGTTGCAGTCAGGTTATAAATAATATATCCGTTCCCATCAAATATGCCGGTGAAGGGCTCATCCGGGCTTCCGATCGGCGTCCATTCATCCGACATGGTAATATCATTACCCAAAATATAGCTGCCGGATAGGGGATACTGCTTTCCGATCGCCTGCAAATCCTCTTCGGCTGTGAGTAAATAGTATTCTTCGTTATCAACCGCCGTCGTTTCCAATACGGGGCCGGCACTATCCTGCGCGGAAGTCTGCGGCGCCGTCTCTGCTCCGCATCCGCTGCCAAGCACGAGAACGCCGCAGAATAACAAGGCTGCAATCGATTTTTTCAATTCTGTCCCTCCTGATGTCTGTAAGTTTTATCCATTACATTGTACCATGTCCTCCGGACATGCTCCCTCCGGGGGATGCGCACGGTTCGCTTCGGTGTTTTGTCCTCACTTCGTTCGGACACCGAACCGGCGCGGGTATAATCTCTATCGAGATTATACCATGTCCTCCGGACATGCTCCCTCCGGGGGATGCGCACGGTTCGCTTCGGTATTTGCCCTCCCTTCGGTCGGGCGCGAACCGGCGCGGGTATAATCTCTGACGAGATTGTACCAAGCCGCTAGCGCGGCGGCTAGCCCCAAGTACGTTAAGCCACTACTTTTTTCAAAAAAAGTAGCAGTTT
>CANQFR010000133.1 GCA_947599905.1 uncultured Lachnospiraceae bacterium
AGAAACAAAAAGTCATGATCCGTTTAGGACTGATCGCGCTGTCCGCTGTGCTGATCGTATTGGGAGTCATGCAGGGGGAGCCGGCTGCCGTATTTAACAAGGCGGCCAACATCTGTCTGGAATGTATCGGGATCGGATAATGGACCGCGGTGAGAGGAGGGTCGGTCATGGGATCAGCGGTTGAAAAAGAGAAGCGGCCGTCTGTCGGACTGGCGGACAGGATCGCCTGCGTCATCGGCGGCGTGACGGCCGCCGCCTGTCTTGCTGTCATCATTCATGCTGTCTGCAGCTATCTGCCGTTTCTTCTGGATATCGGGGGAAGCCAGCCGGGGGCCTGGGGCGGGGCGCTGCTCCAGATACCGGTCGTGTTCGCGGCGCTGCTTCTGCTTACGTTTTCCGTCAGCGGGTTTCGGAACGGCCTGAAGGGAGACAGAGCGGTGACGTATTTCCGCGAGTCGCTTCTGGTGTTTCTTGTGCTGCTGGTAAGTTTTATCCTTAACATAGGGAATTTTTTCGTGGCGTCCCTGCTGAAAGAGGGGCTGGCGTCGGAGATCTCCCTGACGATGCTTTACATTTTCCTGGAAGCCGTTCTGGTGATGTTTCCGGCTGTCGGGATAACCATGTTTTTGTTTATCTACTGCTCCTCCCGGGTAGAGACAGGCCAGAAGACAGGTTCCATGAGAGAGTTTTTCCTGTCCCTGAAGGGGCACGCCAAATGGGCCGTATTTCTGGTGTTCAGCGTGACGTTTATCTTCTCGGGGCAGCACTCCAGCGTCGGGATCCATGTCGATTCGTTTACCGATTTTCAGGCGGCGGATTTGGACGGCAATCCGGCGGACCAGACGATCTTCGCGGATCACGATCTGACGCTTGTCAATGTATGGGCCACCTTCTGCGGGCCGTGCAGGGCGGAAATGCCGGATCTGGCGGAGCTGCATGAGGAGTACCGGGACCGGGGCTTCCAGGTGGTGGGAATCTGCGGGGATATCGCGGACGCGTCCACCGGGCAGCTGCGGCAGAGCGAATATGAGGACGCTTTGAAGATCGTTAAGGAAACGCACGCGGACGCCTATCTGAACCTGAATCCCGCAGGCGGTCTGCTGACCGGGTTCATCCGCGACCATGTGCAGGCCTATCCCACGTCCTTATTCGTGGACAGCGCCGGGAACCAGGTAGGCGACATGATCATCGGTTCCCGGGATAAATCCGCCTGGAAGGCTGAGATCGACAGGCGGCTGGATATGACAGCCCGCGGGGAGCGGTAGGGAAGAGGCAGATTATTCGCTGCAATAACTGCAAAGACAAGCGATTTACGCCAACCTTTTTCTGTTCGATGCGTCTATATGGGTGAAAGCTTTCAAAATGGCTGCAAGGAGGCATGAACAGGTGCTCAGACAGGAAGCGGAGAGGATCATCACGGAATATTTAAAGCTGATCTTCGGCTTTGCCTTAAAGCGCTGCGGCAATGCCCACGACGCGGAGGATCTGTCGCAGGAGATCGTGACCCGGGCGTTTAAGGCGCTTCTTTTTCGGGACGACATTGAGGATACGCGCAAATTTATCTGGACCATCGCTCACAACACGCTGAACAGCTATTACCGGGAGACGTCCCGGGGGATCGTGGGCGTTCCGTTAGAGGAAGCGGCCGAGGCGGTTTCCGATCCGGGCGCGGGGCCGGAAGGAGCGCTTGCGGCGGAGGAGGAGAGAAAAACCATCCGGCGGCTGCAGGGAGAGATCGCGTATCTGTCCGGGCTGCAGCGGCGGATCGTCATCGCGTATTATTTCGAGAACCGAAAGCAGGCGGATATCGCCCGCGAACTGGGGCTTCCTCTCGGCACGGTCAAATGGCATCTGTTCGAAGCAAAAAAGGAATTGAAAAGAGGGATGGACAAAATGAGACAACCAAGTGATCTGAAATTCAATCCAATCCATTTTATTTCAGTCGGAATGAACGGGAAAAGCGGTACGAAATCTTTGGACGAATTCTTCCGTTCCGCATTGTCGCAGAATATCTGCTACTGCGTCCGGGAGACGGCGAAGACCGTAAGCGGGATCGCCGACGATCTGGGCGTTTCCCCAGTCTATGTGGAGACCGAGGTCGAGTTTTTGGAGAAATACGGGTTCCTTTTGGAGAAGAACGGACGATATATCGTGAATTTCCTGATCAGCGAGCCCACGGCGGAGCTTCTGACCATGCAGGATCAGATGTATAAGAAGGCGGCGGAGTTGTTCGCCAACGAACTGTATGACGAGCTGACGGCCAGCGGGATTCTGGACGACCCGGGGATCCTCTGCCGCCAGACGGACGGGCCGGTTACGCCTGCGGATACCGCCCGGGCGGATCACAATTTCCTTCTGTGGACGCTGATCCCGTTCATCGCGGCCTGGTCCGGGGAGGAACTGACGGACAGGAAGATCTCCTTTGAGGAGGCGTCGACGATCCGGGCGGACGGCGGCCGCAATATCGTCCTCGCGACGGTGGTTCCCGACGATCTGAGGCTGCCGGAGGATTATGTCTATATGAACGGCTGGTGCGGTCCCATGTGGAGCGCGAACGGTCCCGGCGGACGGATGCTCTGGCAGGTGGACAGCGAATGGTCCGACCGGAACGAGGAAGGCCGGCTGATGCATGTCAGCGAGGACGCGCTGCGCGTGATCGCCCTGTATGAGCGGGAGAGGATGGAGCGTCTCTCCCGGGATGAATACGCATGGCTGGCGGAGCAGGGCTATGTGAAGACCTGCGGCGACTATGACGGCTTGTTCAAAGCGGCTTGGCAGATTGTGGTACTGGAAAACAGGGACATTCAGGCGCGTCTGATCAAGATCGGGGATCGGATTAAGAGAAAGCACCAGGCTGAGTTTGAGGCGCTGAAAGTGCCTTACGTCAGAGCCTGGCTGGATATGGTTCCGGCGCATCTAAAGAAGGTCGGAGCCTATGAGATGCAGTTTATCTTCTGTTCGGACGGATGGTTTCTGCTTCACTGCGTCGCGGCGCTTCTGCGGAACGGGAAGCTGAAGCTGCCGACGCAGGGGCAGAGGAAGGCGCTGACGACGGTGCTGGGATTCTGGCGGGATGAGCGCGAGAGATGACCTCCGAAATCAAAGCAGGGACTGGCAGGACAGTTCGGATGCTGACTGCCGAAACCGGAAAGACTATTTGGGGCTCCTTCGCCTTCGGGCGGAGGAGCCCTCCGGCTGCGTCGTTGTATTTTTCATTTTGCTGTTTATTTTTCCCGGATTCTATATTATTATGAATATGGTGCCGCCGCGCAGGCGGGAAAGTCCTTATCGGTTTTGCGGGGGGATCACCAATATTTATTCCAACAGCGGAGGAAACACGCATGAAAAAGATTTTCCTGAAAGCATTAACTGTCCTGATGGCCGTCACCCTGGCGGGCTGCGGCAGCGCGGGAAATAATGGCCAGACCGCGGCAGGTTCCGCTTCCGGCGAAGGGGGCCAGACCGCGCAGGCTGATAATTCGGGTCAGGCCGCGGAGACGGCGGCGCCCGCCGGGAGTGAAAAGGCCGCGGAGAAGACGACGGCGGCGGAAACATCTGCGGCCGGGGAATCCGAGGCCGTCAAACCGGAAGAAACTTCTATCGAGGGTCTCTCCTTAAAGGAACTCTTCGCGGAACACGGCATGAAGGCCGGCACCTGTCTGTCTTCGCAGATGATCGACGATCCCGACGCCAGCCAGCTGATCCTTGACCAGTTCAACAGCGTCACCATGGAGAATTCCATGAAGCCCGATTATATTCTGAATCAGACTGCCAGTCAGTCGGAAGGCCGTCTGGTCGTGGAGTTTAACCAGGACGCCGTCAAGATGATGGAATGGGCGAAGGAGAACGGTCTTGCCATGCGCGGCCACACATTGGTCTGGTACAGCCAGACGCCGGAATGGATCTTCCATAAGGATTTTGACAATGAAAGCGAGTATGTGGACCGGGACGAAATGCTGTCCCGCATGGAAGACATGATCAGTCAGGTCTTCGGGCAGCTGGAAGAACTGGGGTATCTGGACATTTTCTATGCTTATGATGTGGTCAACGAGGCGTGGATGGAAGACGGAAAGCTGCGTCAGAACCACTGGTCCGAGATCATCGGCGACGATTATCTCTGGTACGCGTTCTTCTACGCGGACAAATACGCGCCCGAGAGCATTGATCTCTATTACAATGACTATAACGAGCAGTATAAGACGCTGGCTCTTTACAATTTTGTCAATACCCTCGTGGATGAGGACGGCAGGTATCTGATCGACGGCATCGGACTTCAGGCCCACCTGTATACCTCGGATGATCTGTCGAAGTATTTATGGACCGTGGAAAAGTTAGGTTCGACCGGACTGAAGCTCGAACTGACGGAACTGGACGTATGTCTGGGCAGATACCAGTCTCCGCTGCTGCCAGTCGATGAGAATACGCAGAGCCAGGGCCGTTTCTATTATGATCTGATCAACGGCCTGTTCGAGCGTGCGGACGCCGGTCTGATCAAGATGGACGCGCTGACCTTCTGGGGCTTCTCCGACGGCATGTCATGGAGAAAAGAATACAGTCCCCTGCTGTTCAACGCCTCCTTAAAGCCCAAATACGCGTTCTTTGGTGCGATGCAGATGAAGGAGAAGGCGGGGTACTAGGATTATGAAATTACTGATCGTGCGCCACGGCGACCCGGATTATTCCGTCGATTCCCTGACGGAGCGGGGCTGGGTGGAAGCGGAATATCTGTCGGAACGGCTGTCGAAGCTGGATGTGGCGGCCTTCTACGTATCGCCTCTCGGCCGGGCGAAGGACACGGCGTCGCTGACGCTTAAGAAAATGAACCGGACGGCGGAGGAATGTCCGTGGCTTCGGGAATTCGGACCGCCTGTGGCGAGGCCCGGCTGGAAAGGGCCGGGGCTTTGCCCGGTGGCCTGGGACTGGCTGCCTCAGGACTGGACTGCGGATGAGCGCTTCTATGAGGAAGCCCGCTGGTTTGAGCGCGACGTGTTTGAAGATGCGGGCGTGAAGCAGGAATATGACCGGGTCGTGGAGAATTTCGACCGCCTGCTGGCCCGCCACGGGTATGAGCGGGACGGACGTATCTACCGTGCGGTCCGGCCGAATAACGATACGATCGTGCTGTTCTGTCATTTCGGCGTAGAATGCGTGCTGCTGTCCCATTTGCTGGGCGTTTCGCCGATGGTACTCTGGCATGGGATTTGCGCTGCGCCGACGTCGGTGACGACGGTGATCAGTGAAGAGAGACGTCCCGGCGTCGCGCTATTCAGGGCAAACGCCATCGGAGACATTTCTCATCTGTATGCTCATGGAATGGAGCCGGCGTTCGCGGCCCGGTTCTGCGAGTGCTATGGGAATGAAGGCGAGCGGTGCGATTAAGGCGGCGCTGTATTGACAAGGCCGGAAAATGAACGTATGATAATAGAAAATCTTATGAGGTGAGAGGTACATGAGCATGAGTAACCAAGCGAAGAAGAGCAGGGGCAGTCTGAATATTACGCTGGCCATTTTCATCGGCCTGATCCTGGGCATCCTGTTCGGCCTGTTCATGCCGGCGGCTATGGAGGGCGTGCTGCCGCTGATTGACCTGATCAGCGCTCTCTATATGCACGCGCTGCAGATGATGATCTATCCGCTGGTGTTCTGCTCGCTGATCGTTGGTATCAAGGGCATTGGCAGCGTATCGGCTACGGGCCGGGTGGGGCTGCAGTCGGTGCTTTACTACTGCGGGACGACCTTGTTTGCCAGCCTTCTGGGTCTGTTTCTGCCGCGGGTGCTGGGCGTAGGAAAGGGCGTCAGCGTGGTCATGGCGGAGGCCGAGGTGGAGGCGACGAAGTTCACCAGCCTTCTGGATACGGTGAAGAACCTGATCCCAGCGAATCCCATCGCCAGCTTCGCCGAAGGCAATATGCTGCAGGTGCTGGTGTTCGCCATTATCGTGGGCATCACCTGCCTCACCCTGGGGCAGAGGGCGGAGCCCTTCGTGAAGGTCTGCGAGGCGGTCAATGAGATCGCGGTGAAGATTGTATCGGCGGTTATGTACTGCACGCCGGCAGGCGTATTCTGCTCCATCACAAGCGTCGTTCACGCCAACGGGACGGAGACGATCGTAGCGCTGGCAGGGACGCTGGTCATGCTGTACGTGACCATGTTCCTGTATGTGGTGATCGTTTACGGCGGTCTCGTGAAATTCGTCGGGAAAGTCGGCTTCGTTGAATTTTTCTCGAAGGTCATGCCCGCGGCGCTGAACGCATTCGGTACATGCTCCAGCTCGGCGACGCTGCCGATCTCGAAGCGGTGCGCGGATGAGCTGGGGATTCCCAATGAGATCTCGTCGCTGTCACTGCCGCTGGGCGCGACGATCAACATGGACGCGGTGTCGATCCTGATGTCGTTCATGATCGTGTTTTTCGCCAATTCCTGCGGCGTGCATGTGAGTCTGGGAATGATGATCATCGTGATGCTGAGCAATACGCTGCTGTCCATCGGAACGCCGGGCGTCCCGGGCGGAGCGATTGCGAGTTTCGCGGCACTGGCGACGATCGCTGGGCTGCCGTCAGGGATTATGACCGTGTATATCAGCGTGAATACGCTGTGCGACATGGGGGCGACCTGCGCGAATGTACTGGGCGATCTGGCCTGCTCGGCGGCGATGAAGGAGACCTGCAGGATCAAGTGAGATGGAACGGGAGAGAATGGTTATATCACATAATCAAAGGCCCCGGTATCGCGCCGCATCAGGTCTGCGATCGTGATACCGTCCAGATACTGCGAAATGAGCTTGTCCAGCCCTTCCCACATCGTAATCGTCCGGCACTGCGCCATCCGCGGACATGGCTTCGCGCCTGATTCCAGACAGGCCACCGGCGCGAGGGAGCCTTCCGTCAGCCGCAGGATCTCTCCGACCGTATAGTTCTCAGGCGCTCTCGTCAGGCGGTACCCGCCGCCTTTGCCGCGGACGCCGGTCAGCATGTTCTGCTGAACCAGAGTCTTTAAGATCCCTTCCAGATATTTTTCGGATATTTCCTGACGGTCCGCCGTTTCCTTGAGCGGCACATAGCTGTCTTTCTGATTTTCTGCCAGATCGATCATTACCCGCAGTGCGTAGCGGCCTTTTGTTGATATCAGCATGATTGTTCTCCTTGACGGTGTCTTTGAAATTCTGTCCGGCGCCGCAGACCGGCGCTTCCGTGACCTGGTGTTCGTGCAATATTACCTATAAACCTATTATA
>CANQFR010000134.1 GCA_947599905.1 uncultured Lachnospiraceae bacterium
ATAACTGTACCCATCAGATGTTCGGGACGTTCGCCGGGACGGCGGTGCTGGACGACGGTACGAAGCTGGATGTGGAAAATGTGGTGTCGTTCGCGGAGCACGCGGTGAACAACTGGTAGACGGCGGTTTTGCAGAATGGCGCAGGGGAAGCTTTCGAGAAAAAAGGGTCGCGGAAAATCGCATTTTCTGCTTGTCAATTCCGGATAAAAGCTATATGATAGGTGATATGGTTCGCTCCGGCGGAGCAGCATTTTTATTTCTATTTCAGAAGGTGGAAGAGAATTCATGTTAGCAGGTATTAAGAGATTATTCGGACAGGTAGACATGACGGAAGGGCGTCCGTGGGAGAAGATCGTGCTGTTTACGATCCCCATGCTGGTCGGCAACGTCGCCCAGCAGCTTTATAATACGGTAGACAGCATCGTTGTCGGGCGCTACGTGGGCGACAATGCGCTGGCGGCCGTCGGCAGCGCCAGCCCGATTTTCAATCTCCTGCTGGTTCTGTTTGTGGGTATTTCCATGGGCGCCAGCATCATGGTGTCCCAGTATTACGGCTCCCGGGACCGGGAGAATCTGTCCAGGACCATCGGCAGTTCGCTCGTGCTGACAGGCGCGGCCTGCATTCTGCTGATGCTGGTCGGCTCGGTGACGATCCGGCCGATTCTGGAGATGTTAGACACGCCGGCCAGCATTATCGACTGGTGTACGTCCTATCTGCTGATTCTTCTGTGGGGCATCGCGGGACTTGCCTACTATAATATCCTGACCGGTATCCTGCGCGGACTGGGAGATTCGGTATCGGCGCTGGTCTATCTGCTGATCGCGACGGTCTTAAATATCGTGCTGGACATCTGGTTTGTGGCCGGTTTCAAGCTGGGCGTCGCGGGCGTGGCCCTGGCGACGGTCATCGCTCAGATGGTGTCCGCGATCCTGTGCGTGTTTAAGTTGCGTAAGATGACAGAATACTTTGATTTCAAGCTGAAATATTTCACGCCGAGCCGGAATATGCTGACGGTGCTGAAGCTGGGTCTGCCTTCCGGCGCGACGCAGGCGATCTTCTCCCTGGCCATGGTCGTGGTTCAGTCGCTGACCAACAGCTTCGGGGAAATGGTCATTGCGGCAAATGTTATTATCATGAGGGTGGACGGTTTCGCGATGATGCCGAATTTCTCCTTCGGCACGGCGATGACGACCTACTCCGGACAGAATGTGGGCGCGGGGGATTTCGACCGCGTGAAGAAGGGCGCGTTCCAGGGAACGCTGATCGCGGCCTGTACTTCAGCGGTGGTTACGGGAGCCATTGTGCTCTTCGGGCATAACCTGATGGCGATTTTCACGGAGACAGAGGCGCTGGTGGATTTAAGCGCCAGAATGATGAACATCCTGGCTGTCGGTTATATCGCGATGGCGGTGACGCAGAGCCTGTCGGGCGTCATGCGCGGCGCCGGCGACACGGTGACGCCCATGTGGATTTCCCTGGTGACGACTGTGGCAATCCGTGTGCCGCTGGCTTATGGAATCGCGTTCGCGACCAGAACCGCGGAGGCGCCGCAGGGAGATTACCACTGCCTGTGGATTTCGCTGCTGATCAGCTGGCTGCTGGGCGCGGTCATTACTACGTTTTTCTACGCGAAAGGCGGATGGAAGAAGAAGGCGCTGCACTGAGAGCCGCGGATGGTTCACGGCGCAGGCCGCGCTGTTTGCGCTCATGGCTGCGAAGGCAGTTTTAGCAGGTTTCCAGACACAAAAACGGCGCAGCCTGCTTTGCAGGGCTGCGCCGGAATCAGAGATTTCAATAGGAGATGACTTCGTGGCCGTCCTCCGTTACCAGTACCTGTATCTCCCACTGGGCGGAGGGCTTTTCGTCTGCCGTGGTCACGGTCCAGCCGTCCTCGTCGTCGATGACGACCTCCCAGGTTCCCATGTTGATCATCGGTTCGATCGTAAACATCATACCGGGAACCATCAGCATATCCTCTCCTCTGGAAGAGACATAGCTGACCCACGGGTCTTCATGAAAATCAACGCCCACGCCGTGGCCGCCGATATCGCGGACCACCTGGTAGCCGTTGGCCTTCGCGTGGTCATTCACGGCCTGGGCCATATCGCCCAAGAATCCCCAGGGTTTTACCTGTTCCAGGCCTTTATACATGCATTCCCGTGCAACCTCGACGAGCCGTTTTTTCTCCTCGGATACATTACCGATCAGAAACATCCGTGCGGAATCCGCGTAATAGCCGTTCAGGATCGAGGTGCAGTCCACGTTAATGATGTCGCCGTCCTTCAGTAACTGCCCGGCCGAAGGGATGCCGTGGCAGACGACCTCATTGACGGAGGTGCAGACGCTTTTCGGGAAGCCCTCATAGCCCAACGGCGCGGGAACCGCACCGTATCTGGCAGTTTCCGCGGCGACCCAGCGGTTGATCTCTTCCGTCGTGATGCCGGCTTTGATATGCGCCGCCACATAATCCAGCACCGCGATATTCACCTTCGCGCATTCGCGGATGCCGGCGATCTGGGCCGGGGTCTTTATCATCTCGTGGTCGGGAACCAGATGACCGCTGTACTGAAACGAGGCAATCTTCTGGTCGAAATCGTAGTGACATTTCTTATACTTGAGCCCGCTGCCGCACCAGCAGGGGCTGTTCCGGTTGATCGTATGCATGGGTGACGCTCCTTGTCTATGTATTTACCACCCATTATTATACACGTTTTCGGGCCGGACTCAATCTTTTTTTGAAAAGAGCGGAAGCGTCTGCCGAAAAGGCTGAAGTGAAAAAATTGAAAAAAAATAAATTTCCACTGTACAAAATATACTTTTTGTGTTATTCTCTTATAGTACCAATTCCGCCGGGGCAGTGAAAGCCCGCGTCGGGACAGTGCGTGGGGCATTAGCGCAGTTGGGAGCGCGTTTGAATGGCATTCAAAAGGTCGTGGGTTCGAATCCCATATGCTCCATTTCAAAAAGAGCTGAGAAATGGCTTAAATACGTCATTTCTCGGCTCTTTCTTTATCCGTGGCTGCCGGCACCGAAACACCGTCCAGCCCCAGCATGGCGCGGATATTACGGATATATTCCGGATCTTCTGCCATTTCCACCGTGACCATATAACTGGAAATGGGATTCTGCCACGGAATAACAATAATATCTTTGTCTTCAATATTGTAGGAGGACAGAATCAGCGACATTTCCTCTGCTGAAGCGCCTTTCAGCGCCATTTTCTCTTCCAGCGTTTTCTCCCGGTTGGTTCCGTACATCAGCCCGAAACGGTAGTCATCTTCGGCCATCTGCCAGACATAGACTTCCAGCCCCTTGAATGTTCCGAGATCAAAGTATTCCGGGTATTTCATCCGCAGACCGGCTGTCTCCGGCGGATTTTCCGACGTCTCTCCCATACTGTAAACCGTACCGACCGGGTCGGTCGCAAAGCACATCGTTACCATCGCACAGGCGGCGGCAGCGACGGCTATGACACCAAACGCCGGCTTTTTGTAATTCAATACATGTTTCACCCTTTCCTTCACGCCCACTTCGCCGAAGGCCAGCGGGCAAATCAATACCGGCCGCCGCCCGCTGCTGCACTCCAGCAGGGCGGTGGAGTAACATTTTTTCCCGGCCAAATCCATCTGCCGGACGGCCTTTTCATCACAGGCCAGCTCAATGTCCCGGCACAGCAGCAGATAGGCTGCCCAGCATAGTGGGTTAAACCAGTGAACTGCCAGAATCAGAAAGCCAATCGGCTTCCACCAGTGGTCACGCCTTGCCAGATGGGCCCTTTCGTGGGCAATCACCGGTTCCATGGACGTCGGATCCAGGCCGGACGGCAGATAAATCTCAGGCCGGACCAGCCCAAGGATAAACGGGGATTGTATATGGTCGCACAAAAAGATATCTTTCTCACATGGAACGCTCTCCGCAAGGCGCCGGCGTACCCGCGCATAACTGACAACCGCGTACAGCAGCATCGCGGCGATGCCGGCGAGCCAGATCATTGACATCATAAATGTCCAGACATAGAGCGGGTTGACGCTGGAACCCGGATACGGAGCAAAAACTTCGCCCAGAATGGGGTTGACCGCGCGATTGACAGCCGGGATCCCGCTGCTGATCGCGGGCGTTTCATATTGAATATTATGTGCGTTAACGGTTTCGGCACTGGGAATCAGGCTCAGCGCGCTCTGAAATGAGAAGGGAACCGTAAGCCGCAGGGCGACGATCCCCCACAAAAGGACGGTAAGCCATTTCGGCGCTTTTTTCAGCGGGAACCGGAGCAGTATCACCGCCAGGATCAGCCAGCCGGCGGCAATACTCATATTCAGAATCCTGAGGAATATCTCATTCATATGATTCACCTGCCCTGTCGATCAGTTCGCGAATCTCGGCGATTTCTTCGGCTGTCAGCTTCTTTTCGCTGGTAAATGCGGCAAGAAACGCGGGAAGCGAACCCGCAAAGGTCTCATCCACATACTTTTTGCTGTGACGGGCATAGAATTCCTGCCGGGAGAGAAGAGAAGTCACCATGCCGTTGTTGTTTTGGAACAGGCCCTTGTCGCAGAGCCGGCGCAGTACCGTATGTGTCGTTGTCCGCTTCCAGCTAAGCTCCGCCGCAGCCAGCCTGATCAGTTCGGAAGACGTCACGGGTTCCCGTTCCCAGATGATGTCCGCAAATCGGGCCTCAACGGCGCCTAATTGTATTTCCGCCATATGTACTGCCTCCTGTCTACATAGTGTAGTCACACGTATAGACTACACTATGTAGACTAATTTGTCAAGTGCTATTTTCTTTCCATTTGCATCTTGTACATGCCCTGCTTTTGTACTATAATTGACAAAATACAGACATTGCATCCCGGACACTGCATCCGTCTTTCGGCTGAGGCCGGCGCGTGGCATCCGGCTTTCGGCTGAGACCGGCGCGGCATCCGTCTTTCGGCTGAGGCCGGTGCGCGGCATCCGCCTCTCGGCTGAGGTCGGTGCGCGGCATCCGACTTTTGGCTGCGGCGGGTGCGTGGGAGGATGGGCGGAGAGGACCGATATGAACCGACTCGGCAGTTTTTGCGTGAAAAATGAGAAATATCTGTGGACAGGCCTGATTCTTTGCTATCTTTGCTTCATCTATCATAATTCGCTGACGCCGGCGGCGGAGTCGGCGCAGCAGAGCGGGGCCGTGCTTGCACTGCTTCAGGCCGCGCTTGCGAGGCTGGGGCTTGACGCTTCGTGGCTGACGGATCATATCGTGCGCAAAACCGCGCATTTTGTGGAATTTGCGCTTCTGGGCGTGCTTTTATGGAACGGCCTGAGAAGCTGGAAGCTGACGGGGGCGGTTCGGGTGACGGCTGAGGCGTTCTTAAGCCTGTTTCTGCCGTTTCTGGATGAGACCATCCAGTTGTTTACGGAGGGACGCTCGGGGCAGGTGGACGACGTCTGGCTGGATGTGGCGGGGGTCTGTTTCGGCACGCTGTGCATGGTGATCTTCTGGAAGATGCTCTGCGTTTTTGCCGCGCGGCGCGGACGGCGAAAGAGGCCGGCTGGATGAGAACGGGATCGGCCTGCCGGTATCGGCGGTCGGCGGCAGCCGGATTCGAATCAATGGTGGGGGGATTTTTCATGACGGATTTCCTGGTGAGAACATTTGTAAAGAATTACGGGCAGACCGACGACGCCTCTGTCCGCACGGCCTACGGCGTGATGGCGAGCGTGGTGGGGATCTGCTGCAACCTTCTTCTGTTTGCCGCGAAGCTTGCGGTTGGGCTTTTGTCGGGCAGCATTTCGATCATGGCGGACGCATTTAACAATCTGTCCGATGCGGCCGGGTCCATCGTCGGTTTTGTCGGTATGCGGATGGCGGAGAAGCCCGCGGACGCGGATCATCCGTTCGGACACGGGCGCGTGGAATACATTGCTGCTTTCATCGTGTCTATTTTTGTGATTCAGGTGGGCCTGGAACTGTTTAAGTCTTCGATCGGCAAGATCCGGCGGCCGGAGGAGCTGGTATTCAGCTGGACGGCGGTTGCGATTCTGGCTCTGTCGATTCTTGTCAAATGCTGGCTTGCCGTGTTCAATCGCAGGCTGGGGCGGCGTATCCGGTCTTCGGTTATGGCGGCAACGGCTGCGGATGCGATGGGCGATGTGGCGGCGACTTCGGCTGCGGTCGTTTCGATTCTGGTATTCGGACTGTTGCATGTCAATATCGACGGTTATATCGGCCTGCTGGTATCGCTTGCGGTACTGCTGGCCGGCTTCGGCATCGCCCGGGATACGCTGGCGCCGCTGATCGGCGAACCTATCGACGCCGATGTCTACCGCAAGATTACGGATTTTGTGGAGAGTTACGACGGCATCATCGGTACCCACGACCTGATCGTCCACAATTACGGCCCCTCGCACAGTATGGCGACGATCCACGCGGAAGTTCCGGGCGATACGGATGTGCGCGAAAGCCACGAGATCATTGACCGAATCGAACGGGACTGCGCGCACAGCCTAGGTATCTTCCTTGTGATCCACATGGATCCGGTAGAGATGTGGGACGAGCGCAGCGCAGAGTACCGCAGGGTGCTTGCCGATGTCCTTGCGCGCCTCGATTCACGCCTGAGTTTCCATGATTTCCGTGTGATTGACGGGACGGAGCGCATCAACCTGATCTTTGATCTGGTAGTTCCGCGCGAGTATAACAGCGCGATGCGGGACACAATAAGATCAAAGGTTTCGGAAGAGGTGCGGCTGGCCGACCCCAGATGCTGTTGTGTCATGACGGTAGAGAATACCTACTGTGCAGAATCTCCGGAGCCAAAAAAGCGCCGGAGGTTTTCTTTTATGGATAAAGTGAACATGCAGGCGCGGGCCGTTCCGGAATCTTCTGTGCCGGAGCCGGAGCTGCCTGCAGAAAATGACGGTCAGGTCGATCTGGACCTGCTTTTGCGACGGATGCAGCAGGGCGATAAGAAGGCGTTCCAGAGCCTGTATACGGCTGCGGCCCGCGCGGTCTATTCCTATGCGCTCTCGATCCTCCAGAACCGGCAGGACGCGGAGGAGGCCATGCAGGAAACCTTCCTTGCGG
>CANQFR010000135.1 GCA_947599905.1 uncultured Lachnospiraceae bacterium
GCCGCCAACGATATCGAGCAGGCGACCAAACTGGCCCGTGCCATGATCACTCGGTACGGAATGAGCGGCGATTTCGACATGGTGGCGCTGGAGACCGTAAACGGTCAGTATCTGGGCGGCGACACCTCCCTGATCTGCGCTGCCGAGACGCAGGCCGAGATCGACCGGAAGGTGGTGGAGCTGGTCAAAAAGCAGCATGAGAAGGCGGCCCGGATCCTGATGGAGAACCGCGAAAAGCTGGATGAACTGGCCATGTATCTCTATGAGCATGAAACGATCACCGGGGATGAATTTATGGCGATTCTGAATGGTTAATCCGGCTTGTTAATCAACGGATTTTGGATAAGAAGCGTTCGGACAAATCACGGATATTTCATGGTTCACATACCTTGGTTTCAGAAGGTGTGTGAACCATGATTTTTTCGGCTTTATGGTTCTCATACCGAAATCACAGGAGGTGTGCGAACTTTGTTAAGCGATAGTGATTATATCCGCGGATGGGAAGAAAAAGACTGCACGGCAGCGCCTGCTGTCGGCAGCGTCATACCTGTATCTGATGTGGGCAGCGCTGTAGGCGATTCCGCGTCTGACGGTAATGCTGACGTTGGGACAGAGCAGACAGATAACGATTACGGAAGCGAACGCTTCTGCGAGAACGTACAGTATACATTCCCGCCGCAGCACCAGAACCGTCAGCCGGGTTTCGAATATATTATGAATCCGCGGCCCATATCCGAGCGCTCCGCTGCCGGGCGAAAGCTTGAAGGAAAAGTTGCTCTCATCACCGGCGGAGACAGCGGCATCGGCCGCGCTGTTGCCTATGATTTCGTGAAGGAGGGCGCGTCGGTTGTCCTGGTTTACTACGACGAGGAGAAGGACGCGCAGGAGACGAAAGCGAGGGTCGAAGAACTTGGCGGGAATTGCCTGCTTCTTCGCGGGGATCTGCGCAGCCGCGATTTTGCCCAAAGCTGCGTTGACCGGACTATGGAGGAATTCGGATGTCTCGACGTGCTTGTGAACAACCACGCGGTCCAGTTCCTCCAGCGCAGCATTTTGGACATCTCGCCGGAACAGCTGAACTTCGTGTTCCAGAACAACGTGATCTCATTTTTCTATCTGATTCAGGCGGCGCTGCCCCATATGAAGAAAGGGGCGTCTATCATCAACACCACGTCCGTCACCGCCTATCAGGGGAATAAAGATCTGATCGATTACAGCGCCACTAAGGGCGCGATTGTTGCGCTCACAAGGTCGCTGGCCCTGTCCCTGGCCGCTCAGGGCATCCGGGTCAACGGAGTCGCCCCCGGACCGATCTGGACACCGTTAATACCTGCTTCCTTTTCTGCAGAAGAGGTGACTACTTTCGGCCGTAAGACCTCCGAGGTGCCGATGAAGCGGGCAGGCCAGCCCTGCGAGGTATCGCCGTGCTACGTCTTTCTGGCCTCGGACGACGCCTCCTACATGACCGGCCAGGTGCTGCATCCGAACGGCGGAACCATCGTTGGAGCATGATTCTCTTATTTTTCCATAAAAATGCCCTGTCGGGACGTAACGTATATATCCGGACAAGAAACAGGAGATAAAATCTAAGACTGGAGAACTGGCCGGAGAAGTTTCTGACTATGGATGAGGAGGAGAGCAACATGAAAAACATCATCAGAAATAATAACAGAGATACGATTCGCCGCGCCGCAGCCGCCTTGCTGGCCGCGGCTCTGGCGTGTACAAGCCTGACTGCCTGTTCAAAGAATGAAAGCAATAACGAAATTCGCCACCAGGAGAATACTCCGGACGCGAATGCTGCTGACACGAACGCGCTTCCAAAAGGCAGCAAAGTCAAACAGCTTGCAGAGGCTGTCTGCCCCGCAAAAGAATACAATAATGAAGATGAGAAATGGGAAGCCGAGCTTCAGGAACGTCAAGATATCGACGCGGATCTCTGCGAGAAGCTCGCGTATTTCGCCTATGATACCGCAAGCCCGCTTCTGAGGGAAGAAGCCGGAAACACAGCCTATTCGCCGCTTTCCCTCTATTACGCGCTGTCTCTGGCAGCAGCGGGGGCCGAGGGAGAGACGCAGGCACAGATCCTTTCGCTTCTTCGGATGGACGACGCAGGCGAACTGTCTGACCGGGCCGGAAAGCAGTTTAAGGTCTTCTACCGCGATGAGGACAGCTACAAATTTCAGATGGCCAATTCCATATGGTTCGACAATAGCCTGTCGATTAAGGACGCATACCTGCGGACTGCCGCCGATGATCTTTACGCGGATATCTTCTGCGGAGAGATGAACACGGAGAACATGAAGAACGCCATGGAAGAGTGGGTGCGGGATCACACCGGCGGACTGATTCGGCCGTCTGTTCAAACGAATGACTTCCTGATGCACATGATGAACACGGTCTATTATTACGCGGAATGGATCGACCAGTTCCCGAAAGAGGCTGTGAAAGAGGACGAGTTCCATCTGACGGACGGCAGCCTGGTGAAATGTGATTTCATGAACCGGGTAAGCAGCGGGACATTTTTCCGCAGGGAAGGCTGTCTGACGGCCAGTCTGGGTACCAAAAGCGGCCAGGTCCAGTTCGTGCTGCCGGACGAAGGCGTAGACGTCCGCGAGCTTTTGGAGTCGCCGGAGAAACTCCGCCGGGTTCTGGAGACCGACGATACCACCGGCCTTTACGGGGAGATTACCTGGAAAGTGCCGAAATTCTCCTACGGAAGCAAATTTGAGCTGAACCAGATGCTTGCGGCCCTCGGCATGGAGAAGGCGTTTGGTTCCGACGCGGAATTCACGGCGATGACGGATGACCCGGTCTGGATCGATTCCGCCGTTCAGATGGCCCACATCGGCATCAACGAAGACGGTGTCGAGGCGGCCGCCTATACAGATCTTGGATACGCGGGAGCCGGAATGCCTCAGGACAAAGCAGAAATGATCCTTGACCGGCCGTTTCTGTTCGTGATCCGGGACCAATACTGCGGGTACGCGCCTATTTTCATCGGCGTCTGTGAAAATCCGTCGGAAGGAGATTGATCTTGTTCAGTTTTTTGATACAGATTACGCTGCAAAAAATTGACAAAGATTCAAAATATCGTTAGAATAGAGAGTGGCCGCTTTGTGATCATGGCAGGCTGCTCTTTTTGTACGGAAATTCAGACTTACACGCTGTGCGGATGACGCAGCAGTACAATGCAGATAAGCAGGCAGGGAGTGAGACAATATATGCAGCTTTATCCGGCAATCGATATCAAAGGAGGCCAGTGTGTCCGGCTGACACAGGGACTGTTTGACCAGGCGAAGATCTATTCGGATTCACCGTCCGACATAGCCAGACTGTGGGTCCAAAAAGGCGCTACATATCTTCATCTGGTTGATCTGGACGGAGCCCTGGCAGGGCGTTCCGTCAATGAACCCGTGATCCGCAGGATCGTGGAGGCGGTCAATGTGCCTGTTCAGCTGGGCGGCGGGATCCGAAGCCGCGGAACGGTCCGCGATCTTTTGTTTATGGGCGTCAGCCGCGTCATCATCGGCACGAAGGCGGTGGAGAGGCCCGAATTCATCCGCGAGCTGATCGAAGAATTCGGGGCGGACCGTATTGTCGTCGGCGTGGACGCGAAGGACGGGCTTGTGGCGGTGGAAGGCTGGGAAAAGGTGAGTTCCATGACTGCTGTTGAGCTTTGTCGGAAGATGAAGCGGTACGGCGCGCGCCATATCGTCTACACGGATATTTCCAGAGACGGCATGCTTTCCGGGCCGAATGTGGCGGCCACGAAGAAATTAACGGCGGAGACCGGGCTGGATGTTATCGCGTCCGGTGGCGTATCCTGCATGGAAGATCTGGAAGAATTGTACCGGAATGGTATCCGGGGCGCGATCATCGGGAAAGCTTTGTACGAAAAACGTGTGGATCTTTCGGAAGCTGTCCGCAGATACCAGCAGCCGGCATAGACATTTATTCACTGAAACAGGAGTAATACGGATTATGGAAAAGAAAAAACTCATTCCAAGTTTCGGATGCAGGAACGGCCGGGCGATCATTATGGACGAAGGCCGTGAATATTACAGCGACGATATTCTCACGCTTGCCAGTTATTACAGCGACAACGGGGCCGACGGCCTTCTGATCTGCGATCTATCCGAGGGCGACGAAGATCATGAAAAGACGATCGATACGATCCGGCAGGTGGCACGGGAGATCGACATCCCCGTCATCGCGGGCGGTCGTGTGAAGCGGCTCGAAGATGTGAAAAAATATCTCTACGCCGGGGCCAAAGCCACATTCCTGAATGTATCCGAACCGGAAAATGTGGACCTGATCAGGGAGGCATGTAACCGCTTCGGCAGTGAGAAGATCTATGTCTATATGCCGGGAATCCAGTATCTGCGGCATCATATTGAGGAATACGCCCAGTTGGGTGCGTCCATGGCGATTCTGGACGTAATGATGGACGACAGTGAGATTGCCTCCATGCCGGCCAGCCCGATTCCGATTCTGGCTGTCTGCGACGAGGATGTCGCGGGAACCATCGCCGCTTATCTGAAGGTTCCGTCCGTTGCCGGCGTGGTGCTGACGGTACCGGAGAAGCTGGAAGGCGACTGCATGCGCTGGAAGCAGGAACTGAAGAAGCGGGGGATCCCGGTGGAGACCTTCGAGAGCAGCGTAAGCTGGGAAGATTTCAAGCTGAATGCCGACGGTCTGATACCGGTGATTGTTCAGGATTACCGCTCGTCCCAGGTGCTGATGCTGGCCTATATGAACCGCGAAGCGTTCCATCAGACCCTGGAGACCGGACGGATGACCTATTTCAGCCGCAGCCGTCAGGCGCTTTGGGTGAAGGGTGAGACCTCCGGCCATTTCCAGTTTGTAAAATCCTTAAAGCTGGACTGCGATCATGATACGATCCTTGCAAAGGTCCGACAGATCGGTTCGGCCTGCCATACCGGGGAACAGTCCTGTTTTTTCACGACGCTGGCTGAGAAGGAATACAGGGATGTGAACCCCCTGCGGGTGTTTGAGAATGTATTTGACGTTATCTGCGACCGGAAGGAACACCCAAAGGAAGGTTCCTACACCAATTACCTGTTCGATAAGGGTCTGGACAAGATCCTTAAGAAACTGGGCGAGGAAGCGACAGAGATCGTCATTGCCTCCAAGAACCCGAATCCGGAGGAGATCAAGTATGAGATATCGGATTTCCTTTATCATATGATGGTTCTGATGGCGGCGAAGGGCATCACCTGGGAGGAGATCACGCGTGAGCTGGCGAACCGGGAATAACTGATGAATCGCAGCCCATCACGATATTGGTTAACATAAAATTATTATGTAAATTAAACTTCAATAAAGGAGCATCAGATACATGGAAACATCCGTCATTTCAAGATTTTTACGCTACATTGCCATCGACACCCAGTCGAAGCCGGAACAGGAGATGATTCCGAGCACGAAGAAGCAGTTTACGCTGGCGCATATGCTGGTCAGCGAACTGGAGGAAATCGGGGCGTCGAATGTGCGTATTGACGATCACTGCTACGTCTATGCGACGATACCGTCCACCGTTGAACAGAAGGTCCCTGTGCTTGGTCTGATCGCGCACATGGACACTTCTCCGGACTTTCCGGACGGCTGCGTGAATCCGCAGATCATCCGCGGTTACGATGGCGGAGAGATCGTACTCAACGAGGAGATGCAGATTGGTATGAGTCCTGCGCAGTATCCGATTCTGCTGAACTATGTTGGTCAGGATCTCATCACCACCGACGGGACGACGCTTCTGGGCGCGGACGATAAGGCCGGCGTCGCCGAGATCATGGCAATGGCCGAATACCTGCTGCAGCATCCCGAGATTCCCCACGGTACGATTCAGATCGGCTTCACGCCCGACGAGGAAGTGGGGCGCGGCGCGGATCTGTTTGATGTGAATGGCTTTGGCGCGGATGTGGCCTATACGATGGACGGCGGCGCCATCGGCGGCATTGATTATGAGAATTTTAACGCTGCCGCGGCTGACGTCACGGTCCACGGCCTGAGCATCCATCCCGGCAGCTCCAAGAATAAGATGAAGAACGCAATCCTTATGGCCATGGAGCTGCAGTCCATGCTTCCCGCAGCTGAGAATCCCATGTACACCGAGGGCTACGAGGGCTTCTATCATCTGAACGATATTCAGGGTAATGTGGAACAGACAAAGATGCACTATATCATCCGCGATCATGATATGGACAAATTCCTTCAGAAGAAGGATTATTTTACCAGGGCAGTGGATTACCTGAACGCGAAGTACGGGGAGGGAACCTTCGAACTCTCCTTACGCGACAGCTACTATAACATGAAGGAGCAGATCCGGCCCCATATGTACCTGATCGATCTGGCGAAGGAAGCGATGGCTGATCTTGGGATCACGCCTGTGATTTCACCGATCCGCGGCGGTACCGACGGCGCGCGGCTTTCCTACATGGGACTTCCATGCCCGAACCTTGGGATCGGCGCCCATAACGGCCACGGCAAATACGAGTTTGTCTGCATTCAGTCCATGGAACAGACTGTGGAACTGATGATTAAGATTGCGGAGAAATTTACGGCATTGTGAGAATAGGAGAAACTGAAGCGGCGCAGAAAGCCTGCTGTTTGAATTCAGCGGAAGCGACTGCAGCAGAATAAGGGACAGTATATGAGAAAACTGGCATTAGACGACGAAATCCTGCTGTCCGTCCAGCAGCCCGCCCGCTATATCGGCGGGGAAGTGAATATGGCGGTGAAAGATCCGAAGAAAGTGGATATCCGGTTCTGCATGTGCTTTCCGGACGTGTATGAGATAAGGGCAAAATTAGTTACTTAGACCACAAGATATTGTACCCGAATGGCCTTCAAAACACTAGAAAATGTACCGGATAACACAAAATAACACTAAAAAAACATGTTGCAAAAATCAAAAATGTTGTAATCAGCAATATCATAACAGCCTTAACAGCTACATAATGCCAGCAAACCAATATACATATCGTA
>CANQFR010000136.1 GCA_947599905.1 uncultured Lachnospiraceae bacterium
CTGCGGGAAAATCCGGGGATCGGGCGGCCTTTTGCATCCAGCACCGGGCCCTGCTCGAAAATTTCTTTTTCCAGTGATTGCTTTGTCATGTTCACATTCTCCTCCTGTCGGACTCAACCGTTTTTCACCATATACATTTATTCTGTTGAAACGACTCAGTCTGTCCCACAACATTCATTTTGTGTTATCTCAGACCGTTCTCTTACAAACACCCCGCCGCACGGTCAAGACGCGCTCTTACGAACACTCCGTCACACGGTCAAGCCATTCTCTTCCAAACACCCCACCGTACGGTCAAGACGCGCTCTTGCGAACACTCCGTCACACGGTTCCTGCCGCCTGTCTCTCCCTACTCAGCCTCCCCGCTTTCCATAGCGGCGCCAGCGTCAGAAGCGTCAGAAGCGCCGAGATCGCGAACAGGCTGGGAGCCGGCACCATGCCCATGACGCCGTTCACTTCCATTTCCACGCCGAGGCGGTTGATCACCTGCGTCGCGATGGCCGGTCCGATGATCATCGGCACGCACACGAAGAAGATCTGCTTGATCCCCTCGAACTGCCCTCTCTGCTCCTCCGGATACAGATTCTTGATCCAGGCCGTGGTGGCCTGCAGCACCAGGATATAGCCGATCCCCGCGCCGAAGATCCCGGCCAGGAGCACCGCGACCTGCTGGCTTACGCTGACCAGAAGAAGGCCGGCCGTATTGCAGGCCAAGGCCGCGCCGATCACCTGCGCCATGCGGCCTTTGTCGATAAAGCGCGCAGCCGGGATCGTCATGACCGACGCCGCGATCAGCCCCACGCCCTGCAGGATACCGGTCATACCGTAGTCATAGCCCATATAATTGACGAAATAGATGGTGATATAGGGAAAATACACGTTGAACCCGATAAAATAGACCGTCATCACCAGAAATACCCAGAACAGCTCCCGGTTCCCGCGGACTGTGCTCCATTTAAACACCGACAGGAACTGGTGCCAGAAGCCTTTCTCATCCCGCTTTGGCTTAAGCCCCGGAGCGTCCTCAAGCGTAAACAGGCCGAGAACGCCCATGGCCGCCACGATGGCGCCCATCAGCCCAAAGAACGCGAAGAAATCAATCTGATCGATAATCACGCCGGATACCACGGCCCCGAAGATCGTGGCGAACACCGGCATCACGGCCAGCGCGCCGCCCAGCGTCCCACGGTTGCTCTCATCGGAAATATCCGTGGTCCACGGCGAGAAGCCGCCGTCATTCCCCACGGAACCGAAGAAGCTCATGACCGCGTCCATCAGCACGACGGCCGCCGCGGCGATGAACAGCGGATCCTTCGGCAGCATCTCGGTCGCGCCGAACAGGAACGTGAACAGGCCCCAGAGAATATAACCCACGCAGATAAACGGTTTGCGCCTGCCGATCCGGTCGCCCCAGGTGCCGATCAGAAATGCACAGAATGTGGACACGGCGGCGCTGACGCCTACCATCCACGATACGATCGCCGGTTCCGGCGCGATCTTGTCATAGACAAATGTGTTGAACCAGGAATTCTCCACGTTCCAGCAGATCTGCCCGGTCATGCCGAGAACCCAGATCAGCGTCCAGTTCCTGCGGCTGATCTTCTTCATACTCATCCCCTCCATCAGAAAAACAGCGTTGTCATCGACTACATTGTTATTTTAGCACAATTCGGAAATGATTCCCACTGTTTTCTGAGGAAATGTGAAATATTTTCTCAACAGAATCTTGAACGGCATATTCTTCCGTACAGACGATAGCCGTACAATACTATGCCGCCCAAACAGGCAATGTCAACTGAAACTTAACTCAATGGCTCGCGCCGACCCGCTGCCGCGCCTTTTCTTCCGCCTGATAGCGGCGGGACATACGGAACGCGGCATACTCGATCTGGCCGTCCTCTGTCTGACGAAGCAGAAAGACACCGTCCTTATCGATCACGCCGGCCACAGCCAGCAGTTCGCCGCCGGCCTTCACCAGTTCCCCGGCCGCATCGGTGCTGCCGAACAATGCGTCGGACAGCTCCGCGGACAGGATGCAGGCGGGCAGATGCCAGCTGAGAACTGGTGCACCGTCGCCGAATCCTTCCGCATACGGCAGGGCGTAGTCTCCGGACAGGATTTTCGCGGGATATACCAGCGACGCGCTGCCGTAGACAGCGATGATTCCCGAGACTTTGCTGCGTCCGGTACTGACCGCCGTGACGGTCTGCTGATTCTCCGTCCGCCACCCGGCCATATCCAGAATCCCGTTATAACCGCCCTTCTCCTGCTCTTCCCACGATTTCATCTGTTCCACGCTGATATCCAGTCCCCGGCAGTCCGTCTCGATGCGGCAGGGCGACCCAAAGAGATAGCCGCGGATTCCTGCCGCCAGCAGGATTAGAATCCCCGTCGCCGAAAACACCTCCGGCAAGCGAGAGAAAACGCGGCGCAGAATTTCATTTTCCGTCTTCATCCCTGCAGATCCTCCACCGGTCTGACCCGGTCTCCGGCAATGACGACCTGATTCGAAGCCGTGATCAGCGGATCCGTGTCGAAAATGGCGCCTTCCACCGCAGCCTCCGTGCTGCCCATTTCCAAAACAGTCAGTCCCACCCGTTCGGCCCTGAATTCCTGCCCCATGACCGCGCTGCGGGTCCGGACGGCCAGACAGTAATAGCCTTCGGAATCGCGGCGCAAGGCCGACAATGGGATTACATTCTGATAGGTATCGGAGGTGCGTCGGCACTGGTAGGAGGTGACCGTGCCGACAGCGAGGTTGAGATCCTCCAGATCCGCACGGAATATCCCACTCTCCTCGCCCAGCAGATTCATGCTTCCGATCCGCGCTTCCACGCTCCGTGCGCTTCCCGGGATTGAGACAGCGAGCAGATCCCCGACCGACAGCTCCTGCCCCTCCTTGTCGAATTCCGCCTCAAAGACCCGGCTGCCGGTGGCAATGGACAGGCGTTCCTCACCGGTACTGGTACGCCCGGCAGTCATTTCCTGAAGAATTACCGTACCGTCCGCCTCTGCGCACACCCGGCCCTCTTCGGCAACGACCTCTCCGATTTTCTCCAGACGACGTTCAATCTCCCCGATCTCCGCCTGCTGGAGCTGCCGGTCGATCTCTGCCAGCCGCGCCTGCTGGCCGGCGCTTAACGCCGCCTGTTCGTCCTGCCGTGACGCAATACCCAGATTCCATTGCGCGTTCTCCACGTTTTTCTTCAGAGTCTCCAGTTCTTCCTCTTCCGCCTTCGCCGCCTCGTCTTCCTGCTTTATTTCCGCCTCGTAGGTATCCTTAAGCGCCTGCTGGGCGCTGGTCTCGCCGTTCACAAGCTTGTCATACTGAAGGGAAAGGGTATTATGGCGGTAACGGATCTCGCTGATGGTCAGATCCCACTGGCCCTTCAGTTCCGTCAGTTCCTGCTGGGCGGCAGCCAGCTGTTTCTCCAGCGACGCTATATCCGTTTCGGCAGACGCGTTGGATTCGGAAACTGCTCTAGTTTCGGAAACTGCGCTGGTTCCGGCGGACGCATTGGAACCGGTGGCTGTCGGCAGAATCGGACTTTCGCTTTTTGCGGCCTCGATTTTGGCCTTCAGTTCGTCGATCTCCTGCTGCGCCTCCCGAAGCTGCCCGTCCCGCGATGCTTTGGCATTGCGCAGTTCCTTCTCCGCGCTCGCCAGCTGCTGTTCCTGGGACAGGAGAAGCTCGTCGTCGCTCAGGGCTTTATTTTTCCTGTATTCCTCCTCCAGATTCTTTTTGTTGACAAAATGCTCCGCCCATTTCTCATCGTACTCTTTCTGGCCTTCCGCCAGCGCCTGCTGCGCCAGCGTAAGTTCCCGTTGTGCCAGCTCCGCCTGCGTCACCGAAGCATAGGACTCCGAAGCAATATCAAGCCGTTCCAGATTCAGCTTCGCCCGCTCCAGTTCCCCCTCCAGTTCCGCCTGCTGTTCAAGGACCGACTCCATCTGGAAATGAAACAGCTCGTCGCCGGTCTTTACCTCGCTGCCGGCAGCCACGGATACGGATTCCACCTTAAGGCCCGGAAAAATATCGCACAGCACGGTCTCCCGCTCCTTCACGGTGCCCGTTCCGCTTATCATGGTCTCCACGCTTTTTCGTTTCGAGTAAGCGGTAAGCACCTTCGGCACCGTCATGCTGTCGTAAATCCGCGAGACCAGCGTGCCGGCAAGCATGAAGAGAAAGAATCCGATCAGGATCCTGCGATACCATCTGCGTCTGCGTTCCATTGATCCATACCTCCGTTATATTGCTGTCCGGCCGCCGCTTACGGCTCCCGGCGAATTCATTTTCTTCTGTATTACTCCTTCACGCCCGACGCGGCGATGCCCTGCTCCAGCTCGCTCTGACCGTTCAGGTAGAGGAGCACCGGCGGCATCATCATCACGATACCGGCCGCGAACGCCACCGCCGCCTTCTCCTGCGCGATATTCGGCAGGTACAGCGACAGCGGCCACAGGGACATTTCCTTAAGAAATGCCACCGGCTGCTCCAGCGCGTTCCAGTTGTCGATAAAGCCCAGCAGAAGCGCCGTCACGATGCCCGGATAACCGCTGGCCAGCCCCACATGGAGAAACGCCCGCAGCTCCCCTGCCCCGTCCAGATAGGCAGCCTCCAGAAGCACGTTCGGGATTGTTTCAAAGGACTTCGTCATGATAAAGACAGGAAAGGTGGCCCAGACAGCCGGCAGGATCAGCGCCAGATGGGTATTCAGAAAATGCAGCCGGTCCAGAACCAGATAATTCGACACCTGCGTTACCTGAAACGGGAGCACCATCAGAAGCACATAGAGAAAGAACAGCGGCTTCTTTCCCCGAAACGGAAACCGCGCGAAGGCCCAGGCCGCAGGCGCCCCCACCAGAAACTGCCCCGTCAGGGCCGGGATGACCTGGATGCAGGAGTTCCAGAACATAACATAGAAGCCCGGCGAGCGGAACAGAAGCTCCAGAAACGGCTTAACGGACGGATAGGAAGGCAGCAGCGCCGCGCGGACCGTCTCCCGCTCAGCGCCGAGCGGTTCCGCGTAGCGGTAGAGAAGTTCATCCTCCGGCATGAAGGCCGCGGCCAGCATGAGGATGACCGGCAGCCAGACCAGAAGGCAGACGGCAGCGCAGACAATGTGGCGAAGCCGGGCGCGGACAGCGCGGGGCAGCGGTTTTCTCTTCTCTGCGATCGAGATCGTTTTGCCTGAGTCACGCATGGTATCGCCCCCTCCTTCTCCGTTGGTTTTATTTCTGCTCTTCTCATTTTTCTGCGGTCTGCCTTTTCCCTTTGCAGGGTCTGCCTGACAACTGCCGGACGTATCACCGCCAGGTCGGTCCGTTCTTATCCGCTCTTTCCCAGCCTGCGAAATACAACCCTGGCCAGCGCCGCGGCTGCCGCGGCCGCCAAAGCCGCCGTCACCAGCAGCATGGAGCCGGTACACATATTCTGCACATCCAGCGTCAGGAACCAGTGGCTGAACAGATGCGGGATCATATAAATGCTCATGTCCGGGTAGGAACCGGCCAATAGATACGCCTCCCGGTAGACGCGGAAGGAATTGACCACCGACAGGATCAGCACCAGCCCGAAAGTTCCAGAAAGTCCCGGCAATGTGATGTATCGCAGCCGCTCCCATGCTCCCGCGCCGTCCACCCGGGCCGCGTCATAGAGGCTCTCGGAAATGGACGCAAGACCGGCCAGCCACAGCATCAGGTCGTAACCTGCGTTCTTCCAAATATAGGTTACAATCAGGATCGGAAAGGCCGCGCCGCTGTTGACCCAGTCGCTGCTCCAGAGCTTTGTAACCTGCACGGCGCCGCCCGCAGCCTCTCCGCCTCCAGTCGTCCCCGCTCTGCCCGCCATCCCGGCCGTCCAATTCAGAAATTCATTCAGCAGCCCGTCCTGGCAGAAAACGATCTTCCAGACCAGCACCATGGCGGCCACCGGGATCACCATGGGAAGCACCAGCGTAGTCTTATAAAGGTTCCCCCTGCCGTCCCGCCGAAACACCAAAAGCGCCAGCGCAAAAGACGTAAACATCAGAAGCGGCAGGCAGACTGCCAGAAACCGCACGGTATTCGACGCCGCCAGCCGGAAGGCGGTATTTCCGCAGACCGCCGCGTAGTTTGCCAGCCCTACGCCGGTCCGCCCCATGGCGTCCAGGAAAGAACGCCGGATTACGTCGGCAAACGGAACCGCCGTAAACACGACCACTCCCGCCAGGCTGGGCGCCAGGAAGAACCAGGCCGCCCGCGCCTGACGGCGGCGGATGCCGCTTTTTCTTTTTCCGCCCGTATTCATTTACTCTCTCTCCGCCTGGTACAGCATCACCTGCTGCTCCACGGCGGACGCCGCCTGCTCGACGGAGATCTTGCCGCCAAGGAAATCCATGGACCCGCTCACGACCATCCCCAGAAGCGTCTGGTTCACGTTCACCGGCTGACGGACTCCCTCGACCAGCTCCCGCAGCTTTGCCCGCATCTCCGCATTCGGATACACGGCGCTGGCATTATAGTCCCAGTTGCTGAAGCCCATGCCGAAGGAGATCCCATTGCCTTCCACCGCGAACATGGCGTCCAGCCCCGCGACGCTGACTGAGAAGCCGTCGTAGAGGTTCTCCTTCTGCACATCCTCGGAGAAGATACATTTCACAAATTCCTTCGCCAGATCCGGATTGGCGGTCGCCTGGTTGATTCCGATGAGTCCGCTGGGGAAATAGGTCCCGTTCACCAGATCCGCGACGGCGTCCGGATGGTTCGTCATAAATGTCACCGGATAGCCGAAATCGGAAATATTTTCCATCTTCTCAATGCCGCTGGCCGCCAGGCCCGCGTCGAAGAAGATCGCGTTGCCCTTGATGCCCAGAGGCACCACGCGGTTGCTCACATGGACGTCCTCCTGCTCCTGCTCGGTAAATGTCTCTTTGG
>CANQFR010000137.1 GCA_947599905.1 uncultured Lachnospiraceae bacterium
AGCGTTTCTGATGAAAGATAAGCAGCCGTTCGCGGTGCAGACGGGAGATTTCCCATAGTCTGACCGGGACGGCTGTTTGGCATCAGCAATTCCTGCAAACAAAATAACAATATCTGCTATCCCAAAATGCTGTGCGGGATGTTAAAATGAGTATTACAGGTATGAATAAGCAGTAGCAATGCAGGGAAAAGCACAGAGTATTCACAATTAAGAAGAGACAGTTATGCAAAAAGAAAGATTATTTGAAAAAACCCTATTCCGCAGGATGTTTTTCTCATATGTTCTGCTGATACTGTTATGTGTCGTGTTTTATACGCTGACATTGATTTACGAAACCCATATGATCAGAGAAGAACGTGTTGAACGAAAAACGACTCTGATGATGGAAGAGGTTGACCGTATCATACGCGAGCGAATCATTAAGGCGCAGAATACAGTGACCGAACTGAACTATTCTGTGGTGCTGAAACGGCTGTATTTGAATAAAATATCTGGAATGCCGATAGATTCCTACAATTATGTGGATATAAAGGACGAGATTTCAAAATCTAAAATTACCAGCGGTTTAAGCATAGCGGGCACGATGATTTTCCTGAACAACGACAGAAATGCATATACAAGCAGCGGGATGATCACACTTGGCGATAAGACGTTTGTAATGCCGGATCTGGAAATGCCGTATTATGGCGTGAATACGGTAAAGGATGTTCTGGGTTTTACAGACAGCAAGCGGTATAGCTTCCGAAAGGAATATTTCCTTTATCTGGATTATTTCACATATCAAAACGGTACGAATGTAGGGCTGATCTGTATCCTTTTTGACCTGGATACGATAGAGAAGGAAATTCAGGATATTTTGGCGCCTGGAAGCGGCATCAGAATCTTTCTTCGCGGTCAGGAGATATTATCGACGGGACAGCCGCAAGGGATGCGCTATTCGCTGGAATCCGATATGATCGATGAAGGAGTTCTTTATCGTAACCGTGGTAAACTTCTATTATTCCGGAGAATGGGAAGATCCGGATACCGCGTCAAAGATAAACGGACTGCTTAACAGCGCCTGTACCTTCTTTTCTTCCGAGGAGACTAAGGTAGAGTGCTATTATAAGGACATATTTAACGTGTTTCTGATTGTCAGCACGGATATTGTGCTGTCGGATGATTATTTTTATAACATTCATAAATATCTGACGGACAGTCTGTCGGATCCTGATTATCAGGTTACCATGGGTGTTGATAAGACCAGAGATGATATTACCGAACTCCGGGACGCATATGAAGGTGCTATGTGCGCATTGGACAATATTATAATGGATGGGCGCGGCATGGTTTATTTTCAGGAAGAAACGGTCGAGAATGCTGTTGACTGCTATTTCCCCAGAACATTCCATGAAGCTTTGCTGAAAGCCTTAAAAACCGGAGACAAGGAAGAGGTTCGCGCGATTTTGCAGAAGATATACGATAAGAATGTCGGGTTATCAGGCAGCAGCAAGACGTATCATGCGCTGGTGGACGAGTTATATGTCAGCATTACCAAAGTCCTGAAGACATTTTCTGAGAATACAAGGCTGCATATTAATGTTGAGAAGTATACAGGAATTGCCACATTGAAAGAGATCTTTGATTATTATGAAGAAGCGCTTATGTCCATTATGGATTCGTTCCGGGGGGAAAATGAGGGGGACAGGAAGGGATCAGATTTTGAGAAGGAAATTTTGCGGTATATTGATGAAAACTATTCTGATCCGGAGTTATCCATGCAGAGGGTAATGGATGAATTTCGTATCAGCGCCAGATTTCTGGGGGATGTATGTAAAAAGTATCATGGTCTGACCTATCTGCAGTATCTCCAGAAGCGCAGGATAGAAAAAGCGGTTGCGCTTCTGGAATCCGGAAAGTATTCCCTGGGTCAGATAAGCAGCATGTGCGGGTATATCAGCCAGCTCACATTCAGAAGGAATTTTAAGGCAGTTACAAAAGTCAATCCGAGTTTTTACATGAGTTCGGATAAGGATTCATTTTCTGACTGATCCGGAAAAGAAAAAAATGAAGCATTTCGAAAAGGCTGTACAGTTTTGAACGGAAAAGTTCAAAATTGTGCAGCTTTTTTTGCGCGATATTTTTGAATCTTGCGATCAGATTGGATATAAGATATATTTTAGGCGGTTTTCAGGAAGTATGTATGAAAGCCAAAAAGGCAACAGCGGCATTACTTGCGGTGGGTATGACCTTAACTATGCTGGCGGGGTGCGGGCAGAATAACAGCGGCTCATCAGACAGCACAGCAGCCGGCGGAAGCGGCACCCAGCAGGCGGGCGACACAAAGCCGGCTGCGGAATCCGCATCGGCCGAGGCTGAAACAAAAGATCCGTATGACGGAACGGGGCCGATCACATTGGAGGAAGGTAAGGAACTTACGATTCTTGCGGAGACATCCAATTATGCAAATGTTGATATTACGGCGGCTCCGATCGTCAAAAAGGTAGTGGAAGACGCGGGAATTTCAGTAGACTGGCAGCTGATCGATTTCAACAGTTATGCGGAATCGGTTTCGCCGATGCTGGCGTCAGGAAATGTGGAGGCGGATATCGTCCTTTTGCCGGACAATGATCTGAATCAGACGTATATCAAATCCGGGCTTTTTGTGCCGCTGAACCAGTATTTCGATATCATGCCTAATTATTCGGGCTGGCTGGATGAACACCCGGATACAAAAGCTGCAATGACCGCGGAAGACGGAAATATTTATTATATTCCCAAAACGGACGATGGCTATAATTACCGCCCGAATCTGATGTATAATCAGGTCTGGCTTGATAAAGCGAATATGGAAGCGCCTGACACGTTGGACGGCTTTGTTGAGATGCTCCGTTACTTCAGGGATCATGACATGAATGACGATGGCGATACGACGGATGAGATTCCGTTAAGCCTTATGGCGTATTTTGTGCCGTCTACATTTGGGCCTGCGTTTGGACTTGAGTTGGAAGGCGGATTCCAGGCGGACGAAAACGGGAACGTAACTTACGGATATGCTGATGCGGAAAAATATAAGAAGTATCTGGAGTTTGTACACAGTCTCTATGAAGAAGGGCTGCTGGAGCAGGAGTATCTTTCTCTGGATCGCGACCAGGTTGTAGAAAGGATCGCCAATGACAAGACCGGTGCTACGTTCGATTTCAGCTGGGCGATGTCCATGATGTTCAGCAATGTTCTGCCTTACTATGACGGGACGGCGGATACCGCGTTCGTCGGTGTTGCTCCTCTGTCGGGAGAGTATGAAGGATTCTATCTTGGCGGCAAGGGATATAGCAATATGTACGGCGTATCTTCGAAATCCGATGATATTGAACTGGCTGTGAAATTCCTGGATTTTGCGTACAGCGACGCCAATCAGGAAATGTATAACTGGGGAATTGAAGGAGAAAGCTATACGGTGGACGACCAGGGAAATAAGGTATATACGGAGAAGGCCAGCGATAATGACTGGCTGCAGCAGTTAGGCATCAATCCTACCTTCGTCCTGCCGTGCAACACGTCCAAGATATCGACAGACGCGCTTCTGCCGGAATGGCATGTGGAGATTGATGAGTGGCAGGAGCAGTTCATCAGGGATCCGTGGCCGTTCATCTATTCAACGGAAGAGGAATCGGATATTCTGAATTCCTACCTTGTGGATATCCAGACATACGCCAGCGAGAACCAGACCGCGTTTATCACAGGCACCAAGAGCCTTGATGAGTTTGACGATTACATTGCCGGCTTTGATTCCCTGCATCTGGATGATGTACTTGCCGTAAAGCAGCAGCAGTATACACGGTATTATAATAATCTGAATCAGTAACACGGTGGGGAGGGATTTCAGTGGACAGGACCGTTAAGGTGGACACATATTATGGAAGCCTGGAAGGAATGCTGGCGAAGTATGATAAGTATGCCAGACAGGATGCGTTTCACGGAACCACGCTGAACGAGTTTTGCGCATGGCAGAAGAAAATGCGAAACACTTTGGGAGACCTGATCGGCCTGCCTTATATGGAGAGCTGCCCGCTGAATCCCTCTCTTATAGAAGTGAAAGAAGTTGCTTTGAGGAGTGTTCTGACTTATTTTGCTCAGTATTTCGGGGAAACGCAAAATACGAAAACAGAATGATAAATATTGGGAGAGATTGTGATGAACGATGAAAAATACAGGATATCTGTCTCCGCAGAAGGAGGGGGAGACTGCCGTACAATAGAAGAGGCTCTGCTGTTGGCGAAAAGATATGAGGGCAGGGCAGTAACGATCAAAATCGGACAGGGAATTTATTGCGAAAAGATCGTGGTGTCGCAGAATCATATATCTTTCGAGGGCGCAGGAGCGGAAGAAACGGTACTGTGTTACGGCGATTATGCCAGGGCTTTGATGCCGGACGGCACGGAATACGGTACTTTCCGCACCGCATCCGTCAGGATCGATGCGGATGACTTTACGGCCAGAGGTATATGCATCCAAAATACAGCCGGTTCCGGAAGCAGGATCGGGCAGGCGCTGGCTTTGTATGTTGAAGGGGACAGGATCTTATTTGAAAACTGCAGGATTATGGGCGGACAGGATACCCTGTTTACAGCGCCTCTGCCGCCTAAGGCGAGTATAAAAGACGGATTCAAAGGGCCTAAGGAAAATGCCCCGAGAGTGGAAGGAAGACAATGGTATAGAAATTGTTTCATTTCCGGAAATGTGGATTTTATCTTTGGGGGTGCCGCCGCTTATTTTGAAGACTGTGAGATCTTTTCATGCGGGGAGGGATATGTGACGGCTGCGTCGACACCGCAGAATGAAAAGTACGGTTATGTATTTGATGGATGTGCTTTCACAGGCAGCTGCAGAGACGGGAGTGTTTATCTGGGAAGACCGTGGAGAGATTATGCGAAGGTTGTAATTATGAATTCGTTTATCGGAAGCCACATTCATAAAAGCGGATGGCATGACTGGGATCGGGAAGCTGCACAAAGAACAGTTTTTTACGCTGAATATAATAATCATGGTCCGGGAGCGGATACAGGGGAACGAGTAAGCTGGTCCAGACAATTGACTGAAAACGAAGCAAAACAATATTTGCGGGCGAAGGTTCTGGGAGACTGGGCTGAAAGCAGATTGGAGAAATATCCGTAATCCGGCAAAGGCAGGGTGCCATGGAATATATCATCGTTCAAAAAAAGGATTCGGTGGATGGTGGTCTTAAAGGTCTGTCGGGCAGGGAAAACGATTATGCAATATGCCTCTTTTTGCAGAACGCAGAGTTGCATGTTAACGGAAAGCAGTATACCCCTGCGTCTGGCAGCATTTTGCTGCTGAACGGCGATGAAAATCTGAATATGGCGGCGAATACAGACTGCTCGTATGAAATGCTGTGCATTTATTTTCAGGAACGCTATTTTCGAAAGTTTTCAGAAGCAGATTATGATCTTTTTGCGGCGTTTCAAAATGAAAAAGAGAATGGGAAAAGCAGAGGGTGGCTGGATTCCTGTATAGTATTTAAGTATGGGCTTGACAGAAAAATACTGACGATGTATGAACTTTATCAAAGCGACAAAACGGAGGCAGGAATTATGCTGCTTTCGGTTTTGCTGGATATTCTGGTAACAGTGAACAGGGCCTGTCAGGAACAACGAAGATTTGAAGAGCAGAAAAGGGAGAATTCGGACAGTAGTCAGAAAATAGATGAAATTATTCGTTATATAAAAGAGCATCTGGATGGAAGGATGACTTTGGATGATTTGAGAGAGCATTTTTATATCAGTAAATATTATCTGTGTCATGAATTTAAACGAGTCACGGGAATGTCATGCTTAGAATATATCCAGCGTGAGAGAATAGAGGAGGCAAAGAGACGACTTCGGAATGGATGGCCGATTGATAAAGTATGGCTGTGTTCCGGCTATGAATATTATTCAAGCTTTTATCGTGTATTTAAAAAGATCAGCGGCAAGTCTCCCAAGGAGTACTTGCGGGATATCCGGGGATGACCGGTTTTCTGCGGCCAGAGAAAAAGCGGACATATCTTGCAAATGATGGCGTTTTATGATAAATTTGAAATAGAAAGACAGTAAAGCAGGTGATGTGATATAGGTGTTTTGAAATTTGAATGGGATGAAGAAAAGAATCGCGCCAATAAGGCGAAACATGGAATAGATTTCAACATAGCTATGCATGTGTTTGACGATGAAAATCGTATTGAAATCTAAGATTTCGAGCATAGCAAGGACGAAGACAGGTATAATACAATCGGACTTGTTCATGATATCTTATTTGTTGTATACACAGAACGGAAAGATTCTTTGCGGATTATCTCAGCCCGGGTGGCGACGGCGGCAGAAAGGAGACTTTATTATGACAGTTACAGTGGCATATAAAAAGGGAGTGAAACTTTCAGAAGAGCAAATAGCAGAGATTGAAGCTGCAAAAACAAAGCCGATCGTTTATGATGAGGATTCGCCGGAATTAACTCCGGCGATGGAAAAAGCTTTTCTACTGGCGGCGAGAAATCGAAACAGGTATAAGAAAGAAATCTCATGAAAGAAAGCCTTCGGCGCAGCCGGCGTAAGCCGGCAGTTTCCGGAGGCTTTTATCTTTCCATGCAAGAAGAACGCCAGTGACGCTCTTCTTGTATTGTAAATTTTTCTCCGCTATGATATATTGAATGAAAATGCGACAGCAGGAGGCAATCAAAATGGATTATAACGCGCTCAGTGAACTGCTTTTTCCGGATGTGACCGATACGCCGGAGGCGCTTGAAGAAAAATATCCGCCGCGCAGCCTTCCGGAGGGCGCGGTCGTCAGCCGCATGGGACCGAGCCCCACGGGCTTTGTCCATCTCGGCAATCTGGTGCAGGG
>CANQFR010000138.1 GCA_947599905.1 uncultured Lachnospiraceae bacterium
GCTGAATATCAGCGAGGGGCGCGGAAGCGAGAAGCCGTTTCAGGTCTATGGGGCGCCGTTTATCGATATGGACCGGCTCTATCGGGACATGAGGGAGCTATTCGCCGAGGACGGTCTGGACGACGGATCCGTCTGCTTCCGGCGGCGGTCCTTCGTACCCTCTAACAGTAAATACCGCGGGGAACTCTGCTTCGGGCTGGAATTTGCGCCGCTGAAGGCGGACTGCGATTTCCTGCCGGCGGCGCTGGCCCTGATCAAAGCGATTGCGCGGCGCTATCCGGACAAGCTGGAGTACCAGCGGATGGCCGGCAGCATCGACGGCCATCATCTGACAGTGCTGTCCGGCAATGAGTGGGCGGAGGAGTATGTGAACGGGAGGCTGGGCATGGCGCAGCTTAGGGAGAACTGGCAGGCGCAGCGGGAGGAGTTTGAGGCGTACGCCGCAGACGTGAGGATTTACCGCTGAACGCGGTTATATTCCATGCGGGCAGAGCGCCATTGACGCCTTGCCCGTTTTTCCGTGCAAGCAAGGCTCCTGTGACGTCTCGCTTGTATCTCCATGCGAAGAGAACGCCGTTGACGCTGCGTTTCAATCATTTCCCATATTCCGCGTAAACGATTGACAAACCCCATATTCTTCCGTATAATAAAACCATCTTTACGCAACGAAGGGTGTTTTTAAGAAAGGCTAGGTGGTTTTTCCGATGGAAGGGGACAGTTGGATATCCCTAATCCTGATTATTGTTTTACTCGTTATGGGCGCATATTTCGCATCCGGTGAGATTGCGTTAAGTTCTGTCAATAAAGTTCGTATCCGTCTGCTGGCGGACAAGGGCGACCGCGGGGCGAAGAATGTCCAGTATATTCTGGATCACTTCGACAAGGCCCTTTCCACCATTCTGATCGGCAACAATCTATCACATATCCTTGCATCCTCCATCACGACGGTCTGGGCGACACGGATGTGGGGCACGAACGCTGTGGCTGCCACGACGCTGGTGCTTACGGTTATTGTGTTCTTTTTCGCGGAGCTGCTTCCCAAAAGCATCGCGAAGAAATATTCCGAGCATTTTTCCCAGACGATCGCGGGATCGCTGATTCTGTTCATGCGCATCTGTACGCCGTTTTCCTTCCTGCTGACGGCGATCGGCAATGTGGCGGCCAATCTGATCGGCGGCGGGGACAGTGCCGTCACCGAGGACGAGTTTTATGATATGGTGGAAAATATTGCGGAGGAAGGCGGCCTGGAGACCGAGAAGGGCGAACTTGTCCAGTCCGCGCTCAGCTTCGGCGACCATATTGTGGATGACATCCTGACGGTACGGGTGGATGTGGAAGCCATCGACGACAGCGACAGCGTGGAGGAGATCTTAAGCCATATCCGCGCAGTGCGTCATTCACGGATGCCGGTTTATCATGATTCGATCGATAATGTGGTGGGCGTATTGTCCTGCCGTAAATTCGTGAAGGCCTATCTGAAGGCCGGTGAGAAGGTGGACATCCATCAGGTCATGGATCCGCCGTTCTTTGTTCACGGCAGCACGGAAATCGCCGATCTTCTGCCGGCTATGAACCGGCGCAAGGCCAGTATGGCTATCGTCACCGACGATTACGGCGGCGTGGAAGGCGTGGTCACGGTGGAAGATATGCTGGAGGAGCTGGTCGGCGATATCTGGGATGAGGACGACGAGGTCGTGGAGAGCTTCGTGCAGATCGACGACCATACCTGGGATGTGGATGCGTCCATGAGCATCGACGACTGCTTCGACCGCATGGGCTACGAGAACTATGACGAGGACGAGGTGGCCCACAGGAATATGGTCAGTCTGGCTTACGACGCATTTGACAATATTCCCCGGCAGGGGGACAGCTTCACCTACCGGGATCTGCATATCACGATCCAGAAAATGGAGAAGCGGCGCATCCGCGTCCTGCGGATCGTCAGGGAGGAGGCGAAGGCGGAATGACTGCGGTGATTCTCTACAGCTTCTCAATCGTGGTTCTGCTGGCTTTCTCCGCGTTCTTCTCGGGATCGGAGATCGCCTATTCCGGGCTGAACCGTACAAGGCTGGAGGCAGGCCACGGTCCGGCGGTGAAGCAGGCGCTGTATATCTGCGACCGGTTTGACCGGGCGCTTTCGACGATCCTGATCGGTAACAATCTGGTCAATATTTCCGCGTCCAGCGTGATGACGCTGCTCGCGCTTCTGATTGCGGGGGCGGACGCTTCGGCCGCGAAGCAGGACATTTATACTTCCGCCGCGTCGCTCCTTCTGACGGTGCTGGTGCTGATCTTCGGCGAGACCATGCCCAAGATCGTCGCCAGGCGGAACCCGCAGCCTTTTGCCCTTAAGGTGGCCGGTCCGCTGCGTTTCCTGATGACGGTGCTGACGCCGGTGACCTGGGTGATCTGCGGCGCGGTGAACCTGATCACGTCGTCGTTAAAGGGCGAGACGCTGGATGAAGACGAGGAGGCAGAGGCGGCGGAAGAAGAGCTGATCGACCTGATCGAGACCTCGGAGGACGAAGGCATTATTGATGAAGACCAGTCGGAGCTTCTGCAGAACGCGCTGGACTTCGCCGAGATCTCTGCCCATGAGATCATGACGCCCCGTGTGGACATGGAGGCGCTGGAGATCGACGACGATCCGCAGGAGATCCGGAGGCAGATCGAGGAGAGTACATTTTCAAGGCTGCCGGTCTACGACGACCGGAGGGAGCGGATCCTGGGCGTGTTGTACCTGAACCATTACTACCGGGCGCTTCTGGATACGCCGGAGCCGGATCTGAAAGGGCTGCTGATCGAGCCGTGCTTCGTCTATAAGACGACGAAGCTGCCGGCGATCCTGGCGATGATGAAGCAGCGCAAGACCCACATCGCGATCGTTACCGACGAGTACGGCAGCACGATCGGCATGGTGACCATGGAGGATGTGCTGGAGCAGATTGTCGGCGATATCTGGGACGAGACCGACGAAGTGGTAAATGATGTGGTGGAACGCGGCGAGCACGAGTACGAGATTGACGGCGATCTGTCCATCGGCGAGTTCTGTGAGCTGGCGGAGTGGGATGAGGATGATTTTGAGACCGATTCCGTCACGGTCGGCGGCTGGACGCTGGAGCAGTTCGGCGGCTTCCCGAAGGCCGGGGACAGCTTTGATTATGAGAATATTACGGTGACGGTGCTGGAAATGGACGACCTGCGGGTCGGAAAGCTGCTGGTTGCGGTGCATCCGGTGAAGGAGGAAGAAGAGTAAGGCGGCTGGTGCGGTTATGCACCGGAACAGATATCCTTTCTGCATAAGAGGAGGAAGATGCTATGCGGTGTGCGAAATGCGGAAGAGAATTGGATGATGAGGTACTGTTTTGTCCGTTCTGCGGAGAGAAGGTGCTGCGCGATGCGCCTGCTCCCGCCGTCAGGGCAGCGGGAAATGAGGCGCCCCTTTACCAGACAGAGGTGAAGGGATTGTTAAAATCCGGGCGGCTGGCGGTCTACAGCGACAGGACGGAATTTGTAGTCAGCGCGGTGCAGAAGATCGTGATCCCGTACGACAGTCTGGTGGCGTTAAAGAAGGGGCTGGATCGCATCAATTTCATTATGGAGGACGGCCGGACGGAGTCCTGCGCGGTAAACCGCAAGAATCTCCACGAGGCGTATTTTACCATCGAACAGGCCAGCAGAAGCTATCTTTCCGAGCGCAGCCTCAGGCTTCAGTCCGAAGGCATCATGTATTCATTTCCCAGCAGCCGTTTCGGGATCGGCGGGATGTTAAACAGCGGAATTCTTAATGTGATGGACGACAGGACCGAATTCAGCACGCCGTCCGGCAAGGGAGAGACGGTCTCCTATGAAGATGTGAAGTCGGTGCGGATTTCTGCGGTCGGCGCGCTGGAATTCGTCATGTACGACGGGACGCATAAAGCGTTTGCGATCGATAAGGAGCTTCGCGAGAATGTCTCCGGGTTTATCGCGGATGCGCTTAAGCCTTTTATTGAGGCGCGGAAAGAGCGGCTGCTTGCGCAGGGAATTTATTTTTCCTTCCTGGATCTTCAGAGCTATAATAAAGGGGTGCTGAATATTTACGCCGACCGGCTGGAGTATCAGGTGCAGGCGGGGACGGGCGATATGGTTGCATATCGGGATATTCTGACCGTAAGCGGACAGGATACCGCGCTGGAGATCGCGCTGACGAACGGAACGACGAAGATATTTTATGTGGATAAAGAGGCGCAGGGCGAGGTGCAGGCTTTTCTGAACGAGGCGATCGAACCGTTTGTGAAGGCCCGTACGGAGGGCTTCGACGCCCGCTTCGGCATGCACGAGAAGCTGGAAATCAATGAGAGCCGTGGTGTATTTCATGTGATCCGGCAGGGCGGAAAGGAGATCACCCAGGAATATGCGACAGAAGATCTGGTGAAGGCGGAGGCCGTCGAGACGAAGACGTCGCAGATGATTGTCGGGTCGCTGTTTGCTTCCAGAAATCAGGATGCGGCCGCAAAAAGCGCCGGCGAGCGGATCACGGATATCGGGATCCTTCTGACGGTGCGGACCGGGGATCGTACGGGAAATGTGCCCATCAGCTTCGGCAGTTTCCTGTTCGGCGTTGCGCGGACAAGCGCGGATTATGAAAAATGCGCGGCCGAGCGGACACGTTTCTTCTCCTATATGGAAGAGAATCACCCGGGCTGTCAGCTGATCGAGCCGGCGCCGGTGGAGGAGAGGGAAAGTATTCCAGACGCGTCCGCGGAACCGGCCGGCGCTGTTTCGCCGAAAACTGAGCCGGCTGCAGAAAACGCTGCGGTTACGGATGCGGCGGTTGATATGCAGGCGACCGTAAAGGAGCCGTCCGCCGGCGTTGAGAAGAAGGCTTCCGGTTCCGAGAGAAAGGGGCAGTACGGAACCCTGATCGACGGGATTTCGAGATTTGTCGGGCAGTGCGACACGCCGATGACGATCGCGATACAGGGAGACGGAGAGGGTGTGGGCAGCAGTTTTATCCGCATGCTTCAGGATGGCCTGGAGGAGAATTTCCATGGAAATATCTTCCGGCTCTATACCTGGCAGTTTTCCAAATTCGATGAAGCGGAGCAGCTTCCCATGGTCCTGGCGGACAAGCTGATGGAACTGCTGAACGGCACCGTGAATGAAGAGACGAAAGCCAGGGCGAAGATGCTGGCGCAGGGAGTGATCGGGATTGCCACGGGAATGATTTCTCAGGGCTCTTCGGACGGCCAGAAGATTGCCGATGCGCTTTTTAGGGATAACCGCGCCAATTCCCTGGAGCAGAAGGTGCGTGCTTTTTCCGAAACAGTGAAGCGCAGGGCCGCGGCCGGCAACGGGAAAGTAATCTTTCTGGTAGATGATCTGAACCGGCTGGCTCCGGCCAGGGCTGCCGGGATTCTGGATGCCATGCGGTATTTCTTTGAGTGTCCGGGGTGCATTTTCATGGTTGCGGTAGACCGTGAAACCGTTCTCCGCGGCAGGCGTGAACTGCTGGGCGCGCAGTACAGCGATGAGAAAGGCGAAGCCTATTTTGATAAGACGTTCCGTATGGCGTTCCGCGTGGCCGGCGGGAGCGTTGATATCCACAAATATATTACGGACAATCTCAGCCGGATCAACATCAGTACGGATGATGAGGCGGAGACCCGTCATTACGGAGAACTGGCGCGTCTCTCTGTGGGGAGCGATCCCAAGGCGCTGGAGCGGCTGTTTAATTCGTTCCTGCTCTTAAAGAGTTTTGGAGGCGAGGAGGCGTTCGCGGACGGCCATAAACGGCTGGCGCTGTTCGCGCTTCTGTGCATGCAGAACCGTTTCCCGGCCGCGTATCACGGCCTTGTGAAAATGAAGGACAGGCTGACGCCGGAGATCCTGACCGGTCTGGCTTCAGGGCAGGTCAAGGAAGAACAGGCGGGGACAGACGAATCGGAAGGGGCGGCGTTCGCTGCCTTCGCAGAGGAACTGTGCGCTTCCATCAATACGGACGGGACAGCAGGACTTACAGACCGGGAATGCGCTGCGTTTGCGCAGGCGCTTGCGATCTCTGCGATCACCTCATTAAAGTAGCGGACTGATATCGAAAGGAAGGCGGCTGACAGCAATGGAAGACTTTATGAAATTAGTCGGGCTTTGCAGATCGAAAAAGGTATATATCCAGACACATAATTTCCCGGATCCGGACGCGATCGCGTCCGCGTACGGCTTACAGGCGCTTCTGGCGCATTACGGAGTGCCGTCGGTACTGTGTTATCACGGTAAGATCGATAAGCTCAGCACGCGGAAAATGACAGAGCTTTTCCATATTGATATTTTTCCGTATACCAGATTTGAAAAGGAAATGAATGCGGAGGATTATATCATCTGCGTGGATTCCCAGAAGAACGGCGGAAATATCCTGGATCTCGTGGGCTGTGAGATCGCCTGTATCGACCATCATCCGACTTATGTGGAGGAGAGCTACCTGTATTCGGATATCCGGATCGTTGGCAGCTGCGCGACCCTGATCGCGGAGTATTTTCAGAAACTGAATGTTCCCATGACGGCGGATGTGGCTACGGCGCTGCTGTATGGGATGAAAATGGATACGGCCCATTTCACAAGGGGCGTTACGCTTCTGGATATTGATATGTTTAAGTATCTGTTCCCCCAAATGGATGAGGAGAAGCTGGCGGATCTCGAGAAGAACACCATGGAATTCAATGATCTGAAGGCCTATGGCTCCGCGATCGAGAATATCCGGGTATATGATAAGGTGGGCATTGCCGCGATTCCTTTTGAATGTCCGGATTCCCT
>CANQFR010000139.1 GCA_947599905.1 uncultured Lachnospiraceae bacterium
CCGCGGCGGCGTGGTTGATCGCGCTGAACTCCTCGCAGACGCCGTCCTCGTAGGCGTAGGCCAGGATCGTCTTCTGTCCGGTGAACATTTCCTCCACGAAGCCGTTCATGCGGCCGTAAGCGGCGCTGCGCTTCGAATAGAGGGGTCTGGTCCTGCGGCCCATGTATCTGGTGTAGTAGATCGCCATGGGGATCGTCACCAGCATACACACCACAAGGGGCAGGGAAATCGCGCACATCATGAGAAATGATCCCACGACCGTGACCACACTGGTAATGATCTGCACCACATCGGTCGCAAGGCTCGTGCTCACCACATCGATGTCATAGCTGACGCGGCTGATGATGTCGCCCGCCTGATTCCGGTCAAAGAAGCCGACCGGCAGGGTCATCAGCTTATCGAACACATCCTTGCGCATCCGGCAGGCCACATTGCGGCTGACCCGCATCATGCCGATATTGATAATAAAGGTAAGCAGGCCGCTCGCCAGATAAGCTGCGAGCATGCATTTGCCATAGAAAAATACAACGTCGAAATCTACCTTCCCTGCGCCGGCACCGGCCGCGTGAATCGCCTTGCCGGCGAAATTCGGTCCTAAAAGGTTCCCGAAATTGCTGATAAAGGCACAGAGGGTCAGGCAGATCACCGCCCAACGGTATTCATTTAAATATAAGAGAATACGCCGGAGGGACTTCTTCGCGTCCCTGGGCTTCTCCTTCTTTCCGCCGCGGTCTCCCTTACCAGGCATACTCACCGCCTCCTTTCGCGGCCCGCGCCCCGATGGCGCTGCGCTGCATCTTAGTCATATCATCTTCCTCCTCACGCCAGCGCGCCCATCTGGGTATGGAAAATATCCCGGTACTCCGGGCATGTCTCAAGCAGATGCTCATGGTTCCCGTATCCGATACAGCGCCCGTTGTCCATGACCAGGATATTCGTCATGTTCATCACGGAACTCACGCGCTGCGCGATCAGGATCGTCGTCGTACCGCCGTAATTTTCAAAGATCGCCTTTCTGAGGGAGGCGTCCGTCTTATAATCCAGCGCGGAAGAAGAATCGTCCAGAATCAGAATCTCCGGCTTTGCCGCAAGAGCGCGGGCAATCAGGAGCCGCTGTTTCTGACCGCCGGACAGATTCGCACCCTTGATGTCCGCCATGTAATCGAGACCGCCCGGAAGACCGGCAATGTATTCCGCCGCCATCGCGTCCTTTGTGGACTCTTCAAGTCTCCCGTCCGGAATCTCGCGCCCGAATGCGATATTGCGGCGCAGGGTGTCATTGAAAACCATATCGTTCTGGAAAACGACGCCGAACTTGCGGTGCAGCTCGTCCTTGCCGTAACTGCGCACATCGCGGCCGTCCACGAAGACGCCGCCGTCCTCCACATCATAGAACCGCATCAGCAGGTTGATAATGGTGGTCTTGCCGCAGCCGGTGGGCCCGATAATCCCCAGGCTCTCGCCCTTCTGAATGGAGAAATTGATATCATAAAGGCACTGCTCCCGGCTGCTGCCGCCAAAGGCCTCCGCGGCGGCCGTGCCGTCCTTGCCGTAACTGAAATTCACATGCTCGAAGCGAATGAACGCATCGCCGGCCGGCTTCTTCGCCTCTTCCGCCGTCAGGACGCGCTGGTCCTCTTCCGCCGCCAGGATGCGGCCGATGCGGTTGGCGGACGCCGACGCCTTGCTGATCATCATGAAAATACGGTTGATGCCCATGACGCCCTGCAGAACCATATTAAAATATGTCAGAAACGCGAGGATCACGCCGGGATTCATCTGACCGTTATTGACCCGGATCGCGCCGATAAAGACCACCAGCGTCAGGCCGGTATTCAGGCAGATCTGCATGATCGGTCCCGGCAGCGCCATGACCGTACTGGCCTTGATGTCATTGCGCGTCATCGTCTCATTGCTCACGGCAAAGCGGCGTTTCTCGTACTCTGTCTTGGAGAGCGCCTTCACGACGCGGATGCCAGTGATATTTTCCCGCATGACCCGCACGACATCGTCAAGGCTCTCCTGAACCTTATTAAACAGCGGAATCCCGTAACGGGAGACGCCGATAATGACCACCAGCATGACCGGCAGCATCAGGCAGAGAAGCGCCGACAGCACCCAGTCCATCGTCATCGTGATCAGAATGCCGCCCACAAGCATAATCGGCGCGCGCACGCAGAGCGTCTGCAATGACTGCGCGCAGGACTGGACATTATAACTGTCACTGGTCATACGGCTGATCAGGCTCGGGAGGCCGAAGCCGTCAAACTGGCTGCCGGAGAGGTTCGCCGTTTTGATAAATAAATCCTGCCGGATGTTATAGGAGACATTGTGCGCGTTCTCCACGGCGCTGCGATTGGCCGTTATGTTCAGCTGCCGCGTAACCATCGCCGTCACGATCATCAGAATTCCCCAGAGGAAAATATGACCCAGGTTGCCTGCCGGAACAGCCACATCAATGATATGCTCCAGAATATAAGGCAGCATCAACTCGACCATCGTGCCCGCCAGTTTTAAAAACATCGACGCCGCGATCGCCTTCGCATACGGTTTCATGTAACGGAAAATCAGCTTCACAGTGCATAACCCCTTTGAATTGGTTGCTTCATCGAGTCGTACCCAGAAATCTTTTCCATTATATAGCAGCAAAATCAATTTTGCAATCCAAAAATTGATGATGCCCTCTTCCGGCATATCAGCCATCCGGAATCAGTACACTGTCTCGAGCTTTGTCCCTTCATAGAAAAATGCCAGAATCTCGCTGCAGGAGTATCCCCGCTTCGCCATGGCCTGGGCGCCGTTCTGGCTCATGCCGATGCCGTGCCCGTAGCCGCCGCCGTAGATCGTAAAAGACAATTCGCCGTTCTCCGCCGTGCCGCTCTCGACGGAAAGAAACGCGCTGGGAAGACTCGCCCAGCCGCTTACGCTGCTGCCGTCATTGCGGATGATCGTCTCGTCCGGGTGGCCCAGCGCCGCGCGGATGCGGCTTTCACCCTCGATCTGCTTCGTACCCTCAGTGCCGGTCACAGTCACGCACTGTGCCACGCCGCCCGCGCCGCGGCCGGTTACTTCAACGCCGGTGATCCGGCCGATATCGCCTATGTTATCCTCAAGCTGCGCGGCGGTGAGCTGTGTCTGCCAACGGTACATCGCGTACCCGGATTCAAAATCATCGCTGTCCGCCCCGGTGACGCGGATGAACGTCTCAAACGCCTCCTCGCCCTCCGTACCGCTGCGGTCTTCTTCTGTGCCCGCACTGCCGCCTGCAGCGTATCCGTCATCCGTTTCGGCGCTCACGCGGATTGCGCCGCCCTCCGGCCGCACTTCCACCGCGTGCAGATAGGGCGTCCGCTCCGGCTCCTGCCCCCAGGCACCCATATCCGTCGTGTGTCCGCAGGAAGTGGAGAAATAATAGGTCTCCGCCGCATCGTCCCCATACATCAGGATCTGCCCGTAAGTGGCGTCCACCGCCTCCGCGGCCTCACGCCCGGTCTCGCTGTTATTGTAAACCTGATAATTCGTGCTGTCGTCTACATGGGCGCCGTGCTGCCTGCAGGAATTGCCGCGGATCTGCCGGTAGGCATAGGTACGGGCGCAGACCGCCTGCGCCCTGAGCGCCTCGGGTTCATAACTCAACGGCATCTCACTGGGAAGCACCCGCTTCAGGTAGTCTTCCAGATACAGTTCATTGACAAGCACAAGGCCGTCCGCCTCGCAGGCCACCTCCAGCCTTCCCGGACAGACCGGCGCGCCCTGCCCGCGGATGACGCTCGCGACGCGGATACCGGCGCTCTCATCTGCCGGAAGGAACGTCAGACGCGCATCGGATGGGGACAAGGTCACGCCATCGCCGTCTCCGCCCGCGGCCGCCACCGTCACGCTCTCGCCCGCGCGGAACACGCGCTCCGTCTCACCCTGCCGCATGACACAGTCGCTCAGGAATTCCAGCCGCACCTCCGGATGGAAAATGGAATGAAAGCTGGTGTCCGAAATCAGCACACGGATCGACTCCGCGCCGAAACTCCGCACAATCAGCGCCGCGCAGAGCTTTCCGCCTGCGACAATAAATTCCTGCGTATCATATCCGACGAGAATCTGCGAAAGATCCTGCCGTTCAAATCCGCCGTAAGTCTTATAGACGCAGAAATCTTCGTCCAGCGCGACCGTACCGTAACCTTCCAGCTCGATCGCATCCTCGCGGACCGCCAGCACCCTGGCGGTTATCTTCTCGCGCTTGACAGAAATCCGCTCCACGTTCCCGCCCACAAGCGTCAGGTCAGCCAGACAGTCCGACAAAACGCCGCTCTCCTCAAGTTTCTTCTCCACGGGAAACGTGCGCAGACATTCTCCCGTAAAGCCGGTGAGCTCACGCTTTGATGCGCTGACGAGCCAGACATTCCGGTAGCTGACCTCCTCCGAGAGCACATCCACGACACGGATCATTTCCTTCTCTTTGACCAGTACGCGGATCCGGCAGTCGATATAGCGGGACAGTCCCAGTCCCTCGAAGCCGTAAATCCCCTGATCGGTATACGCCGTCCAGGCGGGGGCGTCCGGGACATTATCCGGCGTACCGACAATCTGCAGCGTCACCTCACGTACGCCGCCGCACGCCGCGCCGCCTTCTCCGGCCTGACTACCGGCCGCAGCAGTGCCTCCCGCGTCTCCATTTCCGGACGCCGCGCTTTCGCCCGCGCCGCCATTCACGGCCGGTCCTTCCGTGTAGCCGCCCGCCGAACCGCCTCCCGCGTCCCCGGCGAGCGCGCAGATTTCCTCATAGAGTTCCCAGAAGCGCTCCGCCGGCATCGGCTTCTTCCGGTTCGATTTCGTCACGCCCGCAGCTTTTTCGAGGCGCTGCTTCGCCTCATCCATACCATCCTCGCCCAGCGCAATCTCCGTCAGCCGCTTTGCCATCTCCCCGGCTTCCCCGTAGGTCAGCTGCGCTTCCGCGATATGCGCCGCAGGCGGCGTCATTTCCACGGTAAGCACGCCGTCCCGGTACAGCCGGTCCATGTACTTTACGTACCATTGCCGCGCGTCCGCAGCCGAAAAGTGCGACCGCTCCGTCTCCGCCTCCGCACGGCAGTCCTCTGCCGTCGTTAAGAAAAGGGCCGCTGCCTTGCAGGCCGCCGCCCTCGAAATCCCGTCCGCCGCCGGACGTTCCAGAAAGCGGATCACCGCCACCAGAACAATCACCAGCAGAGGAATGATTAACATCCGTCTGATACGTTTTCTCTGCATACTCCCCTACCTGACATATGTTTTCCTGTTCTCGTCAATATGTTTCAGTCCCCTGTAATCTTCCGTATCCGTAGACAGGGCCTTCTTCTTCAGCTGCTTCTCTACACGCTCCGACACCAGACGGCTGATCACCGCGAAGGTCGGCACGCCGATGATCATGCCGATCGGTCCCAGGATGCCTCCAAAGAACAGAATCGAAAACAGCACCCAGAAGCTGGAAAGTCCCGTGGAATTGCCCAGAATCTTCGGCCCCAGGATATTGCCGTCAAACTGCTGGATCAAAAGAATCAGGACCAGGAAGATCAGGCACTGCCGCGGACTGACCAGAAGCAGCAGCAGCGCGCTCGGGATCGCCCCGATGAACGGCCCGAAGAACGGGATGATGTTCGTCACGCCGATGATCACGCTGATCAGCATCGTATACGGCATCCGAAGGATGCTCATGATAATAAATGTCAGCACCCCGATGATCAGTGAATCGATGAGCTTGCCGAGGATGAAGCCGCCGAATACCTTGTGAACGAAGCGGCATTTGTCGACCAGTTCGTTGGCAAAGCGCAGCGGAAACAGTCCGTAAGCCAGCTTCTTCGCCTGCGCGGTCAGCGTATCCTTAATGTTCAGCAGGTAGATCATGACGATCACACCGATCAGGCTGTTCTTCGTGACATTGACCACACCCATCACGCCGGAATAGATCCGGTCCAGCGCGGTCTGCAGATTCGGCATCCAGTTCGCCGCGGACGTCGTCCATTCCATCAGTTGATCCACACCCTGCTGATAGACGTCCAGCACCGCCGTTTCCACCTGGGGATTGTCGGCGAACACGGTCTGAATCCATCTGGAAACCTTCTGGACATAAGCAGGGATCGAATTCACGATACCCATGATACTCTCCACCACCGTCGGGATGATCATGGAGATCAGACCCACGATGACCGCGATCAGAAATACCAGGCTGCCCGCAGTCGCCAGCGCCTTCGAAAGCGACGCGCATCTCTCCGGCTTCCTAACCGCCTTCCGAAGCAGCAGCCCCATCCATTCACACAGCCTGTTATAGATCGGCGACATCAGATAGGCCAAAATGAGTCCGTAGGTGATCGGCGCCAGAATCTGATTCAGCGTTCCGACCGCCGCCCTGACCTCACTCCAGCGCAGAAACATCAGCGCCACCAGGATGCAGGCGTTCAGTACCAGAAAAAATGTTACGCCCCAGACAATATACTTTCCGTACTTCTCTTTCATCTGTATGCCCCTCGTTTCGGAAAAATACTGTTTCTGAATAATAGAATACCACATTTTACGAAATGGCGCAATAAAAACAGGGAGCCAACGGCGGCATGTCCGCGGGAAATAAAAAGCAGCGATTACTCGCTGCTTTTCTCTTTTGTAAATCCCAAGATGCCGGTTCTTACTATTTGACGCCTAGCCAAGCTAGGTGGGCAACCGCACTCCGGCTTCTGCCTTCCACTGCAAACGGAGGCCTGACATCCACCGGAAAATATAGGAATCCCTTCTGTCACAATGTAGGTTCAAAGAAAGTAAGAGTTGTCG
>CANQFR010000140.1 GCA_947599905.1 uncultured Lachnospiraceae bacterium
TCCTGCAGGATTACTTCGTAAAGGGTGTGAATATCGGAGCGGTTAAGGAATGATGGGCGGCTGAATGGCGGCGAATCATTAATAGGGATATGAATGGACGACCGGAGTGGGGGAATTACCGCTTCGGTCGTTTTTTCGGTACAGGAAGAGGCTTTTCCTGTATGATACCGGCCGAAAATGAAACGAACGTCCGTCTGTCAGTCCGTCCGCACGGCGCCGGTGGACTTCGCCATGAAAATAAATATCATATATATGGCACATCTGCAAAACAAATGTTCATCTCTCCGTTTCGTTGACAAATGCGCTGAATTCTGTTATAAATATTTGAAGTGATAAAAAATGTTAAATTCATGCATAACTATAAGGCGGATACATATGGCTTAAAAAAGGCAAACATGTTGTGCACAAAGGAGTGTGCGGTGTTTGCCGTTCTTGCATCTATGGGTTGTATTTTTATGCGGAAGTGCTGTATACCCATATCGGAGGCCGGCAGCGGGGGAATGGCCGGATCGACAGGAAGGCTTACAAGGAGGTACCGATGACCGTATGAAGAATTATGTGATCAAAAAACTGCTGCTGGGAGTGGCGCTGATTTTCTGCGTTTCGTTTCTGGTGTTCAGCATGATCTATATGATGCCCGGCGACCCGGCTTCGATTATGGCCGGACAGCTTTCGTCCAGGGAGAACCTGGAGGCGATCCGCCATCAGTATGGTTTTGACCGTCCGTTTCTCGTGCAGTATTTTGACTGGATCCGCAAGATTATTTTCGAGCAGGATTTCGGGATTTCCTATAAGTACCGTCTGCCGGTCTGGGGCCTGATCAAGACGCGAATCCCGATCAGCCTGAAATTGACAGTGGCGACGCTGATTATCGAGAATCTGGTGGCGGTCCCGATGGGGCTGATCTGTGCGTATAAGAAGGACAGTCTGATCGACCGTCTGGCGGTGAGCGTGTCCCTGGTGCTCACGGCTGTGCCGTCTTTCTGGCTGGCCGCAATCCTGATGCTGGTGTTTGCCGTCAATCTGAAACTGGTGCCGGTGGCCGGATTCGAGAGCTGGCGCAACTATATCCTGCCGATCGTGACCGGCGTCGTCAGCGGCCTGGCCAGCACGATCCGTCTGACCAAGTCGGAGGCCATGGACGCCCTGCGGGAGAAGTACGTGATCACCGCCTATGCCAAGGGCCTGACGAAGCGGGGCGTGCTCGTGAAGCATGTGCTGCGCAACTCGCTGATCATCATCGCGGTCAATCTGTTCCTGCAGCTGCCGTGGCTGATCTCCGGCTACATTATCATTGAAAATGTATTTGGAATTCCCGGAATGGGCAACCTGATGGTGAATTCCATTGTGGAGCAGGATTTTAACGTCATTCAGGCGATCATTCTGATCATTACCACACTGACCGTGGTCTGCAATATCTTAAGCGATATTGTACTTGGCATTCTGGATCCCCGGATCCGGATTGCTGTGACGGGAGGTGACCGTTAATGAACGACAGTCCGGTAAAGGAATTTTTCAAAACCTGTTATAAGAACAAGAACTTTCTGATCGGCGTGATTATGGTAGGCAGCGTGATTCTGCTGGCCATTTTCGCCGATGTGATAGCACCTTTTGCCTACGACGCCAACAATCCGAAGGAGATTCTGCAGGCTCCCAGTATGCGGCACTTGCTGGGGACCGACGATATGGGCCGCGATCTGTTCAGCCGTATCGTGTACGGAACCAGGATTACGCTGAAGGTAGCCGTCATCGGCGCAGGTCTGCAGCTGGTCCTGGGCGTGACCGTCGGCCTGATCTGCGGGTATTTCGGAGGGGCCGTCGACAAGGGGTTGATGTTTATCGCCGATCTGACCTACGCCATACCCGGCATGATCGCCGCTCTGGCCGTGGTTACCGTGATCGGAAGCAATCTGACCAACGCGATTATCGCCGTGGCTGTCGTCAACTGGGCGGCCTATGCCAGGGTCGTCAGGGCCAAGACCATGTCCATCAAGAATCAGGCGTTTATCGAGACCGGAATCGCCTTCGGCGAGTCGCCGCTTGCCATTATGTTCCGGTATATTCTGCCCAATATCGTGCCGATTCTGATCGTCAATATTTCCATGCAGCTGCCGGGAACGATCATGTCCACCACGACGCTGAGTTTCCTGGGCGTCGGCTCCCAGCCGCCGTCTCCGGACTGGGGCTGGATGGTATCCGACGGTATCCGTTATGTCTCCAGAGGACCGTGGCTCTGCATTTATCCCGGTCTGGCTCTGGTATATACGGTATTCGGCTTCAACATCATGGGCGAGGGCTTAAGAGACCTTCTGGATCCCCGGATGAAGTCCCAGTAAGGAGGAGCGGATATGAGCGAGACGAATGAACTGCTGAGACTTAAGGATCTGTGTGTTGATTATAAAGTGAAAGACGGCTATCTGTCTGCCGTCAAGAATGTGAATTTTTCCATCAACCGGGGTGAGATCTTCGCTATCGTGGGCGAATCCGGCTGCGGCAAGTCCACGGTCGCTCATGCGATTCTTAAGCTCCTGCCGGAGCACAATGAAGTGATCAAGGGCGAGATCTGGTATGACGGAAGGGATTTGAATAACCTGTCCGAGAAGGAACTGGAGAAGGTTCGCGGACACGAGGTTGGCATGATTTTCCAGAACCCGCTGGATTCCTTAAATCCGGTGTACACCACCGGCTGGCAGGTGCAGGAGGGCATTCTTCTGGACAATGTGCCGAAGGCCGAGGCCTGGAATAAGGTTATTGAAATGTACAGGGATGTAAAAATGCCGGATGCGGAGAAGCGGGTCAACAGCTTTCCCCACGAGATGTCCGGCGGTATGCGCCAGCGCGTTATGATCGGCATGATGCTGGCCCGCAACCCGAAGCTTCTCATCGCCGACGAGCCCACGACGGCGCTGGATGTGACCATTGAGGCGCAGATCCTGAAACTGATCCGCGAACTGCGTGACGAGCACAACACAGCGGTCATGATGATCACCCACAACTTCGGTCTGGTATCGGAGATTGCGGATCGGGTGGCGGTCATGTATGCCGGCGAGGTGGTGGAGATCGGCACGGTTTTCGATATTTTCGATGAGCCGAAGCATCCGTATACCAGAAGGCTGATGCAGGCCCTTCCGCGTATGACCAAGGCGGAAGGCCGGCTTAAGACCATCGACGGCAGCGTGCCGCGTCTGACCAATCATAAGAAGGGCTGCCGTTTTGCCAACCGCTGCGAGTACGCGACGGAGCGCTGCAGAACGGAGGATCCGCCGGTGAACACGGTAAGTCCGTCCCATTCCTATCAGTGTTTTGGGGAACAGGGGGTGAAGGAAGATGTCTGAGGCAGCGATTGAACTGGTTGAGCTTAAGAAATATTTCCCGGTCAGCAACGGTTTCGGCAAAGGCAGAAGCTACGCCAAGGCTGTGGACGGCATTTCCCTGACGATCAATAAGGGAGAGATCGTCGGGCTGGTGGGAGAGTCCGGCAGCGGCAAGACGACGCTTGCCAGAGTGATCCTGCGCCTGACGGATATTACCTCCGGGACGGTCATCTTCGACGGCGTGGATCTGTCCAAAGCTACGCGCGCACAGATGAAGGATATGCGTACCAGGGTATCGGTGGTATTCCAGGATCCGGCGTCCAACTTAAATCCCCGGGAGACGGTGCTCAGTTCCATCATGCGCCCGCTGATTATTCACGGAATCAACCGGAAGGACGCGAAGGAGATGGCTTCGAAGGCCATGTCCCTCGTGAAAATGGATGCCCGGTATCTTTACAGCTACCCCCATCAGCTGTCCGGCGGCCAGCTGCAGCGTATCGCCATCGCCCGGGCGCTTGTGATGAATCCGAAGGTGATGATTCTGGATGAGCCCACGTCGGCCCTGGACATCTCCGTGCAGGCGCAGATCCTGAACCTGCTTCTGGATCTGCAGGAGCAGCTGGGACTGACCTACCTGGTGATCACCCATGACCTGAACGTAATCCGTTATATCAGCGACCGGATCGCCGTGATGTATCTGGGGAGACTGGTGGAATTCGGGCCGACGCAGGAGGTTCTTGATAATCCGCGCCATCCCTATACGAAGGGACTGATGGCTGCGTCGCCGATCTTAAATCCGCATGACCGCGGCCGGGAGAAATACATGATGGAAGGGGAGCCGGGAAGCCTGATCAATCTGCCCTCCGGGTGCCATTTCCATCCCAGGTGTCCTTACGCGACGGAGCGGTGCCGGACGGAAGCGCCGATGGACGTGAAGATTTCGGAACTTCACCAGGTGAACTGCTTTATGGCGGAATAATATGCTGTGGGGGCGGCCGGCGTGCCGCTTCACATAGAAGGAAAGCAGCATGTGCGAGCATGCAAATTGTAAGGAGGAGAGAAAATCTATGAAAAAGAGAACATTGGCAATGACCATGGCTCTGGCCATGGTGCTGTCCCTGGGTCTTTCTGCCTGTGGCGGCGGCGCGGGAAGCAGTACCGAAAGTACTGCCGCGGCAGGCGAGACTGCGGCGGCCGGTGAGACAGCCGGAAGTACAGGCGGCAGTTCGGCGGAGACAGACCCGTCCAAGGTGCTGACGATCCATGATTCCGACTGGGAGGGCGTTGATCTGTTCCAGGTTTCTTCCTGGAACGATATGCAGATGCTTCTGGCGGATCCGGTTCTGGGAACCGATCCGGAGACCAAGGCGCCGACGCCCTGCATCGCTTCAGAATTCGAGTGGAGCGACGACGGTCTGACCTGGACGCTGACATTCCCTGAGGGCATGTATTACTGCACCGGCGAGCAGCTGGAGCCGGAGGATTTCGTGGCCAGCGTTAAGTATGGCCAGGAGGTCAGCGAGTACGGTTCCGGTTACGCCAACATTGAATCCATGGATATCGACGGACGGAAGGTTATCTGCCATCTGAGCTCTTTCCAGGCCGACATGGAGTACAACTTCCAGAGCGTTTTCGTAGGCATTATGGATAAGGATGAGCTGGAGTCCATGTCCAAAGATGAGGCCCTGTGGGGTATTCATCCCTACGGCCCCTATTATCTGGAGTCCTATGAGCCCGGCGCTTATGCGGTGCTGAAGGCCAATCCGGGATACAAGACCTATAATCCGGTCGTGACCAACAAGGGCGCCTGCCCGGTAGAGACGGTTCGCGTGGTATTCTCCGGCGAGGACTTTACGCTGGCGCAGGGGATCCAGAACGGCGACTACGACGTGCTTGACAGCGTTCCCAGCGCTTATCTGGAGGAGCTGCAGAATGCGGACGGTATTACGGTTGCAGAGGCCTGCGGCGCGGATGTCTCCTATCTGGAGCTTAACATTACCGATCCGATCCTGTCCGATATCAATGTCCGAAAGGCGATTATCAATGCGATCAATCGTGAGAACCTTGACGCTTATATGAGCGAATTCCAGTCTCCCGCTTACTGTCTGGTCCTGCCCAAGTGCTTGAACTATGACGCGGAGGCAGAGGCATATTACAAGGCAAATTATGACTATGACCCGGATACCGCGAAGCAGCTGCTGGCGGATGCCGGCTGGGCCGACACGGACAATGACGGCTTCCTGGACAAGGATGGCCAGAAGTTCACCTTCGAGCTTGACAGCCGTGACGACGAGGATTCCGTCCGCATCGCGCAGTCGATTGCGGCCGACCTGGCGGAAGTTGGTATTGAGATGACGATCAAGACACAGGACTGGTCTTATGTCAATCAGGATGTGGAAGACGGCAATTTCCAGATGGCAGTTCTGGGACTTGGCTGGTCCGAGCCCTTCCTGCTGGTAGACCGTTTCTGCCAGAGGAATCCGGAGGCTACCAACCCGGATCCGGAGGGCCAGGCGGCTATGGTTGCCGAGGCCAGAAGCATCGTGGATTATGATGAGAGAACCAAGGTGATTACCGATATCCAGAAGAAGCTGTTCGATTACTGCAGCATCATTCCGACGGCGGACAATACCGCGTTCCGCTGCTGGAGATCGGAGATTAAGGGTATCACCTGCACCGATACCGGCGTGTTCCTGCTGAACGACGTGGTAGTGGATGAGAACGGCAATTTCCGCAATGTGCAGTAACATTGCGGGATGAGATGACAGAATGACGAAAAGCGGGCTGTTTCCCTGATGAAAACAGCCCGTTTTTTTGAAACACCGCTATGAAAACTCTGGAGGTATAACGATGTGGTTTTGGCTTGCGCTTGGATCGGCGGTTTTCGCCGCGCTTACATCAATACTGGCAAAAGTAGGAATTGAAGGGGTCGCATCTAACCTTGCTACTGCGATCCGCACAATGGTCGTTGTTGTCATGGCCTGGGGAATGGTGTTTGTAACGCATCAGCAGAGCGGTATCAGGTCGATCAGTCAGAAAAGCTGGATTTTTTTGATCTTGTCCGGGCTTGCTACGGGAGCTTCATGGCTTTGCTATTATAAGGCTTTGCAGGTAGGAGAGGCGTCAAAGGTCGTCCCGATCGACAAGCTGTCTGTAGTTATTACGCTTGTGCTGGCGTTTGTTTTTCTGCATGAAGAAGTTACGGCTAAATCGATTGCTGGCTGCATTTTAATCGGAGCAGGAACCGTGATGATGGTTTTGTAGTGCATTTTGCGTTTATCTGGGAATTTACATAATGGAATTAATAACAGATGGAGTGAAAAAATGAAATCGGTTCCCCTTTCTGCGTTATACCATCCCATAACCGCCTCGCCTTTTTTGGGAAGCGGCGCTTATCAGGAGATACCGCCGTGCGGCGCGTTAAAACCGTATATCCGCTGCTTTTGG
>CANQFR010000141.1 GCA_947599905.1 uncultured Lachnospiraceae bacterium
GCCGATTGATTTTTGGTACCGATTCAGTTGTCAAGGTACTGGGTAACTATTAACTATAAACATATTATACGAGGGGGTGTTCTCATGTACTATCCGGATGATGTGGTGGAAGAAGTGCGCTCCCGGAGCGACATCGTCGATATTGTCTCCGGATACGTGAAGCTGCAGAAGAAGGGAAGCAGTTATTTCGGTCTGTGTCCGTTCCACCATGAGAAGTCTCCGTCTTTTTCCGTTTCGCCGAACAAGCAGATGTATTACTGTTTCGGCTGCGGCGCCGGCGGGAACGTGATCACCTTCCTGATGGAATATGAGAATTACAGCTTTCCGGAGGCGCTGAAGGTTTTGGCCGACCGGGCCGGCATCACGCTTCCGCAGCAGGAGATGTCGAAGGAGGCGAAGGCCCAGGCAGATCTCAGGACGACCCTCCTGGAGATCAATAAGCTCGCGGCTAATTATTTTCACTATCAGTTAAAGCAGCCGCACGGACGCGTCGGATACGAGTATCTGACCGGGCGCGGGTTAAGCGACGATACGATCCGTCATTTTGGCCTGGGTTTCGCGAATAAGACCAGCGACGATCTGTACCGTTATCTGAAGGGGAAGGGCTACAGCGACCGGATCCTGAAGGAATCCGGCCTTTTCACGATTTCGGAGAAAGGAACGTGGGACAAGTTCTGGAACCGGGTCATGTTCCCGATTCTGGATACGAATAACCGCGTGATCGGCTTCGGCGGCCGTGTCATGGGGGATGGGGAGCCGAAGTATCTGAATTCGCCGGAGACGAAGCTCTTCGATAAGAGCCGGAACCTGTACGGACTGAGTTTTGCCAAATCGTCACGGGAGAAATATTTCCTGATCTGCGAGGGCTATATGGATGTGATCGCCATGCATCAGGCGGGCTTTACGAATGCGGTGGCATCGCTGGGAACGGCGTTTACCACGCAGCATGCTTCCCTTCTGAAGCGCTACACGAATCAGGTGATTCTGACCTATGACAGCGACGGCGCGGGCGTGAAGGCGGCCCTGCGGGCGATTCCGATCCTCAAGGAGGTAGGGATTTCCTGCAAGGTGCTGAACATGAAGCCGCATAAGGATCCCGACGAATTCATCAAGAACCTGGGCGCCGACGCCTTCCGGCAGCGCATCGCGGAGGCGAAGAACAGCTTCCTCTTCGAGATCGAGGTGCTGAAGCAGGGCTATGACTTAAACGATCCGGAGCAGAAGACGGATTTCTACACGGAGGTCGCGAAGAAGCTTCTGGAGTTTCCGGACGCCCTGGAGCGGGACAATTATATCCAGGCTGTCAGCCGGGAACAGTTTATCAATTATCAGGATCTGAAGCAGCTCGTGAGCCGGACGGCTGCGCGCCTCGGACCTGCCTGGGCCGAATCCCGGCAGCGGGCGGAGCGATACGGGTCCTATGCGGATTCTGTGGCGCGGACGCCCGGAAGCGGCGGCGCGGGAGCTGGCGGGAGCCGGGACGGCGCGTCTTACGGCAGCCGCAGCGGCCTCCCACTGGCGGAAGGCGGCATGCGGGGGCCGGGACAGCGCAGGAGGGAGAAGGATGACGGCGCAAAGCAGTCCCAGAGACTCCTCCTGACGTGGCTGATCGAGGAGCCGCGGCTGTTTGAGAAGATCCGCGGCATCATTTCGCCGGATGATTTTAAGGACGGACTTTATCATGAAGTGGCGGAGATGGTATTTGAGGCGCATGAGGCCGGAACGGTGGAACCGGCGGCAATCCTGAATCATTTCATCAATGACGAGGCGCAGTATCGGGAGGTGGCGGCGCTGTTTTCCGCCAGCCTGAAGGAATCGCTTGAAAACGAACAGCAAAAGAAAGCGTTTGTGGAAACAGTGATAAAGGTGCGCAAACACAGCCTGGATGAGGCCAGCAGGACGGCTGCGGATATCGGCCGGCTGCAGGAGATCATAAAGGCTCAGAGCGCACTTAAGACCCTGCATATTTCCTTTGATTAGGGCTACAATATATGCAGACTGCGGAAAGGTGGGCCGTATGGACGAGAAGGGACTGGGATTTGAGGAAAAACTGCAGCAGCTTCTGGCGGAGGCCAAAAAGAAGCGCAATACCCTGGACAGTCAGGAGATCGAGGCGTTCTTCGCCGGAGATGACCTGGATTCGGACAAATGGGACGCAGTTTATGACTTTCTGGATTCGAATCAGGTGGACGTTATCCATATGGGCGGGGAAGACGACCTGGATCTGGATATGGATCTGTTCATCGATGAGGAGATGGATCTGGACAACGAGGAAGAGATCAATCTCGAGGAGATCGATCTGTCCGTGCCGGAGGGCGTGGGACTCGAGGATCCGGTCCGTATGTATCTGAAAGACATCGGCAAGATCCCGCTTCTGACGATGGACGAGGAAATTGAGGTGGCCAAGCGGATTGAACTTGGCGACGAGGAGGCGAAGAAACGCCTTGCGGAGGCTAATCTGCGCCTTGTGGTCAGTATTGCCAAGCGTTATGTGGGCCGCGGCATGCAGTTTCTCGATCTGATTCAGGAAGGGAATCTGGGACTCATCAAAGCCGTAGAGAAATTTGATTATACCAAGGGCTATAAATTCAGCACCTATGCGACCTGGTGGATCCGGCAGGCCATCACCCGGGCCATCGCGGACCAGGCCAGGACAATCCGCATCCCGGTCCATATGGTGGAGACGATTAACCGGCTGATCCGTACCTCCCGGCAGCTTCTGCAGGAGCTTGGCCGGGAACCGACGCCGGAGGAGATTGCGCAGCAGCTTGAGATGCCGGTGGAGCGGGTGCGGGAGATCCTGAAGATTTCGCAGGAGCCGGTGTCTCTGGAGACGCCGATCGGCGAAGAGGAAGACAGTCATCTGGGGGATTTCCTTCCGGACGAGCATGTGGCGGTACCCGTGGATGCGGCGACTTATACGCTGCTGCACGAGCAGCTGCTGGAGGTTCTGGAGACGCTGACGGACCGGGAGCAGAAGGTGCTTAAACTCCGCTTCGGTCTGGACGACGGCAGGCCGCGGACGCTGGAAGAGGTCGGCAGGGAGTTTAACGTCACGCGGGAGCGTATCCGTCAGATTGAGGCGAAGGCGCTCAGAAAACTCCGTCATCCGAGCAGAAGCCGGAAGCTGAAGGATTATCTGGACGAATGACGAATGACGGACGGCGGGCGGCAGCGGTATGATTCCTCGGCAGCGGCCCCGCCGTTACGGTGCAAAAACGCTGCCGGAGACGTGATGCGGAGGAAGGACAGGTTGCGAATGGATATCAGACTTTCGGCCAGACTGGATATGGTGGCTTCCTTCGTGCGGCCGGGCAGCCGCGTCGCCGACGTGGGCTGCGATCACGGTTATGTGCCGATTGCGCTGGTGCAGCGGGGAATTGCGGAGCGGGCGCTGGCGATGGATGTGCGTGAGGAACCCCTGAAACGCGCCGCAGAGCATATCCGCCTAAGCGGATTTGAAGGGCGGATCGAGACCCGTTTAAGCGACGGCGTGACGGCGCTTGAAGCGGGGGAGGCGGACACGGTCATTGCTGCCGGCATGGGCGGTTCGCTGATTGTACATATTCTCGAAGGCGGGCGCGGACTCTGGGAGAGCGTGGGACACTGGATTCTTTCGCCGCAGTCGGAGCCGGAGAAGGTACGGTATTTTCTGCAAATGAACGGCTTTTCCATCGAACGTGAGGCAATGGTGGAAGAGGACGGCAAATTCTATGTGGCCATCGACGCGGCGCGCGGCGGGATGGAGCCGCTGAGTGCGGCGCAGGCCCTCTACGGGCCCTGTCTGATCCGCGCGCATCATCCGGTATTGACGGAATACCTGAAGCGGGAGGAAGCTGTGCTGACGCAGATCCTGTCCGGGCTTGCGGGACGGACGGGCGGGAGCGCGGCGGCGCGCAGAAAGGAACTTGAGAGCCGGCTTGACTGTGTGCGGCAGGCGCGGCAGGATGGAGGGATACGATGAGATGCGCAGAATGGATTGAGAAGCTGAACGAACTGGCGCCGGAGGCATATGCCTGCGGCTGGGACAATCCCGGCCTTATGGCCGGGCGGTCGGATAAGGAGATCAGGAAAGTGCTGATTGCCCTGGACGCTACGGATGACGTGGTGGATCAGGCGGTCTGCGGGAACGCAGATCTGCTGCTTACGCACCATCCGCTGATCTTTACACCGGTCAGGCATGTGAATGACAGCGACTTTACCGGAAGAAGACTTCTGCGGCTGATCCAGAACGACATCTGCTGTTATGCGATGCACACGAATTTTGATATTGCGCCGGGCTGTATGGCGGATCTGGCAGCCGGGCGGCTCCATCTTTTGGATGCGCAGCCGCTGGAAGTAACCGGCGAGGCTGACGGGACGCCCTATGGCATCGGCAAGGCGGGGATCCTGCTGAAGGCTGTTTCGTTAAAGGAACTGGCGGAGCAGGTGAAGGAGGCGTTCGGCCTGTCCCATGTGACGGTTTACGGCGCGGAGCATGCTTCTGATCGGATCCGCAGGGCGGCGGTCTGTCCCGGTTCCGGAAAGGGCATGGCACAGGCGGCCGGCAAGGCGGGCGCGCAGGTGCTGATTACGGGAGATATCGGCCATCATGAAGGCCTTGACGCGGTGGCGGACGGGGTGGCGGTCATCGATGCGGGACACTACGGGCTGGAGCATATTTTCATTGATTTTATGGCGGACTACTGCCGCGAGAAGATTGACGCGGGCGCGGTCATTGAGAAGGCGGCGCAGGCATTTCCGGCGAAGCTCTGGTAAGACGAAGACATCGCGGGCGGCAGACGGCATGGCCGCCCGGAAGGGGAGGTGTGATTTGTGATCAAAGCGGTTATCGAGGGAGAGGAGCGGGAGTATGAGGCCGGGACGCGGCTTTACGAGATTACGGAGGAGTTCAGCCGGCGCTATCCCTATGATATCATACTGGCGTCTGTGGACGGGAAGCTGACCGAGCTGCATAAGAAGGTCAGGGACGGGAGCCATATCACGTTCATCACGACAGCGGAGAAGCCTGGGATGCAGACCTATCAGAGGAGCGCCACGCTGCTGATGCTGAAAGCTTTCTATGAGGTGGTGGGAGCCGGACGGATCCGCAGGGTGGCTGTGGATTTCTCTGTGGGCAAGGGTTTCTTCGTGGATGCACGCGGGGATTTTACGATTACGGAGGAGCTTCTCGCGCAGGTCAAAGCGAAGATGCGCGAGTATGTGGATCGGAAGATTCCGATTATGAAGCGGAGCGTCAATACGCGTGAGGCCGTCGAACTGTTTGAGAAATACGGAATGTATGACAAGGCCCGCCTCTTTTCTTACCGGCGTTCGTCGCGGGTGAACATCTACAGCCTGGACGGATTCGAGGATTATTTTTACGGGTACATGGCCCAGAATACCGGCTATATCCGGTATTTTGACCTGATTCCGTACGAATACGGTTTTGTGCTGATGCTGCCGACGGCGGCGGATCCGGCGACGGTGCCGGCGTTTCATCCCAGCCGGAAGCTGTTTGAGGTGCTGAAGGAATCGTCCGAATGGGGCGAAAAGATGGAGATCGTCGACGTGGGCGCTTTGAATGAGCGGATCTGTATGGGCGGCGGCAGCGACCTGATACTGATCCAGGAGGCGCTGCAGGAGAAGCGGATCGGCCAGATCGCGGAGATGATCGCCGCGCGGTCGGGGAAGAAGTTCGTCATGATTGCCGGACCGTCCTCATCCGGGAAAACCTCATTTTCCCACAGGCTCTCGATCCAGCTGCGTGCGCTGGGCTTAAAGCCGCATCCGGTCGCGGTGGACAATTATTTCGTGAACCGCATCGACAGTCCCCGGGACGAGGACGGCAACTATGATTACGAGAGTTTGAAAAGCATCGATTCGGAACGGTTTAATCAGGACATGCTGCGCCTTCTGGCCGGTGAGACCGTGGAGCTGCCCAGATATAATTTCGTCGTCGGCGAGCGGGAGTATAAGGGCGACTTTCTGAAGCTGGGGCCGGATGATATCCTGGTCATCGAAGGGATCCACTGCTTAAATGACCGGCTTTCCTACAGCCTGCCCGCACAGAGCAAGTTTAAGATCTATATCAGCGCGCTGACACAGCTGAATATCGACGAGCATAACCGGATTCCCACGACGGACGGGAGGCTTTTGCGGCGCATGGTGCGGGACGCCAGAACCCGCGGGATCACGGCGCGGGAGACGATCGCGCGGTGGCCGTCGGTGCGCCGCGGCGAGGAGAAGAATATTTTTCCGTATCAGGAAGAGGCGGATGTGATGTTCAATTCTGCCCTTGTCTATGAGCTGGCGGTATTGAAGCAGTATGCGGAACCGCTGCTGTTCCAGATCCCTTTGGACTGTGAAGAATATGCGGAGGCCAAGCGGCTCCTCAAGTTTCTGGACTATTTCCTGGGGATTGACAGCGAGCGTATCCCCCATAACTCCATCGTGAGGGAGTTTATCGGCGGGAGCTGCTTCCCAGTGTAGGGGTGCGGCGTAATAGTACGAAAAACGTAAGAATCAAGACAGGAAAATTCAATTGGCATATGTTTCAAACTGTGCTAAAATAGGAGATGAGCAGGACAGGTGATCGCTGCCGCGTATGCCGAAAGGCTGCGGGAGAGGAAAGTCCGGGCTTCACAGGGCAGGATACCAGATAACGTCTGGCGGAGGCGACTCCAGAGACAGTGCAACAGAA
>CANQFR010000142.1 GCA_947599905.1 uncultured Lachnospiraceae bacterium
TTGCTCATCAGGTTGCGCTGAACCATCATGTCGTCCATGCTGGCGTAGCGGCCTTTCTTCGGCCAGCCGATCCGCTCCAGCTCTTTGAGGGCCTTCGTGTCGTTCCGCCTGGTGGCTTCGTCCAGGACAAACTGATAGGAGAGCGTCTCGTTCTCATCGCCGTCTACAAACTGGCCCATGCCGATGTAGGTCGCTACATCCTGCGGATAGCGTTTCGCGGTCAGTGATCCCAGAAGAGAGCCCCAGGAGTGGCCGACGATATAGATTTTCTTCTTGTGGAAGCGCCGCTTCAGATAGCAGATGACCTCGTGGGCGTCCTCGATCATCCGGTTCAGGGTCATGTCTTTCTCCGGCTGCTTGCGGAAATAGCTTAAGCCCGCGCCGCGCTGATCCCAGCAGACCATGGTCATGTGCTGCGCCAGGTCAGACTGATCCTTCAGCACCCAGTGGCGGTCACAGACGCCTGGGCCGCCGTGGATGAAGAGGATCACGGGGAGCGCAGGGTCGGTGCTGCGGATCCGCAGATTCTGGCCGAAGCCGCCGATGGAAATGTAGCCCTTTTCGTCGATCGCGTATTTCATGTGAACATCCCTCCTTGTAAATCTTATTTGAAATATATTTTGCTGTTTTTAATACTCATATAAAACGGTACAGGTAAGCGCGTGGACTATGGGGAGACATAGACGCACGCGCTTTGCGGTTGTGTTTTATAATCGGTTAGGCTGTCTGATATAATCCGGATACGGCAATACTTAACAGATGTACATCCGTTTTCAGTTGCTGAATATTATCTGTTTCAACCACATAACGCTCGTATGTATCGGTATAGCATTCTTCGATTGTATTCAGACGCGGTACTATATCATACTCTAACTGAATTTTAATCTTTTGAATATCGGACTTCATGTCAGCGATGTCGGCTTTCATGTCATTGATCTCAGACTTCATGTCAGTTATCTCGACTTTTATGCCATCGATCTCAGACTTCATGACAGCTATCTCGACTTTCAGACCATTGATCTCAGACTTCAAGTCAGCGATATCGGCTTTCATGTCATTGATCTCAGACTTCAAGTCAGCGATATCGGCTTTCATGTCATTGATCTCAGACTTCATGACAGCGAAATCGGCTTTCATGTCATTGATCTCAGACTTCATGACAGCGAAATCGGCTTTCATGTCATTGATCTCAGACTTCAAGTCAGCGAAATCGGCTTTCATGTCATCGATCTCAGACTTCATGTCAGCGATATCGGCTTTCATGCCGCTCATCTCAGCTTTCATGTCAGTCATATCAGCCTGTAGTCCGGTTATAGCTTGAAACATCGCTTCCATCAGTTCACGGTCATTCATGGCATCACTCCCTTCCTGCCTGTAAGATTGACCAGTTACAAACCAAATATACCATATCCGGCGCGTAAAGTCCATGTGATTCTTAAGATTCGGCGATTTCCCGAATTTTTCTGTATAAGATACGACATTTTTCTCGATATTCTTGTGATAGAGAAAACTGGCAGGATCTCTCCTGCCCGGCCGGATGATCCTGAATCTTGCAATATATCTCAGATTACGATATAATTGAATTGGTTATTGAAACATCCGATGAATCAGCCTTAAAGGGGGAGGCAGACGGCTATGAAGAGAGAATACATAAGACTGATAGGGCTTGGTGCCGCTGTTATATTTGGTATTGTCGGACTGTCCGGGTGCGGTCAGGGCGGCAGCGGAACCGGTGCAGGAATACAACCGGAAGTTCAGACGGCAAAACTGCAGACATCGGGGGCGCAGGAAACAGGAGCACAGGATATAGAAGCCCAATCAGGAAAGTCGCAAAACACAGAATCGCAGGATGATGAGGTTCAGGCGGCAGAATCCATGCCCGGCTCGTCCGGAGAGGACAAATCGGAGCAGAAAGACGAGAAAGTCAAAGTCAAAACGCAGCCGGTAATCGCACAGACCACATTTCCACTGCCGGACGGTCCGGAAGAATCCGAGATCTTCATAGCGCCGGTGGAAGGGATCGCGGACGATTTCATCCGCGGGATGGATGCTTCTTCCGTGATCGCGGAGGAAGAAAGCGGCGTCCGGTACTATAATTTTGACGGAGAAGAGCAGGATGTCTTCATGACGCTGGCGCAGGCCGGGGTCAACTATATCCGCCTGCGGGTCTGGAACGATCCCTATGACGCCGGCGGACACGGCTATGGCGGCGGTAACTGCGATGTGCCCAAGGCGATTGAGCTTGGCCGGCGGGCGACGCAGTACGGCATGAAGGTGTGTATTGATTTCCACTATTCGGATTTCTGGGCGGATCCCAAGCGACAGCACGCGCCTAAGGCGTGGGAGGGCATGAGCGTGGATGAGAAATGCAGCGCCCTGTACGAGTTCACCGCGGAGAGCCTGACGGACATTCTTGACGCGGGCGTAGATGTAGGAATGGTGCAGATCGGCAATGAGATCAATAACGGTATGTCCGGGGAATCTCAGTTCTCCGCGGTTGCAAAACTCCTGAATTCCGGGAGCAGAGCGGTTCGGGAGACGGCAGCAGCCTATGGAAAGGATATTCAGGTTGCTGTGCACTACACGGATATCAACCAGCTGGACAAGCTGGACGCGATCGCTGCAAATCTGAAAAACAATAACGTGGACTACGATATTTTCGCTATGTCCTATTATCCTTACTGGCACGGAACCGCGGAAGATATGCAGGAAGCCGCGCGGCGGATTCAGGAAAAGTACGGCAAGAAGACGCTGATCGCCGAGACTGCCTACCCGTATACCAACGACGAGGGCGACGGTACCGGCAACAGCGTATCTTCGGATGATCTGGTGCCGGGTTATCCGGCAAAGGTGCAGAGTCAGGCGACGATGATCCGCGATATCTGCGCCGCGGCGTCGGACGCGGGCGCGCTGGGCGTGTTCTACTGGGAAGGCGTCTGGATTCCTGTGGGACCGGCGACGGCGGACAATTCACTGATCTGGGAGAAGTACGGAAGCGGCTGGGCCAGCAGCTACGCGGCGGATTATGACCCGGACGACGCGGGGCTATATTACGGAGGCTGTTCCTGGGATAATCAGGCGATGTTCGACTGGACCGGTCATCCGCTGGCGTCCCTGAATGTGTTCAAATACTTAAAATACGGCGCCACCGCGCCACTGGCTTTCGTGGATATTCCGGATGTGAACGTGTTTGGCAGTGTGGGAAGCGGGCTGCAGATGCCGGATAAGGTGGATGTGATCTACAACGACCCGTCGGCAAACACGCAGATGCCGGTCACCTGGGATTCGGATGCGCTGGCCGCGATCGATATGACGCGGGGCGGCGAGTATATGATTACCGGAGTTTTGGAGGACGGAACGAAACTCCCCGCCCATGTGGAGATTCTGATGCTGAACCTGGTGGAAAATCCCGGCTTTGAGGGGACAGATACCTCCATGTGGAAGGTGACATACGCCGGAAATAAGAATCCGACGGATTTTCAGGTGAAGGCGGACGACGCTTACAGCGGCAATGTGGCGTTCCATTTCTGGTCGGAATCGGATATGGATTTTTCCATCGAGCAGGAAGTGACGAATCTGGAGCCGGGAATCTACCAGCTGACTGTCTGTTCACAGGGAGGGGATATGTCTGCGGACGCGGAGATGGAGCTGTACGCAGTAACGGACGGAGGGGAAATGACGCAGCCTTTTATGGTGACCGGCTACGCAGACTGGAAGACCCCGAAGATCACAGGGATCCGGCTTACCGGCGATGTCATGACGATCGGCGTTCGCGTGAAATGCGGCGCAAAGGGCTGGGGGACGGTGGATGATTTTACGCTGAACCGGGTGGGGGATCTCGATGGTTTTGCAGAATGACCTGTCTGTGAGAATATCCGTATCTTTCGCGGAATTGATGGCTGAAATAATTCACAGAATCAAACGATAGATGTTATTCCCAAAAGGAACCTGAAAGGAGCTGCCATGAGAAAGATCATCGCCGTCGTGATTTGTTTCGCGCTTTCAATGTCATTGGCAGGCTGTAAGAAAGCGCCTGTATCTGCGAGCAGTGAACCCTCAAACACTGACAGTGTAATCAAATGGTTTGACTGCCTTAACGGAGATGAAATTGCTGCGGACGACGTCAGAGAGTATCATCTGGACGCATTTCCGGGAGTAACCTTTCGCTGTCATTACGAGTGTCTGGAAGCTGTGACTGAGGAGGAAACAGTTACGCTTTATACCGGAATGCCAATATGGAGCGTCTATTTCTATGACCTGACCGGCGACGGAAGACCGGAGATATGTTCAACGATAAGCTTTGGTTCAGGAATAATCGATAACCGGATCCTGATTTACGATTATGCCGGCGGCGCGAGTTACGAACTTTCGGACCGTGGTAATTTTGATTATGTTTTCAATATGCAAAAGGACTCTCTTATCGTCGAAAAGCGGGTTTCTATGCAGGATGAACTGGTTGAATCAGGAGAACTGGTATTTCTGGATGATACGATTCAGGTCAAAACGGAAGGATAGAAGATCGGCCGATGGAAGGTAACAGTCTGACGATAACGAATTGGGAGAAGCCGCTTCCAGATATGGAGTCGACGTCGGGTTGAAATATACGGCGTTTATTGTCAGGAAAAAGATGGAAAGGAAGGTAGATGATCAATGGATATGATATCGTTTCGTATTCTTGAAAAAAATGAAGCAGACGATGTTTTACCGATTCTTTTTCAGATACTGCATTCCAACATGAGCGTGATCGCGCCAACCGGAAAGGATTATCAATATGATCTTCACTGTTGGTTTAACGCAGTTACGCCGGCGATTCAAGATGAAACATACAGGATTATTTTAATCTATCATGCTGCCGAAATCGTCGGGTATTTTGAGTATTCTTTGTATTCATCAACCTTTATGATGTGTGAGATCCAATTTCAAAAAAAATATCAGGGCAAAGGTCTGTTCCGTCAGTTGTATTCTTATTTATTTGAGATCATTCCGCCGGATACGCTTTGGGTTGAAGCATACTCAGATAAACAGAATCACAAGGCGCATGGAATATTAGAGCATCTTGGCCTGAAAATCATTGGTGAAAATAAAAACGGGCTCAGTTATCATTTTCGTGGGGATTATCACGAAATGCTGCAAAAATATGGTTCTATAAGTCAAATGAACCAATGAAATATGCGTAGTCGGAACTATGGTATATCTTATTTTAGAAAAAAGAATGTGAAACCCGCGCTTCACAACATATGTCAATTTAATGTATAAAGCTTCATCAACAATGATTTACCATCTTTATTTTCAAAATTTATTATGATATACTCTATTCATGGAGGTGGCTGATACATGGCAATGTACAGTATTGAAGATATCCAGCGCATCATTACCCCAATCGCTCAGCAGCATGGAGTAGCAAGTGTATCTCTCTTTGGGTCCTATTCGAAAGGAACTGCTTCGTTTGCCAGTGATGTTGACCTCAAAATCGATAAAGGGCAGATGAAATCCCTTTTTCAATTGTGCAGTTTTCGTTTGGCGGTTGAGGACGCCTTGAAACTTCCGGTAGATCTGGTAACAAGTGAATCGTCAGACCGCGCTTTTCTGGATATGATCAAAGATGAGGAGGTGTTGCTTTATCGAAACTCGTGACAGGATCATTCTTCAGAAAATTGATGCTTACTGTCAGCGGATTGCAGATAATCTGGCACGTTATCATCGTGCGGATTCCGGAAAAAATGCTTGACATTTCAAATTCATATGCTAAAATCATAAAAGATTTACACGAAAAGGCGATGACGGCGCACAGTAGAGGCTTCAGATCCTGGCAGAGAGAAGGAATCACCGGCTGCAAGTTCCTTTCAGTTCCCTGAAGTACCCGAATTTCACGCATGAGCCGCGCGGATGAATCCATGAGATGTAGTCCGCGACGTAGAATGCACGTTACGCATGAAAGCGCCTGCATGTGATTGATTGCAGGAATCAGGGTGGTACCGCGGATATTTCGTCCCTTCATCACGATTTGTGATGGAGGGATTTTTGCGCGCAGGCAAATTGTTACAGCGCCAGCGCCGGAAACAAAAGGCCGGCGGTTCCGCTTGCGGAAACCGACGGACATTTGTTCCCGGCAGAGCGGGCATTGGAACAATGCCCGCGACCGAGAAAACGCATAGCGTTTTCGAGGTGGCGCGTTAAAAGCCGTTTAACGTCCGCGATCGGAAAGTCGTCAATGCCGCAAATCATCCCTGTATTTATTCTATATCCCACGGAAAGGAGCACACATGAAAGAGAAGTTAGAGAAGATCAAGGAGGAAGCCTTAAAGCAGATCGAGGCGTCCGAAGCCTTAGACCGGTTAAATGAGATCCGGGTGGCCTATCTGGGCAAGAAGGGCGAGCTGACCACGGTTCTTAAGAGCATGAAGGACGTAGCGCCGGAGGATCGGCCGAAGGTCGGCCAGATGGTCAACGACGCCCGCGCCCTCATTGAGGCGAAGCTGGAGGAGACGAGGGCGGCCCTGGCCAGGAAGGCCCGCGAGGAGCAGATGAAGCTGGAGGTCATCGACGTGACCCTGCCGGCGAAGAAGAGCAATGTGGGACACAGCCATCCCAATACGCTGGCCCTGGAAGAGCTGGAGCGCATTTTCGTGGGCATGGGCTATGAGGTCGTGGAAGG
>CANQFR010000143.1 GCA_947599905.1 uncultured Lachnospiraceae bacterium
GCTGTACTGCAGCGTCACCTGGGTGCCGGCCGGCAGATCCGCGTCAAACGCCACCCAGCCGGTGATCTCCTGGCCGAAGTCCAGAATCGTCTCGCCGATCTCGGAGGTGATGATCTCCTTCACCGGGAGGACTTCATGGCATCTCACGGGGACGCCGATCATGGGGCACAGTGCGCCTGCCGGGGCGTCGGCTTCCAGAGCGGTTGGAATGCAGTTCACCGGTGGTTTCCCTGCCTCGTCGCCCTGCCCCTGCTGAGTCGCTGCTTCCAGAGCGGCCGTCTTCTTTCGGCCCGGCACATTTTCGAGTGCCCGCTCCATCCCGGCGTCGTAGTCTTCGCCGTAATAGATACCGGACGCCATCACCGGACATTTGAACGCCAGCCAGTTCTCATTGGTCCCGATCACCCTTCTCAGCCCGTCGCAGTCCGTGATATACAAATCCGCCAGCAGCTTAAACTCATTTCCGTAATATTCCCGGAGAAGCCCGCTGTGCATGTAGCTGAAATTCCCCTTGTACCAGCCGTCGCCCATCCAGACGTCGATCCGGTTCTCACCGGACTTCAAATATTTTGCGACATCGTAGGTCTGGTACTGAATCCAGCCCCGGTAATCCGTATAGTAAGGCGTCAGATACTGATTGCCCACCTTCTCACCGTTCAAATAGACCTCGTAAAGCCCCAGCCCGCAGATATAGAGCCGGGCCGTGTCGAGCTCGCCCAATTCCTCATCATCCATGGAAAATGTCTGACACATCACCGGCGCAATCTCCCGGGCAAACGGCGGCCTGATCCATTTGCCGTTCCAGCTGCCTTCCGGATGGCCGCCCTCGAATGTCGCAATATCGCTGATGCCGGAAGCACCGGCGTCATCGGTGACTTCCACGGTCCAGTAATATTTCACAGCCGGTTTCCACGCCACATCCGGCACAAAAGCGCAGGAATCCAGCTGCGCCCTGCCGCTGTCATAGACGATCTTCCGAAATCCGTCGTCTTCCGCCACGACAAGCCTCGCCCACTCCTGGGCTTTGCCTCTGGCCTCCTTCACCTTCCAGGAAAATACCGCATTCGTCAGATCGATCCCCAGCGGATTTTCCTGATAATTCACCTTCAGATCAAATACTTTCATTTCTGCTGTCTCCTCGTATCATATTTTCCGGATACATAAACATGCATCGCTGGACTTTTTATACGTTCCGGCACAGTATCAGGCCGGTTAAGCTGCCAGACGATATCTCTTCTCCAACTTCGGATCTTCTCCGCGGCTATCCTGCGTTATAACAGCCTCTCAGCACGGAAACGGATCGATCCCTTCGAATTCCACTTCCCACTGCCCATCCTTCGGAAATCCCGGAAGCGGCCCGCTCCCCGGATATCCTGCCGTCATCAGTGCCGCCGCCAGAAGCAGCGAACCGTTGCCCGGCAGATACAGCGGCAGATCCTTCCGGCCTTTCTGGAAATTATTGCCGCTTGTCACATAGGTATTCTTCGGCGTATCGGCCAGCAGAAGCCGGATCGCGTGCTCCGGTTCTCCCAGACGAACCGCGGTCATCGCCATGACCGCGAAATCCCAGCCCCAGAGGGACTGATAATCCCAGACTTTCTCTGCCTGACGCAGGGAATTTCTCATGAGTTCCGGGTCAGTTCTGCCGCTGTCAATCACGCCGAAGGCGCACAGCATGGACGGATGGTCATGGGCAAACTCCCCGTAGCTGTCGGGACAGTTGTCATGGGCCAGATAGCAGCCGTTTTCCGCAGGCATCGGGGCCATATGCTCCGCCACCTCCCGCCACGCTTCCGGGCAGGGCCGTCCCAGCCGTCCGGCCCATCGGCAGGCAAGCTGCAGCGTATAACTCCAGTACTCCACTTCAAAGGCCGGATTCTTCGTATCCATAGGCCGGTGATTCTCCTGTACGGGGATCACCGGAGGCAGAAGCTCATAGACGCCGCGCGCTTCATCATAGGCCGCGAAATCCGCCATGAAATCGGCGGTTTCTTCCACCAGAGGGTAATATTTCTCCAGAAATTCTTCCGCACGCGCAGTTGCGAACTTCTCTGCCCGTCTGGCTCCAATTTCTTCCGCATCCGCGGAGCCGGATTCTTCCATCTGCATCGCTCCGGCCGCTTCTGACAGTTGTTTAGCGGCATTCTCCTCTCTTCTCAGCAGATTCCGGTAAGCCATCTCCAGCATGTAAATGATATGCGGCTGCTGCCACACCAGAAGCGTGGCGATCTTAGAGGGACTGTCAAGCGCGTCGTCCGCCACCATTTTCGGCCAGCGGGCGCCCCGAAAGCCGTTGCGGGCCGCATTCCGGCGGGCCTCGGGAAGATGCGCAAGGTACCAGTCCAGACTGCGCATCAGAAGTTCCGTATGGTTCCACAAAGGCAGGCAGGCCTCATGCCAGAAATACATTTCCAGATGCGCCTTGCCGTACCAGCTGTTGCAGGTCAGGCCTGTCTCCGCAGGAGGAATGCTGCCCGCAGACTGGATCGCCAGCAGGTACTGCGACAGGACGATCCGCCGTTCCAGTTCCGGCGCACGGCTGTCACGGCTCCTGTGCAGGTCAATGACTCCGCCCTTCTCCCAGAAATGCCGGAAATAAGCCCGGCTGGCGGAGAAAACCTCCTCCGCGGTAAGCGGTTCAGACCCCCGCAGATCCGGCTTCCACCCGAGCGGCATATGCCCGTTTCTCCCGGGCATATATTCTGCCGTCCGGTCAACGGCTTCATCTGCCGCAGGCGGCAGCGGCTCCATCCGCCGAAATTCCGCCGTCAGGCTGATCGTGTTTCTTCCTTCCTCTGCCGTCACCAGAAAGCGATGCCTTCCGGCCGGCTGCATCACGGCGCCCTCCAGGCAGACCGTTATCTCGTACACATCCCTGTCAAGCGTCCGCCGGAGCACGACGACATTTTCATTTTCATCCTCCCACAGAACCTCCGTTACATGAGCTTCTTCCTTCTCCCAGTCGCTGGCCGTGATATCCGGACTTCCATACGGAAATGCGATCTCCACCGCCAACCCCCGTTCCAGCAGTCCTGACCGGATCGTGAAGCCGACCGCATCCCTCTCCCCGGCCACAGCCGTAACGATGTGGCAGTCCTCTCCATCCAGCGCGAACCTGCTGTCGAGAATTCCCTCGTACAGCTTAAGCTCCTGACGAATCTTCGCGATCCGCTCCGGCGCTATCTGCGCGCCGCCAAACACCAGCCCGATCCGGGCCAGATTGAATTTGTGGGGATTCTGCCGCAGCCAGTCGTAGACCTGCTCATTGCCTTTCTTTTTTTCAACCGCATAGCGGACCGTCCGTCCCCGATACGGGTATTCCGTCATCTCCACATCATCCGGCGAATACGCATAACGCTCCGCGCTCACCGGCGTCGTGTGCCAGCCCCACTGCGCCATCGTACATAAAGGCAGTACCTTTTCATACGCCGCATAGAGGGTCTGCATTCCCGTGATATCGGCTGTATACGCGAAATTCCCGTTTCCGACGGACAAGGGGGAGCTTACGTCCGCCTCCGTCAGTACCGGATTATGCCGGCTTACCAGTCCGTAACGATCGATCGGCATTTCAATCTCCATTTCTCTTCGACTAAGTTTCAGGGCGGCCGACGCGGTCCCAAACCGCGGCAGCCGCCCCGAATTTCCATGCGGGCAGAGCACCCGTAACGCCCTGCATGTATTCAGCTTACATCATCACGCGGGAACGATCGCCTTACGCGCTCTCCCGCGTCTGCCCCGCCGGCAGATTACGCGAACGGATTCTCCGTCGGATACGGTACGCTCTTCGGCTGGTTGTATCCGATACTTGAATACCTCGAACAGCGCCTTGCCGTAATGGCCGAACGCCACCGCGCCGTGATGCGGGAAGCCTCCCTCGATCAGCACATGGCGGTAGAAACGTCCCATCTCCGGAATCGCGAAGACGCCGACGCCGCCGAAGGAACGGGTGGCCACCGGCAGGATCTCGCCGTGGGCAACATAGGCGCGCAGATGGTTGTCTGCCGTGGACTGCAGGCGGTAGAACGTGATGTCACCCGGTACCAGGTCGCCTTCCAGTGTACCCTGGGTCACTTCCTCCGGCAGGGATCTCGCCATGATCAGCTGATACTTCATGGAGCAGCTGGTCAGCTTCTTGGAGCAGGTGTTGCCGCAGTGGAAGCCCATGAAGGTATCCTTGTGGGTGTAGTTGTATTTGCCCTTGATGTCGGCCTCGTACATATCCGCCGGCACGGAGTTGTTGATGTCAAGCAGGGTCACGATATCGCCGCTCACGCAGGTTCCGATGAACTCGCTCAGGGCGCCGTAGATATCCACTTCGCAGGACACCGGGATGCCGCGTCCGGTCAGACGGCTGTTCACATAGCAGGGAACGAAACCGAACTGCGTCTGGAACGCCGGCCAGCATTTGCCAGCGATGGCCACATACTTGCGGTAACCCTTGTGGTCCTCGATCCAGTCAAGCAGGGTCAGCTCATACTGGGCCAGCTTCGGCAGGATCTCCGGCTTCATGTTGCCCTTGCCAAGCTCGGCCTCCATGTCGGCCACGACCTCCGGAATCCGGGGATCGCCGGCATGCTTATTGAACGCCTCGAACAGATCCAGCTCGGAATTCTCCTCGATCTCCACGCCCATGTTGTACAGCTGCTTGATCGGCGCGTTGCAGGCCAGGAAGTTAAGAGGCCTCGGGCCGAAGCTGATGATCTTTAAGTTCGCAAGTCCGACCAGCGCGCGGGCGATCGGCAGGAACTCTTCGATCATGTCGGCGCACTCCTCGGCCGTGCCAACCGGATACTCCGGAATATAGGCCTTGACATTGCGCAGCTTCAGATTATAGCTGGCGTTCAGCATGCCGCAGTACGCATCGCCGCGGCCCTGGATCAGGCTGTCGCCGGCTTCCTCGGCGGCCGCCACATACATAACCGGTCCGTCGAAATGCTTCGCCAGCAGGGTCTCGGAGATCTCCGGACCAAAGTTGCCAAGATATACGCACAGGGCGTTGCAGCCAGCGGCCTTGATATCCTCGAGGGCCTGAACCATATGGATCTCGCTCTCCACGATGCAGATCGGGCACTCGTAAATATTGGCGGCGTCATACTTCTTCGTATAAGCCTCCACCAATGCCTTGCGGCGGTTGACAGACAGAGACTCCGGGAAACAGTCGCGGCTGACGGCCACGATGCCCAGTTTTACGACAGGTACATTGCTCATGTGAATATCCTCCATTTTCTAAAATGTTTATAAATCTGGCAGCTTTCGCTGCGTAATGCACAACTTTTGCGGTACATAACCGCTGGTACATACCCGCTGGTTCCAGCATTATCGCATTGGTTCCATTGTCCCGCACAGTTCAGGCAGAACCACCTAAGCGGCCGGTTCCCTTACAGGGTGATATTATCGCCCTTCAGCCCGATGAACGCCCCCGCGTCCAGGCCGCCTTCCGCATGGCCGATCAGCCATTTGTTCTTCGCAAACAGCAGCTTATCCTCGGCAAATACCTCGTCAAGCGGCTCCAGATCCGTATTCGTGCCGGCGGGCAGAATCACCACGCAGCGGAAGCCGCCCTCGTCCGTATGGCAGGGAGCATAGTGAAGCGTCGTAGCGTAGACTTCGATGACCGTACCGGCCGGAACCAGATAGGCGACCACCTTCGATGTGTCGTAGGTGTAATCCGCCTCGATATCCTGCTGCCTTCCGATCAGCAGAACCAGATCCGTGACCGCTACATTGATCTCGGAGCTCCTGTGGTACTCGAGCGCGTTCAGCTTCTTATTGTGTCCGTTGCAGTACCCCACCTGAACCGGAATCTGACCGTACAGGTTCTTCTCCATCTGCTTCGACACCGCCAGCTCTTCCAGTTCCTTCACGGACGGTACGTAAACCACATCGTCCGGAAGCGGCGTCTTCTCCTCCATCGCTTTCAAAAGCTCGCTCACATCGTAGCCGGTCACCACCTTGCCGTACTCGGCAAATGACGGGTCAGTGACTTTTCTGATTTCCATGGGTAACCCCTCCTTTTATACCCTCGCGGGCAGTATTTTCTGTTCCTGCGGACAGCCGGCTACAGCGCCGCCAGCTCCTTATAGCTGTTCTTCAGATCGACATACAGCTTCTTGTACAGCTTATGGTACTCGGCATAGAGCTTCTCATCCTCCGGATCCGGCTCGCTGCACTTGTCAGCGGACACCAGCTGCGCGCAGGCCGCTTCCACGCTCTCATAGATTCCGCAGCCCACACCGGCCAAGATCGCGACGCCGAGCGCCGGGCCCTCGGACTGGTGCACCGTCTTCACCGGGCAGCCGTACAGGTCAGCCAGCATCTGGCGCCAGATTGCGCTCTTGCCGCCGCCGCCGCAGGCCATCATCTCGTCGACGGACACGCCCATCTCACGGAGAATGTCATTGCAGTCCGCCAGGGAGTAGGACACGCCCTCCATCACTGCGCGAAGCAGGTGCGCCTTGGTATGGATCGCGGAAAGGCCGAAGAACACGCCGCGGCAGTCCGGATCCAGATGCGGCGTCCGCTCGCCCATCAGATATGGCAGATAAATCAGC
>CANQFR010000144.1 GCA_947599905.1 uncultured Lachnospiraceae bacterium
AAAGGATATGCGCTGAACAATAACCGTATCAATCAGCTTGGCGAGGTGATACGGGTCATGAAGCGTACGGGAAATGCTCTGGACAGCGGGCAGGTGCTTTCGGTAATCGAGAAATACAATGAGGCGCTTAGCCTGCTGGATTCCTATGATCATCAGAATATGGAACGCCCGAAGGGCAGGGAAGCCGCGTATGTCCTCACTTATGAAGAATGCCGGCGTGTAATTGACAGTATGCGTTTTGGCAATGAATCAGATCTTTTCGGAAAGGAAAAGGATGATTCTTTTCGGGGAAGTATCGGCAATATCTATCAATCCTTCGGCGGGAAGGAAGTGTATGCCACGCTGGAGGAAAAGGCAGCGCATCTGCTTTATTTTGTGACGAAGAATCACAGCTTTTATGACGGCAACAAACGGATAGCCGCGACCATGTTTCTGTATTTTCTTGATAAGAATCATGCATTGTTTGCGGATGGAGAGAAAATGATCGACGACCATACGCTCGTGGCGCTGACGATTATGATCGCCGAATCCCGACCGGAAGAGATGGAAATGATGATAACGGTTATTATGAATTGTATGAAGAACTGATTGAGGGCAATAACAACATTTTCGCTGTAATTTCCACAACCTATTGACTTTACCTCTTCCGTATGTTACAATGCAAACCTAAAGGAACCCGTCAACGATGACAGCACATCTATTTGTGCTGCCATTTTTAAAACGGAAAGGAGATCGGCAGGATGACAAGTAATTTTATCGCACAGTCATTTGGAAGATCCATCAACTATACGGATATTCCTAACAATCTGTTTAAGGAGCATAACGTCAAGAAAGGACTTCGCAACGAGGACGGAACCGGCGTCCGCGTCGGGCTGACGAAGATTTCCGACGTCGTCGGCTACGCGTTCGAGGATGGAAAGAAGGTTTCCGCGCCCGGCGAGCTTTACTACCGCGGCTACCGCATCGATGATCTTGTGAAAGGGAAGGGCGATTCCCATTTCGGCTATGAGGAGGCCTGTTTTCTGCTGCTGTTCGGCTATCTGCCGAAACCCGGAGAGCTGCGGGCTTTCTGCGAGGTCATCGCGTCCCTGTACCAGCTTCCGGATGAATTTCTGGAGATGCGCCTCATGCGGATGCCGAGCCGCAACCTGATGAACTGCCTGCAGCAGTCCGTTCTGAGTCTCTATGATTACGACAGCGATCCGGACGACGTCGACCCGTACCACACGGTCCTGAAGGGCCTCAATATTCTGGCCAAGCTACCGTCCATCATGTGCTACGCCTATCAGAGCAAGCAGCATTATTACAACCGCGACAGCCTCATTATCCACTATGCGAACAAGGACTATTCGATCGCGGAAAATATCCTCTATATGCTGCGCGACAATAAAACCTTCACGCCGCAGGAGGCCGCGCTCCTCGATACGCTGCTGGTCGTCCACGCTGACCATGGCGGCGGCAACAACTCCACATTTACCAATGTCGTCATTTCCTCGACCGCGACGGATCTGTATTCGACGATGGTCGGCTCCATCGGTTCCCTGAAGGGGCCGAAGCACGGCGGCGCGAATATCCGCTGCTTTGAGATGATGGAAGCCGTCCGCGAGGAGATTGGCCTGGATGCTTCCGAAAAGGATATGGAAAAGGTCGTAAAGCGCATCTTAAACCGCGACTTCTATGATCGGACCGGTCTGATCTACGGTCTGGGACATGCGGTGTATACGGTCTCGGATCCCAGGGCGGAGATCCTGCGCGAGTGCTGCCGGCGGATGGCCCTCGAAAAAGGCCGCCCGGAGGAATATGAATTCATGGCGCGTTTCGAGAAAACGGCGCGGGCGACCTACACGAAGGTGACCGGCCGCGAGGTCTCGAATAATGTTGATTTTTACAGCGGTTTCGCTTACGATATGCTGCAGATCCCGAAGGATCTGTACACGCCGCTCTTCACGGTGGCGCGTACCGTCGGCTGGCTTGCGCATAATATCGAGAATAAGCTTTACGACGGGCGGATCATGCGTCCGGCTACCAAATACGTCGGAGAAGTACGCGAATACGTAAAATCGGAGGACAGATAAGATGAATCAGACAATTACGGTATTTAAGGGCGACGGCATAGGGCCGGAGATCACGGACGCAGTGCTTGCAATACTGGACGCGGCGGGCGCCGGGCTTTCCTATGAGATCTACCGCGTGGGCAACCAGGAATATCTGGAGAACGGGGCGCTGATTCCGGACGCGGCGTTTCAGTCCTTTGAACGCACGAAGGTGCTTCTGAAATCGCCGATTACCACGCCCATCGGCAAGGGCTTCCGCTCGTTAAATGTCACGCTGCGCGAGAAGTATGACCTCTACGCAAATATCCGCCCTGCGAAGTCAAATCCGGCGGTGAAGACGCCATTTACGGATGTGGACATCGTAGTCTTCCGCGAGAACACAGAAGATCTGTATGTCGGAAAAGAAGAGCGGATTGACGCGGATATGGTATACGCGACAAAGATCATTACGAGAAAGGCCAGCGAGCGGATCATCCGCGACGCCTTCGAATATGCGAAAGCACACGGCCGGAAGACCGTGACCTGCGTCCATAAGGCCAATATCCTGAAGATGAGCGACGGAATGTTCCTCGATATTTTCCATGAGATCAGCGGGCAGTATCCGCAGATTACGGCCAATGACAAGATCGTGGACAATGTCTGTATGCAGCTCGTCATGAACCCGGGGCAGTTCGACGTCATGGTCATGCCGAACCTGTACGGGGATATCGTCTCTGACCTGACGAGCGGCCTGATCGGCGGCCTGGGTCTGCTGCCTTCCAGCAATCTCGGCAGCGACTACGCGATGTTTGAGGCGGTACACGGAAGCGCGCCCGACATCGCCGGGAAAGGCATCGCCAATCCGACGGCGCTTTTGTGGTCTGCCTGCATGATGCTTGAGTATCTGGGGAAGGATGAGATTGCCGCAAAGATTCGCCGCGCGGTAGATCTGGTGCTGGCTGACCCGGTGGTTACAACGCCGGACATCCACGGGAGCGGCACGACAGAAAGCTATAAAAATGCGATTATCGCGCATCTGGCGTGAGGCGGAGAAGAATGATCGCGTATCCGGCGTGAGGCGGAGAAGAATAATCGCGCATCCGGCGTGAGACGGGACAGATTAAGAACTGCCGTTACCACGGCTCAGTTTCCGGGTGAGGCAAAAAGGAGAGAATAATGATTGAATTAACAAAAGGCGGCGCCTACCTGCTGGACGGCAGGGATCTGATCGAAGAAGAAAATACGCAGGAGCTGGCCGCGCGTCTCGGCCGGCCCGCAGACCGTGAAGCGGCGCGGAAAGGCACCATCGCCGCTTCGATCCTTGTGGCGCACAATGTATCCGGCGATGAGAAGAAACTGAAGCTGAAATTCGACGCGCTGGCGTCCCACGACATCACGTTCGTGGGCATCATCCAGACCGCGAAGGCGTCGGGAATGCGCGAATTTCCGATTCCCTATGTGCTGACCAACTGCCACAATTCGCTCTGCGCCGTGGGCGGCACGATCAATGAGGACGACCATGTATTCGGTCTGACCGCGGCAAAGCATTACGGCGGGATCTTCGTGCCGCCGCATATTGCCGTCATCCATCAGTATATGCGGGAAATGATGGCCGGCTGCGGGAAGATGATTCTGGGTTCCGACAGCCACACGCGCTACGGCGCGCTGGGCACCATGGCCGTCGGCGAAGGCGGCGGGGAGCTGGTCAAGCAGCTTCTCTGCGACACCTACGATGTCGCCGCGCCGCAGGTCGTGGCCGTCTGGCTGGAGGGAAAACCGGCCCCGGGCGTCGGCCCGCATGACGTCGCGCTGGCGATTGTCGGCGCCGTCTTCAAAAACGGTTATGTGAAGAATAAGATCATGGAATTCGTCGGCCCCGGCGTGGCGTCGATGGATACCGATTACCGCAACGGCGTGGACGTGATGACCACTGAGACGACCTGTCTGTCCTCGATCTGGCAGACCGATGAAGACACGCGCAGGTATCTCGCGATGCACGGCCGCGAAGACGACTACCGCGAACTGAAACCGGCGCCCGTCGCCTACTATGACGGCGTGGTGAAGGTGGATCTTTCTACCATCCGGCCGATGATCGCGATGCCGTTCCATCCGAGCAATACCTATGAGATCGACGAGATGAAAGCGAACGCGGGCGACATCCTGCGGGAGATTGAGAAGGAAGCGGCGCGCATCAGCGGGCGCAGCGAGTCGGAATTCCGACTGACGGATAAGCTGACCGGCGGGAAACTCCGCGTGGACCAGGGCGTGATCGCTGGCTGTGCGGGCGGCAATTATTCCAATGTCATGGCGGCCGCGCATATCCTGAAGGGGAAATCCTGCGGCAGCGGCCTGTTCAACCTCTCCGTCTATCCGTCCTCCCAGCCGGTCTTCATGGATCTGGTACGCAAGGGCGCGGTCACGGAGCTGGCGGCGGCCGGTGCGGTGATCCGGACGGCCTTCTGCGGCCCCTGCTTCGGCGCCGGGGATACGCCCGCCAACAATACGCTCAGCATCCGCCATACCACGCGCAACTTCCCGAACCGCGAAGGTTCGAAGCCGGGCAATGGCCAGATGGCGGCAGTCGCGCTCATGGACGCGCGCTCGATCGCCGCGACCGCGGCCAACGGCGGTTTCCTGACCTCCGCCGCAGAGATGGCGGACGATTACCGGATTCCGGATTACGAATTCGACGGCACGGTCTATGCAAACCGCGTTTATCGGGGCTATCGGAAGGCGGAACCCGCAGAGCCGGTTATTTACGGACCGAATATCAAGGACTGGCCGGAGATGAGTCCGCTGGCCGATCATATTCTCCTGAAGGTCTGCTCGAAGATCCTTGACGAAGTGACGACGACGGACGAGCTGATTCCCTCGGGCGAGACCTCTTCTTACCGCTCAAATCCCCTGGGACTTGCGGAGTTTACGCTCTCACGGCGCGATCCCGGCTACGTGGGACGCGCGAAGGAAGTCGGCGCGGCAGAGCAGGCCAGAAGAGAGGGCGGCGCTCCCTGGGAGACCGACGCAGGACTTTCGCAGGCCTTTGCCCGCATTCGGGCGATTCCGGGACAGGAAGCAGTTCAGCCGCAGGAGACGGAGATTGGCAGCGTGATCTATGCGAAGAAGCCCGGCGACGGCTCCGCGCGCGAGCAGGCGGCCAGCTGCCAGCGTGTTCTGGGCGGCCTCGCGAATATCGCCGGCGAATATGCGACCAAGCGCTACCGCTCGAACGTGATGAACTGGGGCATGCTGCCGTTCCTGATGGACGGAGAGCCGGAGTTTGAAGTCGGCGACTACATCTATGTACCGGGCATCCGCGCGGCTCTTGACGGGACGATGAAGGACATTCTGGCTTATCATCTGACCGCGGACGGCGCGAAAGAGCTGCACCTTTCGATCGCCGATATGACCGCGGATGAGCGCGAGATCGTGAAGGCCGGCTGCCTGATCAACTTCAACCGCGCCCGGCAGGCTTCATAACTTCGGGTTATCGTATTTATGACTTATATATAGTTGACAAATACCGCCGTGATTGATAAGATAAAGGTTAATCGTGAAGCGGGACATTTCATTTGCAGAAAGTAGGAAAGTTATGGACAGAATCGTGTTATCGCTGCTTGTGGACAACACCTCCGGCGTGTTAAGCCGCGTGGCCGGCCTCTTCAGCCGCCGCGGTTATAATATTGAAAGCCTGACGGTCGGCGAGACCGCCGATCCGCGTTACTCGCGCATGACCGTGGTCTCCAACGGCGACCAGGAGATTCTGGAGCAGATCGAGAAGCAGCTCCGCAAGCTCGAAGACGTGCGCGATATCAAGGAACTGAAGCCGGGACATTCGGTTTACCGCGAGCTGATCATGGTGAAGGTCCGTGCCAATGCGTCCGAACGCCAGGCGATCAGCGCCATTTCCGATATCTTCCGCGCCACGATTGTGGATGTCGGCAAGGAATCGCTGACGGTCATGCTGACCGGCGACCAGTCGAAGCTGGACGCGCTGATCAATCTGCTGGGCGACTACGAGATCCTCGAGCTGGCCAGAACCGGTCTTACGGGACTGTCCCGCGGCGCGGACGATGTGCGGTATCTGCCGTAGGGGATCTTCTGCAGCTGTCCTTTTGAAGCAATGGTGTTGCCGCAGCGGCCCTGCCGGGTGCGCGGCGGGGGCATTTGACGTGAACGCTAAGGTTTTTGCCACAGCCTTCCTTTCCTGAAAAGCGCGGGGCATGACAGAAGCTTTAACAATATTATCAATGAGAATCCAAAGATTTTCAAGGAGGAGTAAAGAAATGGCAAAGATCTATTATCAGGAAGACTGCAACTTATCCATGCTGGACGGCCAGACCATCGCGGTCATCGGCTACGGCAGCCAGGGACACGCCCACGCGCTGAACGCCCGTGAGTCCGGCTGCAACGTGATCATCGGCCTGTACGAGGGCAGCAAGTCCTGGGCGAAGGCCGAGGCGCAGGGATTCAAGGTCTACA
>CANQFR010000145.1 GCA_947599905.1 uncultured Lachnospiraceae bacterium
GCTCCAGAACGGCTCTCTCGCGACATAGTCCAACGTCATGCCGCTGCTGCCATAGAGGAATTTCACATGCCCCAGACGCAGCATACTCATGGCGACCAGGGTAAAATGCTCCCGCTCCTCGTCGGTAAGCGGCCCCATAGCGATGGTTCTCGTAATATCCGTGGTTCCTTCGTAATACTGTCCGCCAGAGTCCACCAGATACAGCCCTTTCGGCTCGATGACCGTGTCCGATTCCGGCGTCGCCGAATAATGGCACATGGCCGCGTTGGGGCCGTAGGCGGAAATCGTATCGAAACTCAGGCCCAGATTGCCGTCCTGCTGTCTGCGCAGCTCTTCCAGATAATCGGAAACACTGATCTCAGTCATCAGAATTTTCCCGATATTCTTCTTCATCCAGCAGATGAATTTCGTCACCGCAACGCCGTCTTTGATGTGGGCGCGGCGCATATTCTCCACCTCGGTCGGGTTCTTCACCGCCTTGGCCAGCGTCGTCGGATTGGTCTTATCAATCGTCTTGTTGCTCACGTCCAGATTGCTGACCAGTGCGTAATTCGTCCTGGCAAGCTGCAGCAGAACGCTCTCGTTGTGAAAGGACTTCACAAACTCATAAATGTCGTTGTATGGCTTTACGGTCACGCCGTTCTCCTGCAGATAGCCGCGCACTTCGTCGTTCAGCGTCTTCTCATTGATGAACAGGTACAGCTCCTCCGCCGTCACGACCGCGTAGGACAGCACCACCGGGTTGCAGGGCACGTCGTTGCCGCGGATATTTAAGAGCCAGACAATATCGTCCATACTGGTCAGGATATGGACCGTCGCCTTCAGCTCCTTCATCTTCTTCCGAAGTTCGGCAATCTTTGCGGCGGCTGACTTACCAGCATATTTCTCATCCAGAATCCATACCGGCTCTGCGGACAGCGCCGGGCGGTCCGCCCAGATCTCGCCCACCAGATCCATTTCGTAGGAAAGTGTGATCTTCTTCTCTTCCAGCTTCTTCGCGAGTTTCTTTCCCTCCTGGCTGCTGACGACACGGCCGTCGAAGCCCAAGACACCGCCTTCCGGCAGCTTATCCGCCAGATAGTCTTCGATCTCCGGCACGCCGTCCTCTCCCATTTTCATCAGGGTAAAGCCGCTGCCCTCCAGTTCCTTCGCCGCCTGAACGAAATACCGGCCGTCGGTCCACAGGCAGGCTTCGTTCGCCGTCACCACGGCGGTTCCGGCGGAGCCGGTGAAACCGGTCAGGAAACGGCGGCATTTGAAATAGCCGTCCACATACTCGGACAAATGGAAATCAGATGTGGGTACCAGATAGGCGTCTACGCCCCGCGCTGCCATCAGGCCGCGAAGTTTCTGAAGATTCTCGTTCATATTGTCATTCTCCTCCTCAATAAAGTTGTGATGGTTAGATACCTGACAGCCAGTTAGGACTAATCGTTTCATTGCTTAAGCTGTATGATGGTGGAGCATTGATGTGACGGCCGTCTCCTGTGCGGTTCGGCCCCTGTGCAGCAATCGGCGGCCGTTTTGTGGCCGCAGACACTGTTTTACGCTTCCGCTTCCGCCGGCTGCATCAGCGACTCCACATAGGTCCAGATTTCATCCCGGCCCTGCTTGCTGACCGCGGAAAACGGCAGCAGCACATCGTCCGCTTCCATCCCCAGCCCGTCGCGGATCAGTTTCACCTGCTTCGCCGTCTGGCTGCGGTTAATCTTATCCAGCTTGGTCGCAATAACCACCGGCCGAAAGCCTTGATAGACGATCCACTCATACATCATCCTGTCGTTCGCCGACGGCTCATGACGGATATCCACCAGAAGGAAGACGCAGCGCAGCGTCCCGGAACCGAGCAGATATTTCTCTATCATCTTCCCCCAGGTTTCCTTCACGGCCGCGGCAATCTTTGTATAGCCGTAGCCGGGCAGATCCACATAATAAAACGCCTGATTGACATGATAGAAGTTCACGGTCTGGGTCTTCCCGGGCTGCGAGGACGTCCGCGCCAGGGACTTGCGGTTCATCAGTGCATTGATCAGGGAGGACTTGCCCACATTGGACTTGCCCGCAAAAGCGAACTCCGGCTGGTCATGAACCGGGAAGCGGCTGGTTACGCCGCAGACGGTTTCCAGTTCGGCTGTCTTGATCACCATATGGTCGGTTTCCTTTCTTTTCTTTATGCCGGAGATGTCTCCTGCTTCCCATCAGCTGCCTGTACAGAGCCGGTACCGGTAAATGCTTCTGCAACCACTTCCTCCATATCCTTCACGAAAATGATGGAAAGCCTGCGGGTAATCTCCTTCGACAGTTCCGCGATATCAGGTCTGTTCTTATCCGGCACGAGCACGCGGCGGATGTGCGCCATTTTCGCGGCAAGGATCTTCTCCTTCAGACCGCCGATCGGCAGGACGCGTCCGCGCAGTGTGATCTCGCCGGTCATCGCCAGCTTACAGTCCACAGGGCTTCCGGTCACAGCGGAGAGCATCGCGGTCGCCATCGTAATACCGGCGGACGGCCCGTCCTTGGGCACAGCTCCTTCCGGGATATGGATATGCATATCGTGCTTTTCGAAATACTCGCCGTCTACCCCGTAACGCGGGCAGACTGAGCGCACATAGGTCAGCGCGATCATCGCCGACTCCTTCATCACGTCGCCCATCTGGCCGGTCAGGTTCAGTTCTCCCTTGCCCGGCATCGTATTGACTTCAATCTGCAGCGTATCGCCGCCCACGCTTGTCCATGCCAGTCCGCGGACGATACCGACCTGGTCTTCCTCATTGGCATCCTCGAAGGAAATGCGCTCCTTGCCGAGGTATTTCTCCAGATTCGCCTCCGTCACGCGGATCTGACGCAGCGGCGCCTGCGCAGAGGCGCCGGACACCCCCGCTTTCTCCGCCCCGCCGCGGCTTGTGCTCTCCAGATACTCCCGCGCCGCCTTGCGGCAGATGTCGCCGATGCGCCGCTCCAGATTCCGGACGCCGGCCTCCCGGGTATAATTGTGAATAATCTTCTTTAACGCGGCGTCGCTGATCGACAGCTGCGCTTCCGTCAGACCATTGCGCTCGAGCTGTTTTTCGACCAGATAGTCCCGGCCGATATGGAATTTCTCATTTTCCGTATAACTGTTGACTTCTATGACCTCCATACGGTCCAGAAGCGGCTGCGGAATCGTCTGGGTCGTATTCGCGGTGGCGATAAACAGCACCTGGGACAAATCGATCGGCGTCTCCACATAATGGTCGCGGAATCGCACGTTCTGTTCCCCGTCCAGCACTTCCAGAAGCGCCGAAGACGTGTCCCCCTTGTAATCACTCCCCACCTTGTCGATCTCATCCAGAAGCATCAGCGGATTGCAGACGCCGGCCTGCCGCAAACCCTCGACCAGACGGCCCGGCATCGCGCCCACGTAGGTCTTCCGGTGGCCGCGGATCTCCGCCTCATCCCGGACGCCGCCCAGGCTGATGCGGACGTATTTCTTATTCAATGCCCTGGCGACCGAACGGGCGACAGACGTCTTGCCGGTACCGGGCGGCCCCACAAGGCAGAGAATCGGTCCGTTGCCTTTTTTCGTCAGGGTCCGTACGGCCAGGTATTCCAGCACGCGCTCCTTCACCTTCTCCAGTCCATAGTGGTCTTCGTTTAAGATTTCCTCCGCATGAAGGATGTCGTTATTGTCGCGCGAAGCCTTCTTCCACGGCAGCTCCAGAAGGGTCTCGATATACATCCGCAGTACATTGGCCTCCTGGCTTGCGGCCGGCATCGTCTCGAAGCGGGCGATCTCCTTTTCCAGCTTCTCTTTCGTCTCCTTATCGGCCTTCAGCTCGCCAAGCTGCCTGCGGTATGTGCCGGCTTCCGTGGACGGACTGTCCTCGCCAAGCTCCTCGCGGATCAGCCGCATCTGCTCGCGCAGAATATAGTCCTTCTGGTTCTTATTGATGGCGTTTTTGACCTTTTCCTGAAAATCCTGCTTGACGCGGGCGACCTCGATCTCATTCATCAGGTGGCGGGCCAGCACCTCATAACGGCTGCCCGCAAAGATCGCCTCCAGATACTCCTGGCGAACGCTGTAATCCCAGGGCACCTGCACCGCGATCTGCAGCATCAGTTCATCCGGATCCTGAATCATCAGGAGATTCGGGATAACATCGCGGCCAAATTTGGGATTGATGTTCCCGTACTCGCCCAGCTTCTCCTTCAGGATCCGCGCCATGGCCTCGCGGGCAGCGTAATCGACATCCGCCCCATGTTTCTGCGGCAGCATGCCGATCTCTCCGATCAGCATCGGATCCGTCTCATCGAGACATAACAGTTCTGCCGTCTGCAGGCCTTCCACCATAACCCGCACGATATTGCCGGGCATCTTTACGAGCTGTTTGACTTCAGAAACCGTGCCGATATGGAACAGATCTTCCTGCTCCGGATCGGCCACATCAGGAGAGCGCTGGGTCAGCAGGAAAATCTTCTGCTCATGGATCATCGCCTTCTCCACAGCCGCAATGGACTTCTTCCGGCTGATATCAAAATGAACCATCATCGTCGGCAGAACCGTCAGGCCCCGCAGCGCGATGACAGGAATTGTCATAATCGTATCTTGCATTCACTTATCCTCCAGTAGAAATGCGCCCGGCGGATTCCGCCGCCAGTGTATCCGTACGGACCGTCCCGGCGCACATTCTTCCGACGCAAAATTCCGGGCGGTACCCTTTCGGGTATGTTTTGCGGAAAACCGACCTGCTTTCCGAAACCCATACCGCCTAAATCCACCCGGAATTAATCGCTTACAGCGTTTATCGCTCTACGGACACGCCGGCCAACCGCCCCTAGGCAATCTCGCTCGGCTTATCTTTCTTGAACTTCCTTGCAAATGACATCTTCGGCACTTCGGTATCGCGGCGCACGATATCCGCATCGCCGCTTCCGTCGATCACATCTTTGGTGATCGTACAGATCCCCACGGTTGCGTCCGACGGAATCTCGTACATCAGATTCATCATCGCCTTCTCCATGATCGAACGCAGACCCCTGGCGCCGGTCTTATGCTCCATCGCCAGACGAGCCACCTCCAAAAGCGCCTCATCCGTAAATTCAAGCTTGACGTCGTCCAGCTCAAACAGCTTCTGATACTGCTTCACAAGCGCGTCCTTCGGCTCCTTCAGGATCCGCAAAAGCGCCTCCTCGGTCAGAAGCTCCAGCGCGACCGTGATCGGCATACGGCCGATAAACTCCGGAATCAGGCCGAATTTCACAAGGTCAACCGCCTGCACCTGCTTTAAGAGCTTGTCAATATCGGAATTGTGCCGGTCCACGATTTCGGAATTGAAGCCGATGGAGCCGGTATTTAAGCGGTTCTCGACAATCTTCTCCAGACCGTCAAAGGCGCCGCCGCAGATGAACAGGATATTCGTCGTATCAATCTGAAGAACTTCCTGATGCGGATGCTTTCTGCCGCCCTGCGGCGGGACATTGGCCACCGTTCCTTCGAGAATCTTCAGGAGCGCCTGCTGGACGCCTTCGCCGGAAACGTCGCGGGTAATCGATACATTTTCAGACTTCTTGCCGATCTTGTCGATCTCATCCACATAGATGATGCCGTACTCAGCGCGGTGGATATCGTAATCCGCCGCCTGAATCAGCTTCAGGAGGATATTCTCCACATCCTCGCCCACATAACCGGCCTCGGTCAGCGCCGTGGCATCGGCGATCGCAAACGGGACATTCAGAATCTTCGCCAGCGTCTGCGCAAGATAGGTCTTGCCGCTTCCGGTCGGTCCCAGCATCAGGATATTGCTCTTCTGTACATTCACGTCCATGTTTTTCATGGAAGTGACTCTCTTGTAATGATTGTAAACCGCCACGGAGAGAACCTTCTTCGCGTCCTCCTGTCCGATCACATACTCGTCCAGAAAGGCTTTAATCTCCTTGGGTTTCAGCAAATTGATATCATTCAGATCGGAACTGCCGTGGTCCTGATCCTCCATCTCCTCGTCCAGAATCTCCGCACACAGATCAATACATTCATCGCAGATAAACACATTGTTCGTTCCCGCGATCAGCTTGCGCACCTGATCCTGCGTCTTTCCGCAGAACGAGCAGCGGATCTTATCATCCATTCTGCCTGGCATACGACCACCTCACTTTACTTACATTTCATGGCTGCTTCTTCATACAGCCGCACACTTCTCAGTGCTTCTCGATAACCGCGTCAATCAGACCGTAGGCTTTGGCTTCCTCGGCCGTCATGTAATTATCGCGCTCCGTATCCCGCTCGATGACCTCGATGGGCTGGCCCGTATTGGCAGCCAGAAGCTCGTTCATCTTCTTCTTGGTCTTCATGATCTGCGCCGCCACAATCCCGATATCCGTAGCCTGCCCCTGGGCGCCGCCGGAAGGCTGATGGATCATGACTTCCGCGTTGGGCAGGGCATAGCGCTTGCCCTTCGTGCCGCCGGCCAGAAGGAACGCACCCATGCTGGCCGCCATGCCGATGCAGACGGTGGAGACATCGCA
>CANQFR010000146.1 GCA_947599905.1 uncultured Lachnospiraceae bacterium
GCCATCCTTGGATTTGGCACGGTGTGCTATGCATCTGATACCTATTCCTACGACATCTGGGGCAATGTCACTGCCGCGCCGGCCGCTTACGAGCTGGAGGAGACGATATATGCCCGCGACCTTAATCTGGACAGTATGTCCACGGTGTCAGGTGTATTCTATCGGAATGACAAGATTTACCTGATCCTGAACGGCTATGTTGTGATCGCCGACAAGGATCTGGAGCATGTGGAACATATCACGGACTATAAGAGGCCGGACGGCAGCGCCGGAAAGATCTCCGCTCCGACGGGCATTTATGTCACGGAAGACGGACATATCTATGTCTGCGAAGAGGCGCAGGGGGAGATCATCGAATTTGACGAAAACTATCAGTGCGTCAGGGTGATCGGAGATCCCAACTGTACCGGTCTGACCGTGGCCTACCGGCCCACCAAGATCGCGGTTGACAGCGTCGGCCGTATCTACGTGCTGGTACGCAACTGCTACGAGGGCTTCGTCGAGCTGGACCCGGAAGGCAACTTTAACCGTTACGTCGGCGCGACAGAGGTTTCCTACAGCCTCTGGAACCTGTTCTGGAGATCGATCGCGACGGAAGAGCAGCTGGCAAGAAGCGACCTGTGGCTGCCTACGACCTACAGCGACCTGGCGATCGACAAGGACGGTTTCATCTTTGCCAGCATCAGCGGCAACTCCGAGGAGGAGCCGATCCGGAAGCTGAATTCCTCCGGTGAGAATGTCCTTACGGTGAACGATTTTGTCGAGTATCCCATGGGCGACTATGAGAACGGCAAGACGCTTTCCAACTTAAACAGCATCGCGGTGGCGGACGACGGAAGGTTCGCGGTACTGGATTCCAACCAGTCCAGAATCTTTGTCTACAGCTCCGACGGTTATCTGATGTATGAACTGGCCGGCTCCGGCGACAAGAAGGGCCTGCTCCGTTCCCCGGTCAGCATGTGCTTCATGGACGACAAGATCCTTGTGGTCGATATCGTATACCAGTCCATGGAAGTGTTCATGCCGACGACTTACGGCGCGCTGATCAATGACGGTCTGGTAGCCCAGTCCAAATATGATTACGAAGAGGCGGCCCGCTGCTGGCAGGCAGTGCTGGACATCAACAGCAACTTCTATTACGCGAACCTGGGTCTCGGCAAATACCAGATGCGTACCGGCGACTATGAGGAAGCAATGAATAATTTCTACCTTGGCGTCGACCGTTCCTATTATTCCAACGCCTATGACCGCGTGTCCGGCGCGTGGATGGACGCCAACTTCGGCAAGATCATCGGAATTCTGGCGGCTGTGATCGTACTCTTTGTCGCATACAAGGTGTACCGTCATTTCAGGCCTGCCCAGAAGAAAGATACGAAGCTGGCCCGGTTCTGGGAGAAGACCAAGTTTACGCTGTTCAAATGGCCCGGCTATGTGCTGACCAGTCCGTTCAAGGCGTTTGACGACGTGAAGTATTACGACGACGGGTCGCTGGTATTCAGCATCTGCGTGATCATCGCGTTCGGCTGGATCAGTCTGATCAAGTACCGCTACACTGGCTTTTTGGTCGACTTTGTGGACATTAAGAATGTGAACGTGCCGATGATCGTCGGCAGCGCGATCCTCCCGTATGTGGCGTTTATCGCAGGCAACTGGGCGGTCGGCGTCCTGATGAGCGGCAAGGGCAAGCTGGTGCATATCATCAAGGTAGTCGGATACTCCCTGTATCCCGCCTGCTGGCTGTACCTGGCCGGAACCATCCTCTCCAATTTTGTAACGCTGGACGAGGCGGCCCTGGTGAGCGCGCTGTTCATCTTCGGAATCGTACTGTTCTTCTTCTATATGTTTATCGGTACCATCATGGTGCACCAGTATACATTTACGAAGAACGTTGCCACGCTGATTTTGTCGGCGGTGGCGATCCTGATCATTTGTTTCGTAGCGATGCTGTTCGCGACTCTTCTTGCCAAGTTCGTCAATGATGTGATCGAGATCGCAAGAGAGATCCGGATGGTAAGTTAGGAAGGAGGCGGGAGAGATGAGAAAAGATAGAATTGGATTGTTTTTGGGTCTTTCGGTTCTTAGCCTCGCGCTTCTGACCGGATGTTCCTCCTCCGATCCTTCGGCGGATACGGCGCCGGCCCTGACGGACTACTGGGCGAATCAGGAATTTGATACGACCCTGAAAGGCAATGATTTCGTCGTGGTGGCGGAGAACTCCGGCATGCAGCTTCAGCTGAATCCGAACTCCGGCGTGGTCCGTTGGTACGATACCGCGACAGGCGCCTATCAGGATACCAATATGACCCACAGCGAGGGCATGGGCAATCTGTCCAACCGTCAGCGCTCCGACGTGCTGGTGACCTATTTCTCCGGCACGAAGCGGAACAACAAGCTGTATGATACGGTTTCCACATTCGATTCCTACAGCATGTGCGTGGAGCTGGATCAGCTCTGCTACCAGAAGATAGACAACGGCGTACGCATCGTCTATATGATGGGAAATAATGATTTTACCTACAAGAATTTCCCGATCCGCATTTCCGACGAGCGTATGAATGAGTTCGTGATCCAGTACCTGGACGCCGGACAGCTCAATGTCCTGAAGAACAGCTATTACACCCAGATGTCCAACGGCACCTGGCAGCGTAAGTTCAATACCAATGACCAGAACAAGATCGGTAATCTTGCTCTGAAGGAAGTGAAGAACCTCTTCTATGAGGTCGGCCAGTATACGGAAGAGCATCTGCTCGAAGATCTGGAGGCCGAGGCTGTAGCGCCGGAAGATTACCCCAGCAACCTGTTTATCAGCGTTCCTGTGGAATATACGCTGGAGGACGGGGATCTGGTCGTGAGCGTGGACACCAAGATGATCGAGACCGGAGCTGACAACCCGATCAATAAGCTTGAGCTGATCCCGTATTTCCTGACCTCCGCGGCTGACAAGGATCTCGAGGAAGGCTATATGTTCGTTCCGGACGGAAGCGGCGCCCTGATCTATCTGGACAGCGACAAGGTGAAAGAGTATCATTTCGCCAGCGCGTTCTATAACGGCGACCAGCTGGTCAACGCGACGACCTATCAGCAGAAGAAGGAAGCCATGATGCCGGTGTTCGGCATGAAGACTTCGGACAGCACGATCTTCGGCATCATCGAGGATGGAGCCGAGGTGGCGTTCATGGACGCTTATGTAAGCGGCCAGGATAACGCGGAGCCTTTCTGCAAGCTGAAGCTCTCCTTTGATATCCAGACCCAGCAGGCGGTAAGCACCGGCGCATCGAACTCGGCCGGTGAGTTCACGCTCTATAAGGCCACCAACGATGTCTATGACGACCTGATCAAGATCCGTTATAAGTGGCTCGGCGAGGACGCGGACTATGTGGATATGGCCAACTGCTATGCCGATTATCTGGTGGAGAGAGGCCTTTCCGGCGAAGCAGCCGAGGACGACGCTCCGTTCTATGTGGAGCTGATGGGTTCCACGGACAAGACCCAGTTTATGCTCGGCATCCCCTATGACGGCAAGCAGACGCTGACTTCCTTTAAGCAGGCGCAGGAGATTTTAGGCGATTTAAGCGGCGCAGGCGTTAAGAACATCAAGCTCCTTTACAGCGGTATGGTGAACGGCGGAATGAATCAGAGATCTCTGGACAAAGGGATCAAGTTCGCTTCCGGACTGGGCGGCTCCTCTGACTGGAACAGCCTGAAGTCCTACGCGGATTCCATCGGCGCCCAGATCTTCCCGAATCTGCAGCTTCAGACGGCTTATACCAAGAAGAAGCTGAGCAATGAGGCAGTGGCCTGGAATGTGATCAACGAGCGTGCTCAGATCTATTCCTTCGACCCCGTGGAGAAGGAAGTGGAGACAGAATCCGAGAATGATTATCCGCTTTACATCATCAACCCGAACTATATTGAGAAGTATCTGGAAAAGGTGAAATCCTCCTACCAGAAGAAGATCGGCCTTACCACCATGGCGACCAGCGACCTGTTTACATTTATCCCGACCAACTATCAGGAGAAGCAGGTCTCGCCATCCACCGGACGGCAGATCATGGACGAAGCGGTCGCCCAGCTGACAGACGGCATGACCATCATGCTTTCCAATCCTGCCAGCGACGCTTACGCCTACAGTAACTATCTGACGGATATTCCGACAGAGGACAGCGGCATGAGGATCTTCGACGCGTCCATTCCGTTCATGGAAATGGTCCTGAACGGTTACAAGACATACTCCTCCGAGTCCCTGAACTTAGAGAGCACGGATGTGGACGCCAACTTCATGCATGTGCTGGAGGGCGGCAGCGCTCCGAAATTCTCGCTCATGTACAATGACAGTTCGCTTCTGTCCCAGACAGAGCAGGAGAATTACTTTGCGGTAGATTACAGCTACTGGAAGGACCGTATCGTCAAGTATTACAATGACTATCAGACCTTCTTCAACGCGACGAAGGACGCTGTGATCACCGAGCATGAGCTGTACGACCGCAATGAATACCTGCGGGTCGTGACTTACTCCAACGGCGCGAAGGTGTACTTCAACTACAGCGACGTGGATGAGACCATCGATGGGGTTTCGGTGCCGGCACTCAGTTACGTGATTCAATAAGGAGGAGCTAAGATGAAAAAGAACAAGAACAAAGCAGTTAAGAAATCCTTCAGTTTCTCCTACAAGAAGATGGATTTCGAGAAAAAGACTGCGTTATGGGGCGTAATCTTTCTGCTCCCATGGTTGATCGGCTTGATTTTCTTCTTCCTTAGGCCTATGGTGAATACGCTGCGCTACTCCTTAAGCAGCATGCAGCTGACCGATACCAGTTTTACCGGAACCTTTATCGGACTGGAGAACTTCAAGTATGTGCTGACTGTGAACCCGGATTTCACCCGGATGCTGACGGAAGCGTTCCTCAATATGCTGACGGAGCTGCCGTTCCAGATCTTCCTTTCCCTGTTCATCGCGATCATGCTGAACGGAGAATACAAAGGGAGAGGATTCTTCCGGGCGATCTTCGTGATCCCGATCATCCTGGCGACCGGTATCGCGACCTTCAACTTAAGCGAGGCGTCGCTGACGACCCAGACCTCCGAATCGGTCATGAACATGGAATGGCTGACGGAGCTGGTCGTGAATTCCGGTATCCCGCAGGAGATCAGTTCTCTGCTTACCAGCTATGTGGAGAATATCTTCACGGTCATCACGACCTGCGGCGTGCAGATCCTGCTGTTTTTATCCGGCCTTCAGGCGATCTCCCCGAGCCTTTACGAGGTTGCCCAGATGGAAGGATGTACGTCATTTGAAACCTTCTGTAAGATCACGCTGCCGATGGTCTCCCCGACCATCCTGGTATGCCTGGTATACAGTATCGCGGAATCCTTCGCGACAGCTGAGGTTACCTTAAACGGCAAAGACGTGGTACTCGCAGAATACATCCGCTCTCAGACATTCCAGGGCGCCAGCCAGTATTACGGCTACGGCGCGGCCATGAGCTTTGTGTACTTTGCTCTTACTCTGGCCACCATCGGAATCATCTGCGGCATTGTATCCAAGGGGGTGTTCTACTATGACTAAGATGAGCCGAAAAGAAAGACTGCAAATGGCTGAGCAGACAGCCGGAATCAGCTTCTGGGTAGACTTAAAGAAGGGACGTCTGTCCAAGTATACGATCCAGAAGAAGGTCCGCCGGTTTTTCGTGGCCCTGTTCCGGTATGTGATCCTGATCTGCCTCGGCTTTGTCGTGATCACGCCTCTGTGGACGCTGGCGAAGGACGCGCTGACCGATCCTAACGTTCTGGCTGACAAATCCACGATGTGGATCCCACAGAAGGTTTCCACGCTGTTCATGGAGATGGCGCTGTCCAGGAACCTGATGGATTTCTGGAAGAGTCTGGGTTATACGATGGTGATGACGATCGCGCTGACCTTCCTGCAGGTTCTGTCTGCGGGTCTGGCCGCCTACTCGTTCGCGAGACTGAAGTTTAAGGGCAGCAATATCCTGTTCTTCTTCGTGGTCCTGACCATCGTGGTGCCGCCCGACGCGATCATGCTTGCCCAGTATTCCGCCTTCCGGAATTTCGATATCTTCGGGATCATTAAGGCGGTGACCGGCAAACCGCTGAATCTGCTGAACAAACCGGCATCCCAGTTTATTCTGGCGGGCCTGGGCATGGGCGTGAGAAGCGGCCTTTATATCTACTTCCTGCGCCAGGGTATCCGCGGACTTCCGATCTCGGTGGAAGAGGCCGCCCATGTGGACGGCGCCGGCTTCCTGACCACGTTCTTTAGGATCGTGATGCCCAGTATGTCCGGTTCCATCCTGACTGTATCGGTTCTGAGCTTCC
>CANQFR010000147.1 GCA_947599905.1 uncultured Lachnospiraceae bacterium
TCGCCTCTCGGCGCTCACGCTCCGCCTTCATCTGCTTCTCCATCGCGTCCTGAATCGCCGCCGGCGGGATGATGTTCTTCAGCTCCACGCGGTTAACCTTGATACCCCACGGATCCGTGGCCACATCCAGCGCCGCGCGCATCTTTGTGTTGATGGTCTCACGCGAAGTCAGCGTCTGATCCAGCTCCAGGTCGCCGATGATATTGCGCAGCGTCGTCGCTGTCAGGTTCTCGATCGCCATGATCGGATTCTCAACGCCGTAGGTATAAAGCTTCGGATCCGTGATCTGGAAGAAGACGACGGTATCGATCTTCATCGTGACGTTGTCCTTCGTGATCACCGGCTGCGGCGGGAAGTCAACCACCTGCTCCTTAAGGATCACCCGCTTGGCAATCCGGTCGATAAACGGCATCTTCACATGAAGGCCGACCGACCAGGTCCCGAGATAGGCGCCCAGCCGCTCCACAATCACCGCGTGCGCCTGCGGCACAATCTTGACGCAGGTCGACAGAATCAGCAGAACAATAATCAGTACAATCAACAAACCCATCAGTAATCCCATACTACATAACCTCCTTTTTCTGACTGACAATGAGTTTCACGCCGCGGACGCCCCGGATCACCACGATCGCCCCCTCCGGATATACATCCGCATCCTCGTCTGCACGGGCGGTCCACTCCTGCCCGCCCACCACGGCCTTGCCTGTGCCGAGTTCATTATTGATCTCCTGGGTCACACGGGCCGTGCGTCCCAGAAGGTCATCCACGTTCGTCTTCGTCGTCCGCCTGTTCAGATACTTCGCCGCCCACGGTCTCGTAAAGAACAGAAGCAGGAACGAAACGATCACGAATACCGTCAGCTGCATCTCCACGCCCGCTCCGAAGAGGGACAGGATAAATGCCACCAGGGCGCCGCCTGCGAACCAGATCGTCGTCAGCGCCATCGTCGCCATCTCAATCCCGATCAGAACGACAAAGAAAATGAGCCAGTAAATGGATGCCACTTCCGATTCCCCCTGTCTGATAGTATATATACCATTATAAGAAAATTTTCATCCGAATTCAATAACTTTCTTAGATTTGCTGTCAGAATTTGCCGCCGCGGGGCGCCTCTGCCGGAACCTGCCGGGTTCTGGTCACAGACTGACTCCCGGTCCTGCTCCCGCCCCATGCCCGGCGGTCTGATTCCGTTACTGCCCAGCGGTCTGATTCCATTACTGCCGGGCGGCCTGATGCCGCCTCTGCCGGGCCGCCTCGTACATCAGAACCGACGCCGCAACTGACGCATTCAGCGATTCCACCTGTCCTGCCATCGGAATCCTGACACGCATATCCGCCGTCTCCGCCGCCTCCCCGCTTAAGCCCGCGGCCTCATTGCCGATCAGGAAGCCGACCGGGCCGGTATAATCCACCGTGTCATATGCCACGCTTCCCTTCAGATGTGCGGCTGCCAGGCGGATCCCCGCCTTTTTCGCCTCCGTAAGGGCCGCCGCAAAATCCTCCGTCCGCACGAACGGCACCCGGAAAACGGAACCCATCGTCGAACGGATCACCTTCGGACTGTAGATATCCGCGGTCCGGCCGTCCATGATAATGCCGGTAACTCCGGCGCCCTCGCCGGCGCGCAGGATCGTACCGAGATTCCCGGGATCCTGCAGACCCTCCAGGAATAACAGCATCGCCGCTCCCCGCTGTTTCAGAATCCCCGCAAGCGAGTATCGGTACTGTTTGACAACCGCCAGTACGCCCTGCGGCGTCTGCGTATCGGACATCGCCCGAAGGACCTCTTCCGTGACCGTATCCGCAAGACCCGACGCAGCCGCACGGCGCAGCGTTTCATTTTCCTTTAAGAAACTTTCGGTGGCATAAACATGGACGAGTCTGTCAGCAGGAATCTCGGCAAACATCCGCGGCCCCTCGACCACAAAGACGCCCTCTTCGTTGCGGTAGCGCGCCTTTTTCGTCAGCGCCGCCACCTCCTTTACCCGCTTATTCGCGGTGCTCGCAATCATCATAGCGAATCTATCTCCTCCAGCCAGATACGGCTTACGGCGTCACTCGGCATCCGCAGATCCCCCCGCGGCGAAAGGGCTACCGTTCCTACTTTCGGGCCGTCCGGCAGGCAGGAACGCTTAAACTGCTGGGAGAAGAAGCGCCGGCAGAAGGTCGTCAGCCATTTCTTAATGACCGCGGGTTCATATTCGCTTCCGGCGAATGCCGCCAGCGCCATCCGGTAAATCCGCGCCGGCCCGTAGCCGAAACGCAGCATGTGGTAGAGGAAAAAGTCATGCAGCTCGTAAGGCCCGACCAGATCCTCCGTTTTCTGGGAGATGGTTCCGCCCGCTTCCGGCGGCAGAAGTTCCGGGCTGACCGGCGTGTTAAGGACGTCGGAAAGCACCTCCGACAGTTCCCGCTCGCCGCAGGTATCGGCATACCAGCGCACCAGATGGCGCACCAGCGTCTTCGGTACGCCGGCATTCACGCCGTACATCGACATATGGTCGCCATTGTAGGTCGCCCAGCCGAGCGCCAGTTCCGACATATCACCGGTCCCGATGACCATGCCGTTCTCCTGATTCGCGACATCCATCAGTATCTGCGTCCGCTCGCGGGCCTGACTGTTCTCATAGGTCACGTCATGGATATCCGGATTGTGTCCGATATCCTGAAAATGCTGCGTCACCGCCGCCCGGATATCGATCTCGCGCAGCGTCGCGCCGAGTTTCTGCGTCATCACGCAGGCATTGTGATAGGTCCGGTCCGTGGTACCGAAGCAGGGCATCGTAACCGCAATGATCCGACTGCGCGGGAGGCCGAGCAGATCAAAGGCACGCGCAGTCACGAGAAGCGCGAGCGTCGAATCCAGGCCGCCGGAAATACCGAGGGCAGCGCATTTCGTGCCGGTATGCTCCAGTCGTTTCTTCAGTCCCAAAGACTGGATATTCAGGATTTCCTCGCAGCGCCTGCTCCGCTCGCCCGCGTCGTGGGGAACGAACGGCGCCGGATCAATGAACCGGTGCAGCGCAAGCCGCTCCGGCGTCAGCATAAACGGCACCGTCAGGTAAGCGCCGGAGCCGTCGCCCGCCGAAGCTGTCCCACCGTCCGGGAGACTGCTGCCCGGCAGACTCCCTGGATAGGTATTCATTCGCCTCCGCTCGCTTCTGAGTCTCCACAGATCCATATCGGCACAGGTAAGCCCCGTCGTAAAGCGCTTCGCCTCAGCCAGAACTGTGCCGTTCTCCGCAATCAGATTATGGCCGCCGAACACCAGATCCTGCGACGACTCCCCTTCGCCGGCGCTCGCGTAGACATAGCCGCAGACGAGACGGCCGGACTGGCCGCTCACCAGAGAGCGGCGGTATTCATCCTTGCCGACAGTCTCCACACTCGCGGAACTGTTGACAATGACCGTCGCCCCTGCCAGCGCGTGACCGATGCTCGGCGGACTGACCACCCAGAGATCCTCGCAGACCTCCGCGGCCACCCGCAGCTCGGGAATCTGCGCGCAGGCAAAGATCAGGCGCGAGCCCATCGGAACCTTCTCCCCGTAAAAATCCACGAAAACCGGGTTCTCGTTCCCCTGCGCAAAATATCGTCCTTCGTAATACTCCGAATAATTCGGGATGTGCATCTTGGGTACGAGACCCAGCAGCCTGCCGCCGCCGACTGCCGCGGCCACATTATAGAGGCGTCCGCCCATTTCCCAGGGAAGTCCCACAAAGGCCAGCAGATCGAGCTCGGCCGTCGCTGCGGCAAGCATCCGCAGCGTCTCCTTCGCCTCCGCGAGAAGCCTGTCCTGGAAAAACAGGTCGTTGCATGTATAGGCTGTGATGCACAGCTCCGGGAATACCATGAGCTTCGCCCCGTTCCCGGCGCCTTCACGCATCAGTTTCAGTATCTCTTCTCCATTGTAAGCGGGATCCGCCACGCGAATCTTCGGCGTTGCCGCCGCCACACGGATATAACCCTGATCCATGGTACCGTACCTTTCCTTTCCGTCCGTACGCTCTTCCGTGTCGGAAATCCGCAGTTTTGCCGGAACACGGAATCTGTATTCGTGGATAGTATACACTATTTTCTCCCAAAATGGAAGTTTACATTTCACGCTTTTTCATGTATGATAATACATGACCGGGCGGATGAAGATTCAGACGCCCCGTAATACGTCTCTGCGCATCAGAAATGAGGAATCCAAGCCATGATGAAAATCTCGACCAAGGGCCAGTACGCCCTGCGTATGATGGTAGAATTTGCCCTGCATCCGGATGAATGTACGAAGATCAGCCAGGTGGCCCAGCGCCACGGTATTTCGGAGAAATATCTGGAGCAGATCGTGGCAGTGCTGATGAAAGCCGGCTTCGTCGCCAGCGTCCGCGGCGCGAAGGGCGGCTATATGCTGACGAAGGCTCCGTCGGAATATACCGCAGGCATGATCCTGCGGCTGATGGAAGGGGATCTGGCTCCCGTCGCCTGCTTGAGCGGCGATGAAAAGCCGCAGTGCAGCCACTGGGACACCTGCTCCACCTTATCGCTCTGGAGACAGATCGATGACGCGATCAGCGGCGTCGTCGACCATGTGACATTGTCCGATCTCGTCAGGGATCAGCTCGAAAAGCCGGGATACGCGCCCCGTTAGGGGATTCGCACCATCAGGTCGAACACAGCAAGGTTCGGATTGTTCGCCTCCGCGTCTGCGAATGTCCTGCGCACACGCAGAAAATATTTCATCGCGTCAAATGCTCTCTCCCGGCCCTCCGCCTCGCTTCCCGTCCCGGCTTCCGCCGTCCTCTCCCCGCCCGCACAGGTCATCGTCTTCATCCGGAACGCGGCCTCCGTCAGATTGCGCGGAAGCACCGGGATTGCAAGCCCGACCGCCGTCGGCTCGCAGATGTCCGTCAGGCAGTCGTACAGCGCATCCAGATTATGCCCGTAATACGGCGGAAAGTCCATCTTTTCCGCGATATATTCATGAATCTCTCTTCGCGAAAGCGCAGCCGCGGCATCCGGTCCTCCAAAATCAATCGTAATCTTCTTCATTCTGCAGCTCCCTCCCCGTCATACAGAAGCTCAAAATTCTCATAGTGATCCTCTGAATAGTACACCAGGCCGTCGTTGCTGTAGACGATCCGCTCGCCGCCGCGGTAACCGCCTTCATAATTGATATCGCACTCATAATAGCTGCGGCCCTTCTTTTCCGGCAGCAGCTCTTCCCGGTTTCCGAAACGGTCTCCGCCGATGCTCTTGCCGGGCGCGATCTCCCACAGATTCCCTTTGCCGGAATCCCAGCCCAGATCACGGGCGTCGTTCTTCGTGATATAGTTGGGCGGGAGCTCTGCATACAGGTGGAGATAAAGCGCCACATGGTCACGGTCGCTGTATTCTTCCCCGAACTCAACGGATATGACGTCTTCTTCCGCCCCGTCTCCGAGATCATCATTCAGCAGTCCGTCCACGATCCGGGAGCCGATCTCTTCCGCAACAGATTCCAGCTCCTCACCGTCCATCGTTCCGGGGGCGGAATCCGGAATCTCTTCGCCGATGGACGCAATCTCACCGCCGTTTGCATCCCCGCAGCCGCTTAAAACCAGGCAGACTGATAACAACAGCGCCCACAGAAGCGCCTGCCGCCGCATCATTTTTTTCCAAACGCTCATTTCCATCCCTCTCCGTTCCATGCCATAATCTCATCTTCATCATAAAATCCCAGCCGCAGACTGTCAAGAACTTTTCTATTGCCTAAACCGTTATATCATACTATAATGGTAGGGATAGTAAGAAAGGGAGGGATGTACGATGAATACTCCATTTGTTTACCAGACAATCTGGTCACTGTTGCCGCCCGTTGTAGCCATCAGCCTGGCCCTGATCACGAAAGAGGTCTATTTTTCGCTGTTTCTGGGCATTGTCACCGGCGGGCTGCTGTATGCGAACGGCAATATCGGTCTGGCTCTGCAGGCCATTCTGTATCACGAGGAGGGCGGCCTGGTCAATAAAATCGCCAACCAGCAGAACGCCAGCATCCTCGTCTTTGTCGTGCTGCTCGCAACGCTTGTGGCGCTGATGAACAAGGCCGGCGGTTCCGCAGCCTTCGGTCGCTGGGCCGCGTCCCATATCCACAGCAAAACCGGCGCACAGCTAGCTGCGATTGCTCTCGGCGTGCTGATCTTCGTCGACGACGGTTTTAACTGCATGACCGTCGGCTCCGTGATCCGCCCGGTGACGGACCGCTACCGTGTGTCCCGTGCGAAACTTGCCTATCTGATTGACTCAACCGCCGCGCCGGTCTGCATCATCGCCCCCATCTCCAGCTGGGCCGCCGCGGTGACCTACT
>CANQFR010000148.1 GCA_947599905.1 uncultured Lachnospiraceae bacterium
TCCGGCGCGATATACAGCTGCGACAGATTGTAAAGGATCTCCAGCGCCGCTGTCAGCACACAGAACACAAGGACCCGCTTCCGCGTTCTCCAGGCTATCTTCACCATCCACCAGACGTTTTGCGGGACGGTGTATTTGGGTTTTGATTTTTCATTCATTTTCTCTCGCCTCCTGGACAGAGGATAACATAAAACATCGTCCCCGGAACATTTCGGGGACGAATCGTCATTTTCGGGGGATAAACTGCACTTTACTTCTGCGGCAGCAAAATTTCAGTCGTGAACGCACCATCCTCGCTGTTGCGGCTGATATAGCCGTCCAGGCGCTCCACGATCGCGTCGATCCGGACGAGTCCGAAGCCATGGCCTTCGCCTTTGGAGCTGCGGAACAGTCCGCCCTCTTTCTTCAGCTTCTTCCCGCCGGTGAAATTGGTGAAGGAAATATAAAGCTGCGTATTGCGCATATCCATATATACGCGGATGATCCGCTTTTCCTCCGGTAGTTCCATGCTGGCTTCGATGGCGTTGTCGAACAGATTACCGATAATGCAGCAGAGATCGATCTCCGACGATTTCAGCTTCAGCGGGACGAATGCGTCGGCGACCACCTGGATATTCTTCGAGCGGGCCAGGGAGATCTTGGAATTTAAAATCGCGTCCGTCATCGGATTGCCCGTCTTAACGACCGTATCGACCGTCGTCAGATCCTCATCCAGCAGATCCAGATACCGGACGATCGCGTCCCAGTCCTCCGCCGCGGCGTAGGCCTTCATCGTCTGGATGTGGTTGCGGTAATCGTGCCGCCAGCCGCGGATCTGTCGGTACATATTGTCCACCTCACGATAGTGTGTCTCGATCAGCTCCCGCTGGTAAGCGGCAATCCGCTTGTCGATCTGTTTCGCAAATAGTCCCATCTGGTGTCACCTCTTTCGCTAAAATGCAGGAAGGAAATCTCACTCCATCTCGATGATCGCCCGGTTCACGCTATTATACGCCCCTCTGGGCAGCGGGATCGCCGTACCGTCGCTAAGACGGATCTCGCTTTTTGTGACGCGGCTGATCTGCGTCAGATTCACCAGCACGGAGCGGCCGGCCCGGAAGAAACGGCGGTCCAGTTCCTTCTCCAACTCTCCCAACGTCATTTTCACGGTGAAATCAGCCACGGCGTGAATCGTCACATAATTGCCGAATACCTCGGCATAGCGGATCTGGTAGATCGGGATACGGATCATCTCGCCGCCGGTCTCAAAGGTCAGGACCTTCTCGTTCTTCGCCAGCTTGTCCGCCGCCCGGTCGAGAACGTCGTCAAGCTTTTCTTCCTTCACCGGCTTCATCAGATAGTGAAGCGCCGCCACGTCGTATCCCTCGGAAATGTATTCGGAGAAGCCGGTGATGAAAATGATCTGGATCGTTTCGTTGTCACGGCGCAGCTTTCTGGCCATCGTGACGCCGTCCATCTCTCCCATCTCGATGTCGAGAAGCAGAATATCGTAGTCGCTCTTCTCCGCGTAAGTGAAAAGGAACTGCTCGGCGGATGAAAAGCCTGTGATCTGCGCGGTATGACCGGTCTTATGAGCCCAGCGGGTTACCATGTCTGATATATACTGTCTGTCCGCGTCTGAATCGTCGCAGACTGCGATTTTGTAATTCATTTGGATGCACCTTCTGTTTTTCGGATTTAGGCTGACAAAGTCTGAACGGCAAGTCCGCACTGCTCATTGCCAACATGAACAGTATACCACACTTCCGCCTGCATTGTATATCAAAAAATCGTCCCCGGAGCACTCCGGGGACGAAACTGCTTTTCACCATATAGCCGTACAAAGCTTGTCAACCGCAATCCGCATTTCCAGGCATTCCGCTCCGAACACAACCCCCATCACATAGACGGTGCGTTTGACTTCTTCTGCGTGTTCTGGGGGCCCTGATTTCCCATCTGGTTCTGCGCGGTGCGCTGCGCAGACCTCTGCGGCCGGTTGGATGTATTAGCGGCGGGTCCCGAGATCCCCTGCAGGCCAATCTTCAGCTTCTGGCTGGACTGTACGAACTGATCCGTGATGGTCTGTATATTCCTGGGAAGCTGCCCGGTGTGCATCGCCGTATATGCATCCTCGGGCCGGGCCTGCCGGGCCGCATCGTCCCTTACAAGCATTCTCAGACTGCTCGTCATCTGCGCACGTTCGGGACGCATAACGGCAAGATTCTGCTGACTGCTGAGCAGGGTGCACACATATGACAGTGCGGCGGTATCGGCAAGGATATCAGCCGAATTTCGCTCTGTGTATGCCGGGTTCATTCTATAGTGGGGGTCATCCTCCATGGCCTCATCATAATAGGTTGCCAGCCGCTTCGCAGGTTCCGCAAGTATTTTCAGATTGTTATAGAACGCCTTGTCTTCCGGACTCACACTGTTATGAGCCTCGAGATCCGCCATTCGCCTCTCCGCAAAGTGCGCGAACTCACTGATAAAAGCCGCGGCGCGGGGCAGGTTCTCAGGATCATTTAAGATTCTTGCGGCCTCATCAGCCCGAACAGACTCCGGGTGATCTACATCAAGGGCACGAAGCAGCGCATTGCGCAGATTGATCTCCGACAGATCGTCATCATCATACCGGAAATCCAGCCGAGTCCCTGCGTAATCCTCCCTGATCTGGTGAAAAGCGAAAGCTCCTTCGTAAGAAAACTCGCTGTCCTCATCCGTCTGTGGAGCCGCAGCCGGAGCAGAAGATTCCATCGCAGTCATCTGGCTGGCCGCAAATCCTCTGAGAATCTGTGCATGGCGGGCGGCCATATCCTGGTCGGAAGCATACAGCTGCGATGCACGGCGCGGCCGGCTCTTCTGGAAGAAACCCTCCATGCCCCTGAATGCCTCCAGATCCGCCTGAATCTCCACAACCGCAGGCTGCGGCACGCCCTTTTCCACCGTGAAGCCGATTCGGGATACATGCTCCCTGGCCATAGCGGACGCCTGTACGATAGCCGCCTTGCGGTTCTCATCGTTTACCACGATATGGTTCGAGGTCAGATACTCATCGACGCTCTGGTTCCCTATATGGAACAGCTGCATGGGCGATTCCACCGGATAGCCTTCCCTTCGCATCACGCGGGCGGTGCGCTGCAGATCGGCCGAATCGAACATCTGCTGAAACGCCGTATCGATATCGCCCCTTAAGGACGGATCGTACCAGTTAGCAGGCCGGAAAAGCCTGGCGGCGCACTCCTTTGGAAATACCGGCTTTGAAAGCGGTTCTGAATGGCGGAACGCGCTTCCCGGGACATTACCCTCCAGCGCCCGCAAAAGTCCCGGCGACAGCTGTTTATCGGGATTCTCCGCAAAATCGCTCATTTCCTGCAGATAATCCGGTCTTGCCGCGGCGGTTTTAACAAATCGAACGATATCATACATCTTCTTGCCGTCGATCAGGTCCGCAAGCTCCGGCAGCGTTCTGGTACTCTGAAACACCTGACCGTACTGTGCCGTAAGGAAACGTGAAATCACATCGTCAATCCGGCTGACTCTTTCCGGCGCTTCCTGAACTGTAAGCATAGAGAGGGAACGGGCAATATCGATCATCGGCTCCAGCTGGTCATGGAATGTATTGTCCCAGGTCTCCCCTGCCGCACTGTTCAGGAAGCCTCTCTGAAATTCCGGATTCTCCCAATAGCGCGAAAACAGCTGAGAATAATCCATGCTGGCCTGCCACATGGTATTCAGTATATGCGCATGACGGGAAGTCTGCTCATAATCGGACAGATCGACCGGCGGAAGAACCTGCGCCTGCATTCCGGCCATGAACTCCCGGCAGAACCGCCCGATCTCGGCGGGGTTCGAAGCGGACAGGCCGTTGATCCGCGCACTGAGGGCACGGCTTTCTTCACGGCGCTGCTGTTCGGTTCGGTCGGAAAAAATATCCTCCACTGTATACCCTTCCCCAAGCATCCGCAAGATGCCGAGGGAAGTCGTCGTCTGTATCCGAAAGAGTGTCGAGATCCCGGTCTGTCCCTCCAGTTCCCGCAGCCTGTCCGTAATCGCAGTCTTAGCATCATCATCGGATTCCAGATCATCCGCATTCTCAATGAATCCATACGTTAAATGCAGGTTTTCCTCAGCCGTACCGAATGATACAAACGGATTCCCATTCACCGGTGCCGGTGTTGCCTGTGCTGGCATTGCAAATTCCTCCTTTGGTCAGATGAATCGGCCTTTGTGGAAGCCTTATTAACATGATAAATCGGACAGTACAACAAATGTACAACAAACGCAGGGATCAGCGTGATCACCACACTCGTCTTATCGCGTGACAGGCCCTATTTTCAGTACTTCATCAGCGCTTCCACGATCTCCGGGTACGCAAACGTACAGTCGCTCCTGCGGAAAATTCCGAAGTTCTCGCCATTTCCCGCGAAGGCGTTATTATCCCACCAGCAGCAGCTGATCCGCCGCGCCCTCGCCGCCGCTATGTAATAGGCCGTAAAGTCAACTCTCGCCTGCGTATTGCCGTCCTTGTCCCGGGCGCCGAATTCATCGATCACGACGCCGGTGCCGTTCTTCACATACTTTTCATACAGCGTATCCATCAGCGTATCGATCTCGGATGTGCTTGCGCGTCTGTCGATGTTCCACTCAGCCGTACTGCCCTTTTCATCCGGCGGCTGCAGCGCAAAATTGTAAGGCGTATAGGCGTGAACCTCCACCAGGATCCGGTTCACATTTCCTTCCGTGTCCTTCGGAAGTTCAAAATACTCGTTGGACGCGCCCTGCAGGGACGCGTCGTAGCCCGGTACCAGCAGATAGCGGTCCGCGTTATGGGAACCGGAAGCACGCACCGTATCGACGAAAAGCTGATTGTACTCGTTAATGATTTTTACCGCTTCCACGCACTCTTTCTTATTCAGATCCAGCCACCATTCGTAATTGGTTCCCACCAGCCGCGGTTCATTTAACGACTCCATGAGCAGATGCTCGTCGTAATCCGCGAAACGCTGCGCCAGCTGCGACCAGATCGACCTGATATACGTTTTGGACCGCTCCGCGTATTCCTGCGACGGGTACATATACCCGGTGGAATTGTCATGATGGATGTTGAGGATCACATACATATCGTTATCCATCGCGTAATCCACCACCTCCTGCACGCGGTCCAGCCACTGCTCGCTGATGGTATAGCTGCCGTCGTCCGACACATGATTGTGCCACGATACCGGGATACGGAGCGTCTCAAAACCGGCAGCCTTAAGCGCGTCGATCATCTCCTTCGTCGTTTTAACCCCGCACCACAGGGATTCGAAGGCCATCTCGTCCTGCATATTCTGATCGCTGTTCGCATCAAAGGTATTGCCGAGATTCCAGCCGATTTTCAGTTTTTCCACAAAATCAATGGCTGACGGATCGACCCCTTCATTCAGCGTACGTCTCTCCATACTGAGTTCCGGCACGCTGACAGCCGGGACTGCGCTTTCATGATCCTTCATATCCGCGCCCTCCGTCTCATTTTCCTTCTTCTGTACGCTCCCCGATTCGCCATCCAATTCGGAATACAGCCGGTCCTGAAGCATGTCAGCCGCTTCCTCATAGGAAACGAGAGATGTTTCCGCCGCATCGCCGCCAGCGCCGCAACCCACATTCGTCAATATCATGGCGCCTGCCAGACACAGGATCAAGAATCTCTTTTTCACATTACATCAGCCTCTCTTTCCTTCGGATATTCGTTTTTAGTTTTTCCGTACAAAAGCCATCAGCTGCTATACTGTCACTCTGAAAGCTATTGAAATTCATTTATTATTTTCAAAATAACGTGCCATGATACCTCCCCATCTCTCCGCGATCTGCTGAAGACCTTCCAGCGAAGGATGGACCATATCCTGCGAAATATAATCTTCCCGGTCAAGCAAGTCGAGTCCGTCCGTGAAAATGAGCCGCTCAGAGGCATATTTAGCAACGATCCTGCGGCAATCGGCGGCAACCGCCTGCTGTTCGCTGTTGGAAAGCCCGAAAATACTGGTGGCGAAAACCGGTCTGGGATCCCGGGCCAGAATCTGTGTAAACACATCCACCCGCTCCTCAAATTCCTTCAGATCCATAACATTCTTCAGCAGATTGACGCCCATTTCCACGGACGCGAAATCCCAGTCTTTCCGGGAAATGATATACTCGGCCATGGCCGGCTCCAGGAACGCCGTGCCCGCGAAGCCCAGGTTCAGGTAATCGCATTTGAGCCGCTGGGCGATGCGGAACGGATAACTGTACGGCTGCGCCAGGGCCAGGCTTCCGTGCGTAATGGACGAACCGTAGGCCAGATAGGTTCTGGCGGGCAGCTCCTC
>CANQFR010000149.1 GCA_947599905.1 uncultured Lachnospiraceae bacterium
ACAGAAAGGGATTAACCGCACCATGTTTCTGGAAAATATGATCAAAATCTGGCAGCGATACGACTACGTATTCATCAACGGCCTGTTCGGAACACTCTGGCTGGCCCTGATCACCGTGGTCGTCGGCACCATTTTAGGCACCTTCGTGGCGCTGATGCGGCTGTCGCGCTCTAAGATCCTGTACGCCATTACCGGCGTCTATATCGAAGTGCTGCGCGGCACACCGATCCTGCTGCAGCTGTATTTCTTCTGGCTCCTGCTGCCGAAGATCGTGCCCATTACCATGTCGGACACGGCCTGTATCATCGTGGCCCTGATCGTCAACAGCAGCGCCTATGTGGCTGAAGTGATCCGCGCCGGGATTCAGGCGGTGGACAAGGGGCAGACCGAAGCCGCCAAGAGCCTGGGCATGTCCGACCGGAACATGATGCAGCACATCATTCTCCCACAGGCCATCAAGAACATCCTTCCTGCCCTGGGCAATGAATTTATCGTCATGGTCAAGGAAACCTCCCTCGCCTCCGTTTTCTTCGTGGGCGAACTGATGACGGCTTACAAGACGGTGCAGTCCACCACGTTTCTGGCGCTACCGTCCCTGACCATCGCCGGACTCATTTATCTCATCGTCACCTTCGTGCTGACCAAGCTCTTAAAGCTGCTGGAAAGGAGGCTGCAGGCCAGTGACTAAACAGGTTCAGGACCAGGTCATTATCCGTGTGGAAGGCCTGTCCAAAAGCTTCGGAAAACTCCATGTATTAAAGAAGATCGACCAGCATGTCAACCTGGGCGAGGTCGTTTCCATCATCGGCCCCAGCGGCAGCGGCAAGAGTACGTTTCTGCGCTGCCTGAATCTTCTGGAGACGCCGGAAGAAGGCCATATCTGGTTTGACGGCGTGGACATCGCTGACAAGAAGGTACGGAACGCGCGGCGTTTCCGCCCGTTCTCCCGCGGCAGCGTCATCGACATCGACAGGCACAGGCAGAAGATCGGCATGGTTTTCCAGCATTTCAATGTATTTCCCAACCTGACGGTGCTGGAAAATATCACCATCGCGCCGACGCTTGAGAAGAAGATTCCGAAGGCCCAGGCTATTGCCAGAGCGGAAGAACTTCTCGACAAAGTTGGACTTCTGGATAAGCGGGACGAGTATCCCCGTAAGCTGTCCGGCGGCCAGAAACAGCGTCTGGCCATCGTCCGGGCCCTGGCCATGGAGCCGGAGGTGATCCTGTTCGACGAACCCACCAGCGCCCTGGATCCGGAGATGGTAAAGGACGTCCTGACCGTCATTAAAGATCTGGCGGAAAGCGGCATGACCATCGTCATCGTGACCCATGAAATGGGCTTCGCCCGGGAGGTCAGCGACCGGGTGCTGTTCATGGAGGACGGCCAGATTGCTGAGGAGGGCACGCCGGAGGAGATCTTCGGGAATCCGAAGAACCCGCGGACGGCGGAGTTTTTGAGTAAGGTACTGTAAAGCGAACAAATCATGTAAACGATGTTTTTCCGTCACGGTACATTCCTGCAAAACTACATATCACAAGAGATTCGTTTTTATAAAATTAAGTAATAAGTAATCGTACGGCGTTCGCCGCTTCCAATGCCAGGCAGCAGAGCGGCAACGCCGTTTTCCGTTAAAAACGCCAGATATGAATAACGGTAAATAACTGCCGGCAACAGTTCGGCAGTCAGAAAGGAGTAATCCAGTTATGACCGATCTGGAATTTATAGAACAATCTGTCGCCCGCCGCGAGGCCATGATCCTCGACGCCAACGACAAGATCTGGAGCTACGCGGAGCTTCCTTACGAGGAGTACAAGTCCTCCGCTCTCCTCTGCGATATTCTCGAAAAAGAAGGCTTCGCCGTAGAAAAAGGCGTGGCCCATATTCCAACAGCTTTCACTGCCAGATACAGCCGCGGCACCGGCCATCCCGTCATGGGCATCCTGGGCGAATTCGATGCGCTGGCGGCCTTAAGCCAGCAGGCGGCCACGCCGATCAAATCACCGGTCGTCTCCGGAGCCCCCGGCCACGGCTGCGGCCACAGCTGCCTGGGCACCGGCGCACTGGCGGCAGCGCTGGCCGTCAAGGATTATCTGAACGCCTACGAGAAGGACGGAACCATCATCTACTACGGCTGCGCTGCTGAAGAAGGAGCGGGCGCCAAACAATTCATGGCAAGGGACGGCCTGTTCGACGGCGTGGATTTCGTCTACACCTGGCATCCGGCCTCCCGCAATGAAGCCCAGCAGCACTGCAGCGTGGCTATCATGGGCGCCAATTTCGAGTTCTTCGGCCGTTCCGCCCATGCCGGCGGCAGTCCCCACCTGGGACGCAGCGCGCTGGACGCAGCTGAGCTGATGAGTGTGGGCGTCAATTATCTGCGAGAGCATATGATCGACCAGGCGCGCGTCCATTACGCTTATGTAGATGCGGGCGGAACCTCTCCTAACGTAGTTCAGGACCATTCTCTGGTCAAATACGAGGTCCGCGCACCCAAAGTCCATCAGATGAAAGAACTCTTCGAGCGCGTCGTCAAAGTGGCCCGCGGGGCGGCTATGATGACGGAAACTGAGATGAAATACGAGATCACCATGGCATTTTCTGACTATGTGTCCAATGACGTTCTGGGCCGCTTCGCCACGCAGTGCATGATGGAAGTGGGCGCCCCTCAGTGGGATGACGACGACTACGCCCTGGCGAAAGCATTTCTGGATTCCTACGATCCGGTGACGCTTGACGCCATCAAAGCGGAGATCGCCGCCAAATACGGGCAGGACGGCACCGGCGCTCTTCCCGCACAGAAATACGGCGCGAAACAGCTGGAAGAACTTCTGGCGAGACCGCTGGACGCGGAAGTCCATCCTTACAAGGATGGCCCGCATCCATATGAATCCGGCTCCACCGACGTGGGCGACGTGGGATATGCGGTTCCGACCCTGAATCTGAACGTAGCCACCTGCTGTCTCGGAAATGTCGGCCACACCTGGCAGATGACCGCTCAGTCCTGCAGCCCTCTTGGCCACAAGGGGCTTCTGACCGCGGCAAAGATGCTGGCGCTCTGCACCGTCCGCACCATGCAGTCACCGGAGACCATTGCCGCCGCATGGGAGGAATTCCGGGCAAAGACCGGCGGCGTCTATCATTGTCCGCTGCCGGACGACGTGATGCCGCCGGTGGGAAGATATTAAATCGACAATACAGAAAGCGCGCCGCTGGCAAACTGTTCGCATGGAAATAAAAACGCGCCGCTGGCGATCTGTTTAGCAAAAAAACAGGCAGGAATCATTGCCGGGATATTTTCCCTCGGTGATTACTGCCTGATTTCATTACCTCTATCAGTTCTGTCCGGGTGTTCCCTGCGGGACTCCGGCGGCATCCGCTTCTCCAACCGTTCCGCCTGCCGCATTCTCCGCTCTCTTCGCCTGGATCCGATGCAGGATATCCATAAACTCTTTGCCGGTGATCGTCTCTCTCTGAATCAGGAACTCCGCGATCTCATCCATAGCGTCCCGGTTCTCACGCAGAAGCCGCTTCGCCTCCGCGTAAGCCTCCTTCAGCATCCGCATGACTTCCTGATCGATCTCCGCCGCCGTAGCCTCGCCGCAGTTCAGCACCATGCGCCCGCTTAAGTACTGATCCTCCTGCGTCGCCAGCCCGATCAGGCCGAACTTCTCCGACATACCGAACTGCGTCACCATGGCCCGCGCGATCTTCGTCGCCTTCTCGATATCATTGGCCGCACCCGTGGTCACCGTATCGAAGACGATCTCTTCCGAGGCACGCCCCGCCAGGCTGACCACCAGCATGGCCCTTAATTCTTTCTCTGAATTCAGATACTTCTCTTCCTCCGGCACCTGCATCACATAACCGAGGGCACCCATGGTGCGCGGCACGATCGTGATCTTCTGAACCGGCTCCGCGTCCTTCTGCAGGGCGCTGACCAGCGCGTGTCCCACCTCGTGGTAGGAAACAATCCGACGCTCCTCCTTGCTGAGGACGCGATCCTTCTTCTCCTTGCCCACCAGAACCACTTCCACGGCCTCGAACAGATCCTTCTGGCTCACCGCCTGCCGTCCGTTCTTCACGGCCAGGATCGCGGCCTCGTTGATCATATTCGCCAGATCGGAACCCACCGCGCCGGAGGTCGCCAGCGCGATCGCGTCCAGATCCACCGTCTCATCCAGCGCCACGTTCTTCGCATGTACCTTCAGGATATCCACACGGCCCTTAAGGTCCGGCTTGTCCACGATAATCCGCCTGTCGAACCGTCCCGGACGCAGAAGCGCCGGATCGAGAATCTCCGGACGGTTGGTTGCCGCCAGCACCAGAAGTCCCTTGGACGAATCGAAACCATCCATCTCGGAAAGCAGCTGGTTCAGCGTCTGCTCGCGCTCGTCGTTGCCGCCTCCGAAACGGGAATCACGGCTCTTGCCGATAGCGTCCACCTCATCGATGAAGATAATACACGGCGCGTTGTCCTGGGCCTGCTTAAACAGGTCGCGGACACGCGACGCGCCCACGCCCACGAACATTTCCACAAAATCCGATCCGGACAGGGAATAGAACGGCACATGCGCCTCGCCGGCCACGGCCCTCGCCAGAAGCGTCTTGCCGGTGCCCGGCGGACCCACCAAAAGTGCCCCCTTCGGCAGCTTCGCGCCGATATGGGTGTAGCGCCCCGGATTGTGCAGGAAATCCACGATCTCCACGAGGGACTCCTTGGCCTCATCCTGCCCCGCCACGTCCGCGAAGGTGACGCCGGTCTCCTTCTGCATATACATCTTGGCCGTGCTCTTGCCGACGCCCATGACGCCGCCGCCCATACGCCGCATCATCATGTTCATCAGAAAGATCAGCGCGCCGAACATCAGCACCGTGCTTAAAATGCTCCACAGCGCCGTGTTCTGCTCAACCTGCTCATAGGTCACCCCGGCCGCCTCCAGCCGCAGCGTCAGCTGGTCGCCGCTCTCCATGCGAACCGTACTGAGGGTAAGAACCATGCCCGGAATCGGCCGTTCGCTCTTCAGTGTAAAATAGATGTCGTTCCCCTCAACCGTAACAGACTCGACCTGATCTGCCTCCAGATAATCCAGAAATTCATTATACGGAACCGTCGTCTGCCGGTTCATGAAATTGCTCATCATCATAACAACGATCAGCGTGATCAGTCCCGCCGTCAGGATGATGCCGAATATCTGATTATAATTCGGATTCTTTCCATTGTGATTGTTCGGATTCCTATCATTCATATCTACCGTTCTCCTGTAAAAACATATCATTTCTATTATACCGACAGTTTTCCCATAAATCAAGAACTGCGCAGATAAAAATACGGGAAGAAACTAAAAAAAATGTTAAAAAACACTGGATTTTCCTGCATAACCTGTTGTATAATAATTTCGTTGTTTTTTTATCCGGCCCCTCTGCGGGCGTGACAACTTCATACAAAAGGCTGCGTGTCCGAATCCGGAAAGCGCGTCACAGACGCACTTTCTGCATACTGACATAACGAACCGCTTCGCAGAGAGAGCATTCGCAAGGGAGGTTCTATCCATGCCAGTCAAGTACGTATTCGTCACAGGAGGCGTCGTCTCCGGACTGGGAAAAGGCATCACTGCCGCATCCCTGGGCCGACTCTTAAAGGCCCGCGGTTACCAGGTAACCATGCAGAAGTTAGACCCATATATTAATATTGATCCCGGAACCATGAACCCCGTACAGCATGGTGAAGTATTTGTCACCGACGACGGAGCCGAAACCGATCTCGACCTCGGGCACTACGAACGGTTCATTGACGAGAGTCTCACAAAGAATTCCAACGTCACCACCGGTAAGATCTACTGGAGCGTACTGCATAAGGAACGCCGCGGCGACTACGGCGGCGGAACTGTCCAGGTTATCCCCCACATCACCAACGAAATCAAAAGCCGTTTTTATCGCGACAATGGCGCCGCGGCTGGCGAAGTGTTGTCTGATGAGGAAATCAATGCGTTCGCGCGCCGCGGTCTGTCCGCAGAAGACGCCGCCACGGTTAAGAATACCAAAATCGTCATCATCGAAGTCGGCGGCACCGTCGGCGACATCGAAGGCCAGCCGTTCCTGGAAGCCATCCGCCAGTTCATGCGTGAGGTCGGCCCGGCAAACGCCATGCTGATCCACG
>CANQFR010000150.1 GCA_947599905.1 uncultured Lachnospiraceae bacterium
CATCATGGGTGTAAAGGCCGATGAAATGTCCGGAGCTGTGGAGATAGTATTTCGACATTTCCTCTTCTTTTTCAATCATGCCGATCCGGATCAGCTCCTGTGCCATCACCTTCCAGCTGATCTTTTGCAGATCGTCCTTGATCTGTCCCGGCCTGGCCGCCTCCAGCGCCGCATCAAGACCCTTCAGCACGATGTCGTAAAGCTGCTTCTGGCGCGCCGTAAATTTCCCGTTCACCGGGAAGGTCCGCGATACGTCCGCGCAGTAATAACCGCTGCTGGCCCCCAGATCGAACAGGATCATGTCGCCGTCCTTCGCCACGTCCCTGTTGACGCTGTAATGGAGCGTACAGGCGTTTTTCCCCGCGGCGGCGATCGTCTCAAAGGCATGATCGCAGCCCCTCGTTTTTACGATGAAATCGAAATAGGCCTCGATCTGTCCCTCCGTCATGCCGGGCCTCATGTGCCGCATCATATACTGAACGGCCTCCGCCGTCACATCGCAGGCCTCCCGATGCTTCGCGATCTCTTCCGCATCCTTCACCCTGCGCTGCTTGGCGAACCAGTCATAGCTGTCGGCCACAGTCAAGGTCGGATAGCAGTCCCGCATCCGCCGCGCGAAATCCCGCTCCAGGCTGGGCCTGTCCATCTGCCGTTCCTCCAGATCCAGCCACAGCGTCGTGACGGGATACCAGGACATGATCCCGGAAATGGAGCTTTCCAGCTCATCCAGATACCGCACCTGCGAAATCCCGAACAGCTCCTTCGCCTCGTCCGGGCGCGGCCTGTGGCCCTCGAACGTTTCCATTCCTTCATTGGGACGGCGGATGAACAGCATTTCCCTGACTCTGCCGCCGTTCTTATATGCCAGATATACGGTCTCCGGCTCCTCACAGCCTGTCAGATAATAAAAATTCCGATAGACGGAAAACGGATAATCCTCGTCCCCCGCCTTTTTCTTCGGACTGCCCGCGAACAGCACGCCCATCTGCCCGTCCGACAGCATTTCATGATAACGTTCCCTTCTGGATCTGTGAAACTCCCTGCTCAGCATCTTTTGTTCTCTCCTGTCATTTTTCTGTTCCGGCGCTTCTCACTTTTCTGTTCCGCCGCTTCCGGATCCATCATTTCCTGATCCCGCGCTTTCTGAAAACATCCTTTTCTGGATCCGCCAGACTTCGCGTTTTCCACGTGTTTCTCATCTGCCGCGTCCGGCGGCGCCTTTTTCCGCCGGTATCTGCCCGGTCTTTTCCAGATATCCGAGAAAGGCCTCACAGCCCTCCACAATGTCCGCCCACGCCGTCCGGAAATCCCCCGTATACCAGGGATCGTCGATGTCCCGCGGCCTCTCCGAAAAATCCAGCAGTCTGAAGATCTTATGCTCCGGGTCTCCGCCGGTGATCCGCAGCATGTTGCTGATATTGTACCGCTCCGAGGCCAGCAGGTAGTCATACTCCCGGTAATCCTCCCGCGTCATCTGGCGCGCGGTCTTTCCCGACGGATCGAGCCCGTGTTCCCGCAGGATCCGCCTGGCCGGAGGATAGACCGGATTGCCGATCTCCTCCCGGCTGGTGGCCGCGGATGCGATCCGGAACTGATCCGAAAGACCTCGGGTTTTGACCATGTCCTTCAGAATGAACTCGGCCATGGGGGAACGGCAGATGTTGCCGTGGCAAATGAATAATATTTTTGTCATAAATACAATGCTCACTTTCCCAAATATCATTAATCACAATCTATGTTATCTGTAATCTCTGCAATTCCTACAGCAGCGGCCCAATACTCACCATAAGCCCCTTTTTAAAATCTTCTATCATTTCTGTCCTGAATTTAAATTTGGTCATAGGTTCCGGGGTGTTATCCTTATATGTAGTGTAATCTGCTTTTTCCTTTAAATTGTTCTCATTGGCCAGTACCCCATCCCTGTAGTTAAATACCTCGTATCTTACATCCTCTGCTGCCACATACCATTTCCTGGCGTATTCTTCTATTTCTTTATCAATCGCATCATATCGCATCCGGTTCACTATCACAGAGATATCCTGGCCTAAATATTTCGTTTTGTCCTTTTCAATTTCATCAACAACCGTATTTAACAGTTCGCCAAGTTTAGGATTATCTTGGGAGAACTCGTCTATTGTTTCCCGAAGTCTGCTCATTTTCAACTCAAAATCAGTCTCTTCAAAGTTATCTTCGGACGGGTCAAGGGATTCTACTACTCCCTGCAGTAATTCCAAGATATACTCAAAATCAATCCGCAGCTTGTTATAGGCGATCAATTCATAGTCATCCAGCACCGGATCTATTTCCGGAGTATCATCATCCGGTTTCTTTAATTCTTCCATTACATTCCGATACATGGCGGCATAGTTCTCATATTGTTCTTCCGAAAAATCATATTTCAGGAGAATTTCTTCCCTATAATTTGTAAAAGCCTTTAAATGGGCAAAGTCATGATCCAGCACACGGAACATATGAATAAAGGCTTTTTTCTGCTTTCTGGACAAGGCAGCTATCTCTTCCGGCGTTTTGGCAAGTGCATGGATGGTTTTTACAGAAATGGAAAAGGACTGCAGCACATCATCCCAATCTTCTGCCAGGGGGCTTCCATCCCCGCCCCGCGAATACAATTTCAGGGCATAATTGATGGCACTTTTAAATTCGCTTGGAGACTGAAAAGTGACAATCTGCCCGTATTGCTTATTATCATCATATAATCGATTAGTACGGGAAAAAGCCTGAATAATATTCTGGGGGCTCATAGGCTGTCTGTCTATAAAAAGCGTTGACAGGCAGGGAGCATCAAATCCTGTCAGCAGCCTGTCCACAACAATAACCAAATCCAGTTGTTCATCCCTTTCCAGATATTTCTTTTCTTTCCGCGCCAATCTCTCATTCAGGTTTTCATTATAAGCACCAATTCCGCCAAGCCTATATTTTGTATCAAACATTTGATCATAATCGACCACTGCATTGTACATCTTTTTCTGATTCTCCTGCGAGGTTTCCTGATTCTCTATCAACGAATAGGTGACGGCAAATTTAGGGAAATCCGGCAATGCTTTTTTTACTTCCTCATTTATCTTTAATTCATCCTTGCCTTCCTTGATCTTTTTCAACAAATCATAATACATTTGCGCTCTGGAAATGGAATTAACGGTGAGCAGCGCCTCATAAGTTCTCCCTTTCCCTTTCTGCAGCCCAAACTTGGAATAAGACTGGTTCAGGACTACATCCAGGACATTCCTCATATGGGCTTCCGTATCAAATACCGCGGCTTCCACTTTTTCCTCTTTCGGGCCAAGATTTTCCACCATAAAACCAAGGACGGCCTCGTCATGAATCGCTTCTTTTATGGTATAGCTGTGCAGACATTCGCCGTATAATTGTTTCGTTGTCTGGGGCAGATCTCCCTTTTGTTCGTAGCTATTCTCATCAAAAATAGGAGTACCGGTGAATCCATACCACAAGGAATTGCCAAAAAATCTTTCAAATTTTCTTTTTGTTTCCGGTGTTACTGCTCTGTGACATTCATCGACGACAAAGGCGATCTTAAGATTCCTGATCTTTTCATAATCCTTTGTTCCCTCTTTCAGCCGCCTGTCAAGCATGATCTGCATTTTCTGCCTTGTGGTGACTATCATCTGCCGATTGCCATCTTTCAGTCTTTTGATCAGCGTATCCACATAATCGGTATCATCCACATCTATCGTGTCATTCTCCGCATAAGACTGAAAATCCATCTTGGTCTGCGTATCCAGATCCTTTCTATCTATCAAGAAAATGGTCTTTTCAATGGCCGGGATATCCATCAAAAGATTCCGCGTCGCCTTATAAGAAGTCATGGTTTTCCCCGAGCCCGTCGTATGCCAAATAAAACCTGATTTTCCCTGCCTCGAAGCCGCCCGCATCGCTTCGATGGCATGAATCTGGTAAGGCCGCAGAATCAGCAGCTTCTTTTTCTCATTATCCAGCACCATATATCTCGTTACCATTTCATGAGCCTGCGGTATCTTAAGGATTGCCTTTGCAAAATCTATGTAATCGCAGACCGGATTATTTTCCTTGTCCAGCCACCCGGTAATGAACTTCTTGTTCAGTTCTATATCCCTTGCCGCAGAAAAATATTTCGTGTCAACCGCATTACTGACTACAAACATTTGAACGTTGGAAAAAATTCCATGAAATTTTCCTTCCGAAATATATTTCTTGATCTGCTTATAAGCATCCGAATAGGAATGATCCTTGTTCTTCAGCTCTATGTGGATCATGGGAATTCCATTGATAAGCAAGGTGACATCAAACCTTCTATCGTGAATATCACCCTGTTCATATGTCTTGAATGCCTGATACTGATTTATCACCTCATAGACGCTTGTTCCACCGGCAATATGCTCGTTATTCATCACTACAAGATGCAGCATTTCATTTCCGCGCTGCACATGGACATAAACTATGCCGTTCTCCCCTACCAGCCATTTCCCAGCATCATAAAAAGAAGCATGAGAAAGATCGTTCTTAACCTTTGCAAACTCAGACTCAGACAACGGAATATCATTCAATTTCGCCTTGTTATTCTGTTCAAGGATAAATTTAAAATTGTTCCACAAATCCTCTTCCGTCTTAATGTCGGGACGGTAAGTCCATTGTGATTCTTCGCTACATAACTGATCTATCAAACGCTGTTCAATAACGGATTCTAATACGGCCATGTTCTATCCTTTCTTGGGAATTTGGAAAATATTTTCATATAATTCCCATCCTTAAGCAAGCCAGTAAATATCGATTAAATCATGTTCTTATGTTTCTTGTATTTTATTTCATTTTCCTTCCAGACATAAACTCATCCAATTCATCTTTATTTTATCATACAAACATATTTTGCAACATGCATTTCTTAGTATTCTGCAGTTCACCTAACTTACGCTGATGAAGGGTGATAAGGTTGTCGAGGGAGCGAAAGAAGCAACCGATTTGTTCCTGCTCTCTGTATTTTGGAACCATAATAGCTTTCGCTAAAAGCTCATCTTTGGTTATGCCTTTAATTGAAGTGCCTTGTACTGCGTTAAGCTCTGACTGTAATTTTTTGTAGCAAGCGTAAACGGTGAAAAACGGCTCTGTGTTCAGCTTGCTCAACGACAAGAAATCTTGGCTTGTGGTATAGGAAAACGGCATAAATGCGAGCTTTCCGACACCCACACGAGTAATAATAGCCAATGAGTTTTCTGGCACAAGCTGGGTAGCAGATTTATTCAGTGCTTCATTGGTTATGTACTTTCTTGGCACAACTCCGAATAGCTTTCCATCTGCAATATCCGAAGACTGAATCCACGGAATAGTCCCATTCCAAAATGCTTCGTTAGATGTTGCTGGCGTTCCACCGCCATAGGTCTTTTCAGCCAGATCAGATAGCTTACGCTGTTCCCAAGCTTCAGTAAATCCTTTAAATCTAATCTCGGGAAATTGTTCATTAGTTTTCGGGAACATCTTTTGAAGCATAAACTTTTTAAATTTTGATAGTTCATCGCACTTACGCTGATGAAGGGTGATAAGGTTGTCAAGAGCACGGAAGAAGCTGCCGATAGCAATTCTTTCCTTGTATTCAGAGGGCAACCATAGTTCAAATTCCTTTAACTTGCTCTCGGTCATAGTAGGGACAGCACCGCCGATTTTTACCGCTCTTACTTGCTGTTGGACTGAATTAGTTGTCAATAAAACAGCAATAATTTCTCTTAAAGATTTCTCTGTGCGAAGTACGACTATCTGAGGATTTATTGAAGCTGGCTCAAAAAGTTCTGAAACCAAGGCACTTTTCCCCAATGTAGAGCCAGTCTTTACGAAAAGAATATCACCATTTGATATTTTGATTTCTGGTGACTCGTCAAACTTTGCTTTTGTAATGTAAGTATTCCGTACATCTAAAATCAACCGATTATCCACTATATTTGTTGGGCTGAAAGTGAGGATTCCGCCGTCTTCCTTTGAAATAATATCTTTTTGTGTGTACCCACGAAATCCAATTCGTCCATTTATATGGCACACATCTCCCAACTTACGCTGTTCCCAATCTTCCGTAAATCCCTTAAATCTAATCTTTGGTATATTTGACATAAGTTACATTTCCTCCAGGATCTTAATGAACTCATTGACCGCTTCCTT
>CANQFR010000151.1 GCA_947599905.1 uncultured Lachnospiraceae bacterium
CGGCTGCCAGGCGCTGATCGGCATTGGCGGCGGTTCGGCTATCGACTGCGCCAAGGCGGTGGGAGCCAGAATCGCCCGCCCCCGCAAGCCGGTGAGCAGGATGCGGGGGATCCTGAAGGTTCTGCGCCCGATCCCCTATCTGATCGCGGTGCCCACCACAGCCGGAACCGGGAGCGAGGTGACATTGGCTGCCGTCATCACCGATTCTGAGACTGGCCATAAGTTCCCGATCAATGATTTCCCGCTGATCCCGAAACTGGCGGTGCTGGATCCGGAGAACACGAAAAGCCTGCCGAAGCATATGGTTTCCACGACTGGCATGGATGCCCTGACCCACGCGGTGGAGGCGTACATCGGCGGTTCCACCACGAAAAGCACCCGCGCCGACGCGCTGGACGCCGTAAAGCTGATATTTGCAAATCTGGAAAAGGCGTATAACGACGGAGACGAAGCGTCGCGCCGCAGCATGCTGAACGCCGCCTTCCTGGCCGGCCGGGCGTTTTCCAAATCGTATGTAGGCTATATTCATGCCGTGGCCCACTCTCTGGGAGGCGCTTACAATATCCCCCACGGGCTGGCCAACGCCGTGCTGATGCCGATCGTTCTCGATCTCTACGGCAAGGCGGCTTATAAGAAGCTTCATGAACTGGCAACCGCCGCCGGGCTCGCGGCGCCGGGCGAATCGGATGAGGCGGCCGCCCGGCGGTTTATCGGAGAGATCCGCGCCATGAACCGGCGCATGGGTATACCGGACCATCTGACGGGGATCCGCGCGGAAGATGTGCCGAAGCTGGCGAGGCACGCCGCGCGGGAAGCCAATCCGCTCTACCCGGTGCCCGTTCTGATGGACGCCGCCGCGCTTGAGAAGATCTATTACAAAGTCATGGACAGAGGAGAAGAAATGGACATCGAAACGATTCTGGAGAAGCAGCGGGAATTTTTCGCTTCCGGGGCCACCCTGCCGGTGGAGTACCGGATCGCCGCCCTTAAGAGACTGCGCGAGGCCGTGAAGCGGCATGAAAATGAGATCGCCGCCGCGCTTAAGGCAGATCTGGGCAAGAGCGACTATGAGGGATTTATGTGCGAGACCGGGCTGGCGCTGACAGAGATCACCTGGATGATCGACCATGTTCGCTCCCTGAGCCGGGAAAAGACGGTTTCCACGCCGCTGGCGCAGTTTGCCTCCCGAAGCTTCATGAAACCGTCGCCTCACGGAAATGTGCTGATCATGAGTCCCTGCTGACCATCGATCCCCTGGCCGACGCAATCGCTGCCGGGAATACCGTGGTACTGAAGCCCAGCGCCTATTCACCGGCCACGAGCCGGATCGTGGCGGAACTGGCGGCCGAATGCTTCCCGCCCGAGTATGTGGCGGTAGTCACCGGAGGCCGGAAGGAGAACGCGAAGCTTCTGGAACAGAAATTTGATATGGTCTTCTTCACCGGGAGCCAGGCGGTCGGCAAAGAAGTCCTGCGCCACTGCGCCGAAAGGCTCACGCCGGCAGTTCTGGAGCTGGGCGGCAAGAGCCCCTGCATCGTGGACGCAACGGTGAACCTGAAGCTGGCGGCGAGACGCATTGTCTTTGGAAAATATTTGAACTGCGGCCAGACCTGCGTGGCGCCCGACTATATCCTCTGCGACCGGTCTGTGAAGGACCGGCTTGCAGATGCCATAAAGGCGGAGATTGTCCGGCAGTATGGCGTGGACGCATTGTCGAATCCCGATTACGGGCGTATCGTGAACCGGAAACATTTTGACCGCCTTATGGGACTTATCGATCCGGATAAAGTAGTGATCGGCGGACAGAGCGACCCGGATGCGCTGCGGATCGCGCCTACGGTCATGGACCGTGTCGGCTGGGACGATCCGGTGATGGGGGAGGAGATCTTTGGGCCCATTCTGCCTATATTGACGTTTGATCGTTTTGAGGATGTGTTCACGCTTCTTCGGGGGCGGCAGAAGCCCCTGGCGCTTTACATTTTCTCGAAGGACAAGGCGCATATCCGGGCCGTTACCTCGCGCATCTCCTTCGGCGGAGGATGCGTCAACGACACGGTGATCCACCTGGCCACCAGCGCCATGCCATTCGGCGGCGTCGGGGAAAGCGGCATGGGCGCCTACCACGGCGTGCGCGGCTTTGAGGCGTTTTCCCACCGCAAGTCCATCGTGGACAAGAAAATGTGGATCGACCTTCCGATGCGGTACCAGCCATATGCGCGGAAGCTTTACGGGCCGCTGCTTAGGGTGTTTCTGCGGTGAGGGATTTCCCTGGGCGGGTGACAGAACGGCGCATTTAGGACGTTGGGAGTATGATTAATAGAATATGTACCTGAGCGGGAGTATTATTCTGTGAAATGAATAAGCTTCCGCTTATTTTATCTCGACAGTATGAGAGAGAGATGAGGCCGTGGAGCATGTTGTACTGAACATAAATATTGACATTATATCATATATCGTCTATAATTAAAAACATAAGGCGGTGATCAACATGGGAAGAAAAGCGGTTCTCATATTACCCGGCACGGCGGAGATACTAAGCAGGATGGGAGAGCAGATCCGGCTTGCCCGGCTCCGCCGGAACCTGTCTGTGGAACTGGTGGCGGAACGGGCAGATATCAGCAGAGCAACACTCTGGAAGGTAGAGAAAGGTGACCCGTCCGTCGCTATCGGGATCTATGCGGCGGTTCTGCATGCTCTGAATAATATGGATACGGATCTTCTGCTTGTGGCGAAGGACGATGTCATGGGAAGAAGCATGCAGGATCTGGAACTCTTGGTCCGGAAGCGGGCGAGGAAGGAGAAATGATATGTCGGACTGTCGGGAGGCAGTGGGAGAAGGCGGCCGCGGCCAACGGGCTGTCGCGGGAGGCGTGTAATTACATGAAGCCGGCGTTTGACGCGTGCCGGGAGTGATTGGAATTAATATAGACATGGGCTGCGAATGGGCGGATCTGCTCACTGATAGAAGGCCTGACTTAGCTGAGAGGAATCATTGTAATGAAAAACGAAGACATTTTGACAACAAGAGATCTGACGAAAAAATATCGTAAGGAGCTGGCGGTGGATCAGGTTTCCATGTCCATCAAAAGAGGTGATATCTATGGCTTTATCGGGGAGAACGGCGCGGGAAAGACCACGTTTATGCGGATGGTGTGCGGTTTGGCCAGACCATCTGCGGGGGAAATGGAACTTTACGGCGCGTCAGGTAAAGAACTTCAGAAAGCCAGGAAGAATATGGGGGCGCTCATCGAGAATCCGGCGGTCTATCCCAATATGACGGCCATGGAGAATCTGGAGGTGCAGAGACGGTATCTGGGAATCGAAAGAAAAGATTCCGAAGAGATGCTGAAGGAGTTGCTGGAACTGGTGGGGCTGGCGGATGTCGGCAGAAAGAAAGCCCGGAATTTTTCCCTGGGGATGAAACAGCGTCTGGGGCTTGCGATTGCCCTGACAGGGAACCCGCGTTTTATTATTTTGGACGAACCGACTATCGGCCTCGATCTGGTGGGCAAAGCGGAGCTTAGAAATCTCCTGATAAAGCTGAACCGGGAGAAGGGGTTGACAGTTTTCTTCAGCAGTCATGACCTGTCCGAGATGCAGCGGCTGGCTACCCGGTACGGTTTCCTGCATAAGGGAAGACTGATCAAAGAGCTTACCGCGCAGGAGCTGGAACAGGAATGTGGCACCCAGGGGATCGATGCAGAACAATATTTCCTGAACCTTATCCTGAATGCGGGAGGTGAAGGGAAAAAATGAGACTTTTTGCCAATGAGCTGTGCAAGATCAAGGCTTCAAGATCTGTAAAATGGATTACGATTGTGTTTTTCTGCTTCGCGGTATTGGCTGGCGCCGTATGGAAGAAGGGGGCCAACCCTGTGGAAATCTACGGTTTCGGTGCGCCTTTTCTGTGGATTCTCGGCAGCGGCGCGTCAGGGTTCTTTCTGTATGCCGCTGTCGTGGCGGGCCTGTTTGCCAGTGAATTTGAATCAGGCGTGATCCATAATGCATTGGGCTGCGGCGTGAGGAGGAGCAGTTATTTTATTGCAAAGGTAACAGCAATTTTCGGAGTCACGGTTTTGATCTATCTGAGCAGTCTCGGCGTCCTGTTTCTGTTTAAATGCCGGATCGCGGGCTTCGGCCCGGCAGAGCTGGTTTTTGCCGATTACGGCAGGAAGTTGCTGGTTTTTAACGGATGGGCGATCTGTTCCCTGTTGTCCTATGTGGCCGTATATATTTTCATTGCCTGTTTGTTCCGGGAAGCTGTTCTTACCTTCATTGCTTCCCTTGTAGTCACTCTGTGTGAGCTTTTTCATCTGTTCAGAGGGCCTGTCCGAATTGCAATCGATGCAGTTGGTTTTATAGAGCGAGATAGAATATTAACTCCTGAGTTTGCCGCATTATTTATGCCCTGCGTCTGGATTCTGGTGATTTCGCTGATTGGGGCATATATGCTTTTTCTTATACAGGATATAGACTGAATAGATAGAAAGGGTCAGACAGTTACAATGAAAAACGTATTTCGTGCAGAAATCTATATATTACGGCATGACCGGCTGCTATGGCTTCTGCCGGTATTATACTGTGCCGTCGGGATTTATGCCGGATTCTATGACCATCCGGTCATGGGTGTCTACAAAGGGGTGGAATTGTTCAGTCTGCCCGAAATTTTGAACTTGTTCTTCTCCTTTTCTGTGGTGACGCTGACAAGCTATGCAATTGGGGGCGATTTCAGCAGGCGCACCATCCGGAATGTGTTGTCCGCAGGGACCGACAGGAAGAGCTATTACTGTACCAGACTGTTGGTGCAGGTGCTGCTGACGGGGGCGCTCTTCGTCTGTACAGTGCTGCTCCATGTAATCTGCCATTCCCTCTGGCCGCAGGGCGACGCGGATATCCGCATCGCATTCCTGTGGCAAAAGCTGCTGATCTATATGGTGATGGTACTGCTTCAGATGCTGGCGCAGGTATCCGTCATGAACGCAGTGTGCTATTTTGTGAGAAACCAGTTGGTTGCCATCGTATTCGGAATCGGGATGGTGTATTTGGAAATGGTTACCCGTCAGGCTGCGGAAATGAACGGAATGACATCGCTTCAGGCGCTGGTTGATTTCCTGCCCACAAATGTGATCAGGGACATGTTTGCCTATGCGGTTTATGACAGGGTATTTACAGGGAAATTTTTCATGTATGGACTTTCGGCGGTTCTTATTATTGCGGTGAGCAGCGCAGCAGGATACGTGAGGTTCTGTTACGCCGGGGATTAACGCCTGACTAGCATCCCTGCTCAGCACTTTCTCCGTCAACTCATCGTCTGGAACTGACACGCATTCGCGATCTTTCTCATCTCGTAACTCTCTGACAAATATCATTTGAAAAATCAACTGCATTTACTGCAAAAATAAATATGTTGACATCCTATTCTATAAGTGATATACTGTTATACATATCAGAATAACAGTTAAAACAGCGGAGGTACAAATGTGAAACTGATCATTTCCAATGTATCCGGCGTGCCGATCTACGAGCAGATCAAGCAGCAGGTGAAGTCGGCGATCCTGTCGGGAGAGCTTCAGGAGGATGAGCCGCTCCCGTCGCTTAGGACGCTGGCCAGGGATCTGAAGATCAGCGTCCTGACCGTGACAAGGGCCTACACCGAACTGGAGCAGGAGGGGTTCGTCCGGAATATCCAGGGGCGCGGGTGTTTCGTGATGGGGCGCGGCTCCGAGCTGATCCGGGAGCAGCTGATCTGCAAGGCGGAGGAGGGGCTTGCCGAGGCAGTCCGGGCGGCGCGGATGGCGAAGCTGCCGGCGCAGGAACTGCACCGTCTTCTGGACATTTTATGGGAGGAGAACGAGAATGGATAATGTGTTGGAGGTAAGACATCTGTCGAGATCATTTCCGGGCTTTCAGCTTAAGGATATCAGTTTTACGCTGCCGAAGGGCTATATCATGGGTCTCATCGGGCCCAACGGCTCCGGTAAGACGACGACGATCAAGCTGATCCTAAACATGCTTAAGCGCGGCGGCGGAGAGGTCAGGATCCTGGGGATGGACAATATTGCCGAGGAAAAGGCGGCGAAAGCGGAACTGGCGGCCGTCTTCGATACCAATTATTTCTGCGAGGCGTGGACCG
>CANQFR010000152.1 GCA_947599905.1 uncultured Lachnospiraceae bacterium
CTGTGATACGCGCCAGAACATTCCGCGCCCAGATCTTATCCTCTTCATGCATCGCTTTCTTCTTCCTTTCTTCCGCCCCGCCGGTTAATTGCCTGTCCTCATCCGGTGACGCCTCTATCATAGCGCTTATAGCCGGATTTTTCCAGTCCCAAAAATCGCGGGATGCTTCATTCTTCCTCCGCCGCAATCGAGTCTCTGTATTCCCTGGGCGTCATGCCGTAATAATTTCGGAACTGGCGGATAAAGCTGGACGTCTGCATGTATCCCAGCATCCCGGCGATATCAGCGATCCTGTACGAAGTCCCCTTTAAAAGTTCTGCCGCGTATTCAAATTTTTTTTCATTAATATAATCGGAAATCCTGTAATTCGTCTGCTGCCGGAACTGGTGGCTCAGGTTCGAAACAGACATATGGAAATGTTCCGCAACAGCGCCCGCATTCAGGTCGCCGGATTTTCTGTTCTCCTCGATATAATCAATGACCTTCGAAATAACATGCTTTTCCTTTTTCTCCTCCTCCAGCCTGTCCACGTAAGCCTTAAACTGTTCCGTCAAACTCCGCATCATCCGGACGGCGTCCCCGCTGTCCTTTACATCCAAAAGCCGGTTATCAAGCGCCGCGGGACTGGACAGGGTACTCATTTTCGCCATCGCCCTGCAGTAGATGTTCAGCACATTATAATAGACAGCGAGGGAAAAGCCCGGACTGTTCTTCCTCTCCTCTATGATCTGCTCCAGACTTTCCATGATCCGGCCGATCTCCTCGAAATCGGCCTTCAGAAGCACACGGTACAGACTTCGGAACTGCTGATCCAGCCCCGCGAAGCTGTTCTGCCGCTGCTGTCTCTCCAGCAGGCTGACATGCTCCTCCATCTGCTGCATGGCAAACCGGAACAGTTCAAAGCCCTGCATGGTCTTTGGGATATTCTGGATCTTCTCTCTGCAGTAATACTGCAGTTCCACGACCGGCCGTTCATGCCAGAAGGACAAAAACAGTATCAATGCTCCTCCGGCCAGCAGTACCGCGGCCAGTATAAGGAAAAATAAGGCCTGCCACCGATACAGTTCCGCGAACAGGCTCTCCTTATCGACCGTCCTGACCAGGCAGAAGCCGTCGGGGGATTCCGAAACAATCTCGTATTGTTCAGCCTCGCCCCGGACGGCATTCTCTTCCTCAAACGGGAACAGCCGCGCCCCTTCCGCGTCCAGCAGCACCACCGGTTCCTCCGTCCCCAGGATATCGGCCAGCGTCCCCGGAGACAGCAGAAACAGCCACCACCCGTATGTCCTCTTTACGGCATAGCAAAGACCCGGGGAACCGTTCTTCCGCGCAGCCGGAACATAAAGCCAGGAATGCCGGACGCCGTCCATGATCTCTTCCAGCTGTCCGTTTTCCATTCCGAAATAGAGGTGCAAAAAATAATACCGGGAATACGTTCCGTTCATGGAATATATGACGTCCTGGTTATCAAAGTTAAAATAGAAAATATTGTCCAGAATCGGATGTGTCGTCACACCGGCGGCCAGCGCCTCACTGATCTCATCGGCCCGGTAGCTTTTTCTGAGCGCGCTGCCCTGCAGATAGACAAAGCTGGAATGATAATCCGCAATATTACTCAGTTCTTCCAGCTGCCTTTCCAGATCCATCCTGGCTGCGTCCAGGTTCGCCTGCGCCTGCTCAAGGATCTTCTCCTGATAGATCCGATAGAAATTATGTAAAAAAAGAAAGGAAAAATAGCTACCGGAAGGATCAGGACGGCGAGGAAGCTCGGCACCAGCCGTCTGGAAAATGCGCCTGTTTGAATTTCCGCACCTTTTCTTTTCATAGGGCCTCCGTATCTCTCCAAACCACAATCCTATTATACAGCATCTCTCCGGCACAGTCCAGCGTGACCGCGGCTGTATTCATCCTTCCGGCGCTGACGTCCTGTTTTCATTCCATATCGAAACAGTAACCCGGATCGTCGATCAGCGAGCGAAAATCCCTGATCCGATGAAATGTGATCCGATTGGTATCATGACCGTTTAAGGTATCGTTATCCCCGGTTCTCGACAGCACGATCAGATCCTCGCCGTCAAACTGCATACTGGCATAGCTGCGCGACTCTTTCAGACTGTTCCCGGCCGCCACAATCCCGGCGAAGATCCAGTCAAAGCAATTATACGAATAGTACAGCGCCAGCCGGGAACGATCATATCCTTTTCTCTCGTTGGGCGTCATCAGGTTGAAATTAACCATGCCGTCGATAAACTGGTTGGAAATGAGCCAGTATGTCTTACTCCGGTCATCATACAGGATATGGAATTTCGACTGCCCTCCGCCGGGAATGTTCACAAATACCATTCTCCTGCCGGACGGGGCGGTCTCCAGCAGAGTTTCCATGCTGCCGTCCTCCTTCTCCACCACTTTAGCGACCGCTCCCGTCCAGGTAAGCCCTGTCCAAGCCCTCATAAACAGATGGAATGTCCTGCCGGATGGATCATAAAACATATCGTTCTTCTTTTTCAGCCGAACCACGTTGGTCTCCAGCCAGCCGCACCGGATCCCGGCCATATAGCCGTCCTTGACATCCGGATAGAACGGAATGCCGAAATCCGTAAACCGATCCTGATCGATCTGTTCCTCAAACACCAGCTCCGAGGCGAAAGTCCAGCTGCTTAAGTCAGTAAGGTCGTCTTCCACCCTGCCTCTCATAAGCACCGGAGCACTGGCGCAGACCGGCCAGCCTTCCCGCCTGGTCAGCCGTTCCATCACCAGATATACGCAGCCATTTTCATACCAGACATTGCAGGGTCCCTGAAGCCAGTACTGGCCGTGGCTGAGAAGACGCATCTCGCTCCATGTCTCCCCGCCGTCATCCGATCTGGCTATCCCCAGATCCTGGCAAAAGCCTATGACATAGACGGCATCTCCCGCCGCAAAGGGCCGCATACACAGCATCGGCAGCGCCGCCGCAGTCTGCCGCCAGGTCTCCCCGCCGTCGTCCGACAAAAAGACGCGTCCGGTGCTGTACAGGTCGCTCCGGGGATAGCGGCGGCAGGCGCCGTCCATATCCTTAACGCCTGCGCCGCCGAAATCCATTGTAGCGATGATCCTTCCGCTTTCCAGCCTGAGAAGTCCCGGACTGTAGCACCACATATGTTCCGGGTCCGGGGACTCCACCACCGTTACATACTCATCCGCCAAATGTTTCATCACCGATATCTCCTGTCTCCCGATTTTTCATTTCAGATGACACCGTCGTAGAAATCCTGATACCACTGAATCCATTCATAATATCCGACCGACTTTAAGCGTTCCAGATGCGCTTCCCAGGAAGCATCCGTGATGCCGTCCATAACGGCAGTCGCCAGGAATTCCTCCAGATAAGGCTTCAGTTCCACCTCCAGGAAACCACGATCCGAAACCACGTCGGGATCGCTTACCCTCACGGGCATATAATCGCGGGACAAATAATCCGCCAGCCGGAGTTCATAGTAGAAACGTGTCGGGATACCGTTTAAAATCTCGGGATTGATCGGATTCTCGTCAGGCCGCAGCAAAGGAAAGATCTGCCCGAAGCTCGATGTGGCCCGCCATTCGCCCGACGTCATATTCTCCGGGACCAGACTGGGATCCATCTGAGACATGATGCCGTTCTCCGTCTCGGTCAAAACCTGCGCCGGCCCATAGCCGAACATGATCTTCAGTTCCGTGGAGCTTGACAGATAATCCCACCAGTGCAGCGCGGCTTCCACATGTTCGGTTTTGGCCGATATCACGGTGTTGGTCAGAAGCGCGGTGAGCGCTTTGTATTTTCCGTTCTGGACATACTCCACGCCGTCCACTGCCCCGAACGGCTCCAGCAAAGTATACTGTTTCACCAGTTCCTTATCCGCGATCAGGCCGTCCGGACTCCAGTCCGAGAAAACGCCGACCCTGCCGTCCTGCAGCTTCGCCTGCCACTGTTCGGTAGTCTGCGAGAAGCCTTCCACATCCAGGAGCCCGTCTTCCTTTAAACGGTGCATATACTCCAGGAAGGTCCGCATCTTGTCCGTCTCAAATGTAGGAATCACCTTTCCGTTTTCTACTTTTCTCGCAAAAGCCAGAATTTCCGTACTCTCCGTGCCCAGGCCAAAATAATCGCCCATCGTCGTGATACGGCTGGTGCCGGTGGCCTGGCCCTCGCAGAAGCCGAAAGGAATCTCATCGGACGGATCCCCGTTTCCGTTGGCATCCTCATCTCTAAACGCACACAGCACATGATACAGTTCCTCTCCGTTGGTCGGCATATCCAACCCCAGCCGGTCCAGCCACTCCTGATTGATAAAGACAATTCCGTCTGATGTCATTCCGGTCCAGCGGTAAGGAAGAGCCCCGGCCAGAGAACGGACAGAACCGTCCTTCCAGGTCATTGCTTCCCAAAGGCCATCCACCGTCTGATAGTCCGCCCAGACATGCGGCGCGTAGGTTTCCATCAGTCCGTCTTCAGACAGATCGTAAAACAACTCCATGTTTTTGGCGATCTGTCCCTCATCGATCAGTCCGATCATGATATCCGGCAGATCAGAAGCCAGCATCGTACTCACCTTTTCATTCTGGGTAGCGACGTCGACCGGAACCCAGTTCACTTTGATTCCCGTGGCCTCCTCAGCCATCTTCACGATCGGTTTCTCCGACAGGTCTTCAGAAGACATATCCGCCAGGGCTTTCCGGTAGGCCACCGTCAGTTCCGTACCGGCGAACGCGTCCCACGGGATTTCTCCGTTTTCGGAGACCTGCGCCTCCTGCGTCTGCCCCTGTTCTTTCTGCGTCTCCTGTGCCTGTGTCTGCTGTGCCTGTGTCTGCTGCGCCGCTGTCGTCTCTCCCTGACTGCCGGCGTTCCCGCAGGCGGCAAGGGACGATACCGCCAGGAGCAGGCTCAGCGCCGTCGCTGCTGCTTTCTTTTTCATACCAAATCCTCCTTTTTTAAAAATGAAATAAATATTATATTGGAACCGCGGTTTCCGCAGTCGTTCCCAACCTCTCTACCCCTTGACGGAACCGATCATTACCCCTTTCACAAAATATTTCTGCACAAACGGATAAAGGCAGATGATGGGCGCTGTGGAAACAACGATCGAACCGTATTTCAGGAGAGCGACCCGCTTCATCAGGCTGTTCATCATCTCCGGATCCTCAAGCATCTCATCCCGCGCAGAGGCAGCCGCCGCGGAAGCTGTCAGAAGGATCTTCCTGAGCTGGAGCTGCAGGGGATATTTGCCTTCATCCGTCAGATAGATCATAGCATTAAAATAAGAATTCCAGTAGCTTACCGCGATATAAAGCACGATGACCGCAATGACAGCCTTCGACAGCGGCAGCACGATCTGTGAGAAAAATCTGCCGTTCCCGCAGCCGTCGATCCTCGCCGCGTCCAGCAGCTCATCCGGGATATTATTGAGCATGAAGGCCCGGACCACGATCATGTTATGAACCGAAACGCAGCCCATAACGACGACAGACGCCCTGGTATTGACCAGTCCGAGCGCGTTGACCACCAGATAGGTGGGGATCAGCCCGCCGCTGAAATACATGGTAAATACATACAGCTTCATAATGATACCCCGGCCCGGCAGATCCTTCCGGGAAAGCGCATAGCCGGACGGTATGACGATCGCAGTTCCGATGGCCGTCCCGCAGACGGTATAAAGGATCGTATTCACATATCCGCTCCAGATCCTTTTGTCCCGAAAGACCTCCCGGTAGCCATCAAAATTGATTCCCTTCGGAAACAGAAGCGGCGTCCCTCTGTTCACATAAGACGGATCTGAAAAGGAAGCGATCAGCACAAAATACAGCGGATAGAATACCACGATCACAAGCAGCACAAGAAATATGCTGCATACCGCCTTAAAAACGATATCATCCCAGGAATGTTTCATTCTGTGATGCTTCTGCATTATACTCATTCTTTCGTCCTCCTTCCTCATTCCCCGTATTGAGAACAAACTCCGCGCCATTCTCCGTATCGCTGCTCCCGCCGATGTACACCTCGAACCGGCCGGGTTCGCTGACA
>CANQFR010000153.1 GCA_947599905.1 uncultured Lachnospiraceae bacterium
CCTGGGCCTGGCCATCGCCAAGAGCTTCACGGAGCTCATGGGCGGCCAGCTGACCGTGGAGCTGGACGACGATGTGTTCAAGGTGACGACGTCGTGGCCGATGCGGGAAGAAATAAATGTCCCGGAGGCAGCGCTGCCTTAACTCATAGCGCCAATATCCAAAAATAAATGGTGTAAACGACAAAACTGCTGCGCAGGGATTCATTTTCTCTGCGCAGCATTATATCTTCACGCAAATTCTTCTAACCTGCTCTTTTTGAGAAATTCCTCAAGGCTTTCCGCTCGCCGCGCAATCCTAAGCCACTCTTTCAAAGTGTCCAGATTCTCCTCAGACATGATCCGATGACGCCATTCGTCCGGAAGGCTGCCTATATCTTCCAGCATATCACAAATGGCTTCTGCTTTTCCCTCTGCTTTTCCCTCTGCTTTTCCCTCTGCTTTTCCCTCTGCTTTTCCCTCTGCTTTTCCTTCTTCCTTCCCGTCTGCATGCCCAACTGCGTAGTTCTCTTCCCGCTCCAGTTTCATATGCTCTTCGAAGTCATAATCTGTCAGGAACATCTCCACTACCTCCTCTGTGTGCTCCGTCAGGATATCAGCCAGGATTCCTTTCCGGAGGCATCGCCTCGCTGTCTCCCGCACCGCGGCCTCCAGTTCCTGCCCTGCATCCAGCTGTTCCCGCACCATTTCCACAAATGTGGCATACTCCTCAAGCCTTCGGCACTGCCGCATCAATTCCCGGTTTCTTCCGAGATTGATATTCAGCATCGTTGCCGTCACTTCCACGCAAGGCCCGAAAAAGCTCACCTGTGATCCCGCAGTGTTGTCTGCAGCTTTCCCGCCCTTGAATACCGTCTCTTCCGCTCCATCCTCCGCCACGACAAACGCATCTGACAATCTCAGAATCTTCCGATCCGGCTCGTCCTCACGTCCGTTATAAAAGACAATATACTGCGGGTATGGCAGACTCTGCAGACGGCTGCTGTATAGGTTCAGTTTATGCCGCTTTGCATACTTCTTGTACAGTCTTGCAAAATAAAACAACCCCCGCACCGGCATATTTGGATTCCTGGAACTCTGGTGTTCCCACAAATTCAGTTCCGCACCGAAAAGAAACGCGACGTCATTCTTCATGTTCATGTAAATAACGTCTTCCAGAGTCACGATCTCCAGCTTGTCCGGATCCGTATAATCCGTTCCGTTCAGCGCATTATAGAGCGACAGCAATTCCCTGCGGTCACCGAAAATAAGACGGAACAGCCGATCCTTGTACTTCCTGTTAACCTTTTTCCCCATTATACCGATTCTCCCTCCCTAATTCAATATTTTTTTCCGAAAGAACCAATGAATCCTCCCGTACTGACCACTTTGAATCTGCGGTGAACACACCGAGAAAGCAAAGACATAACAGAATCCTATCCATGCAGAATGCCGGACAGCGATCATGATTTTACTATATCCAATATTTCGACTCAAGTCAAGAAAAACCTTAATACTGCGGATAGTGGGATTTGAACCCACACACCTTACGGCACAAGAACCTAAATCTTGCATGTCTGCCAATTCCATCATATCCGCATAAACCTGTGTATATACTGCCACCTATACTATACACTATTTTCCCGGTCTGCGCAACAGAAATCCGGGATCAGACAATACTCCGAATAATCCTCCTCTCCCTGGCCCAGATCACCGCAAGGGACATAAGCGTCCCCCATAACCAGACAGACCGCAACCGAGAAGAAAATCAGCTTTCGGTCCTGATCCACCGCTTCCTGCACGACGTGCGATGAAAAAGCCGCCAGTCCATACGACTCTCAAAGGACTGCCGGCCTCTTCTCTTCACTCCAGGGCTAGTTGGATTCGAACCAACGAATGCAGGAGTCAAAGTCCTGTGCCTTACCGCTTGGCGATAGCCCTAAAAAACATATGCTCTCTTACAAAATAAAAGCCTTTCGGCTTTCATCTTGAGGGTGGATAAAGGGATTCGAACCCTTGGCCTCCAGAGCCACAATCTGGCGCGCTAACCAGCTGCGCTATACCCACCATATATAATTACAAACGAGCCTGAAGGGATTCGAACCCCCGACCCACGGCTTAGAAGGCCGTTGCTCTATCCGGCTGAGCTACAGACTCATGTTCTGTCACTCCGCCGTACAGGAAAAAGACCGCTCACGCCCTACCTGCAGGCGAAAGCGATCAAGAAGCAGGTGATGGGAATCGAACCCACGTATCCAGCTTGGAAGGCTAGTGTTCTACCATTGAACCACACCTGCATGAAATGGTCTCGGGGTGACAGGATTCGAACCTGCGACTTCCTGGTCCCAAACCAGGCGCTCTAGCCAAACTGAGCCACACCCCGGTATGTGTCAAGGCGTCGAAATCTGCCCCTTACCATGAACGCTTTTCGCAGCGCACAAGTAATTATATATGATGACGCTGATGTTGTCAACCGTTTTTTTGCATTTCCTGCGACGATTTCCTGCGACGATTTCCTGCGACGGAATTGCAGCTTACAGATACTTCTGCTCGTATGTCAGTTCGCCCTTATCGTCCACATTGACCAGCATATATGCCGGAAGGCGGCCCTCCTGGCGCGGATAGGACAGACTGCCGGGATTTAACAGCAGCACGCCGCCGATCACGTTCTGATACGGCTTGTGGGTGTGGCCGAACATCGCGATGTCGCAGCCGCGGCTTCTGGCCTCGTCCGCGAGGCCCTCCGGGCCGATCGAAACGCCGTAGTAATGACCATGGGTCAGAAACACCCGATGACGGCCCAGGGTGATCTCACGCTCCTTATCCAGCATCGAAAAGAAATCATTGTTCCCCTGAATCATCTCCATCCGGCAGCCGGGATTCACCCAGTCCGGAATGAACATTTCACTGCCTTCGGCATCGCCCAGATGGATCAGCATATCAATAGGCTTATATCTCTCGATGAGCAGTTTCAAATTGTCGTCCCTGCGGTGGGTATCACTGACAACCAGTATCTTCATGGAATGCCTCCCTTATCTGCCGCTGTCTGAATCCGCCGGTTCGGTACCGGTCAGGCTGCCGAGCAGCCGTTCCATAGCACGCAGCGCTTTGCCGCGGTGGCTGATCTCATTCTTCTTCTCCGCCGGAATCTCCGCGGAAGTACAGCCGTACTCCGGCAGCCAGAAGATCGGATCGTATCCGAAGCCGCCGCTTCCCGCAGGCTCATGGGCAATCACACCCTCGACCGTCCCTTCGGTATGGAGCACTCGGCCGTCCGGCAGCACCGCAGCGATTGCACAGACAAAGCGGGCCGTCCGCTCCTCCTCCTTCGCGTCCGCCAGCCGGTCGATGATGATCCGGTTCTTCACCTCATAAGACGTGTCCTCGCCCAGATAGCGCGCCGAATAGATGCCCGGCTCGCCGTTCAGATAATCCACAACAAGGCCGGAATCGTCCGCCAGCACAATGTCGCCGGTCTGCCGCCAGACCGCTTTCGCCTTAATCTCCGCATTCTCTGCAAATGTCGTACCGTCTTCCACGATATCAGCGGTCACGCCCGCGTCCTTCATCGAAATGATTTCCAGACCCAGATCCGCCAGAATCATGCGAAACTCCCGCATCTTGCCGGCATTGCCGGTGGCCACGATAATCTTATGTATCATGAAACAGTTCCTTTCTTGCGGGCGGCTTCGGCCCGATGTACTGATAATAGTAAGTCTTCATCATCCCATTGTAGATCTTCCGGTTCTTGTCCGCCTTCCGCCCGATATACCGCTCCGCATCCTCATAGGCCGTAATCACATAGGCGGACCAGCTGTCCAGCTGGCGAATCTTCTCGCCCAGTTCCCGGTACAGTCCCGGCAGATTCTCCTTCTCCTCGATCCGCTCCCCGTAAGGGGGATTCGTAATCAGAAAACCGTATTTCTTCGGATGGCTTAACGCGGCAAGCGGCCGCTGCTGGAGATGGATCAGTTTTTCCACGCCGGCACGCGCCGCGTTGGCCCGCGCGACCTTCATGATCTCACCGTCAATATCATAGCCCTGGATATCGGTTGCAACAGACAGATTCTCCGTCTCCGCCGCCTCTTCGCGCGCATCGTCCCAGAACTGTCCCGGCACCAGATTCTCCCACGCCTGCGCAAGAAACGTCCGGTTTCGGCCCGGCGCGAGATTCGCCGCCATCATTGCCGCCTCGATCGGAAATGTCCCGCTGCCGCAAAACGGATCCACAAGAATACGGCTGCCTTTCCACGGCGTTAAGAGAATTAATGCAGCCGCCAGCGTCTCGGAGATCGGCGCCGCGCCGGCTTCAGTCCGATAGCCGCGCTTGTGCAGAGATTCGCCGGTCGTATCGATCCCCACCGTCACCTGATCCTTATAAAGAAAGACACGCAGCGGATAGGCCGCTCCCGTCTCCGGCAGTACATTGACGCCGCAGGCCGCCTTCATCCGCTCCACCATGGCCTTCTTCATGATCCGCTGGATATCGGACGGACTGAACAGCCTGCTTTTGATGGAAGAAGCCTTCGCCACCCAGAAGCGGCCGTCCTGCGGCAGATATTCTTCCCAGGCAATGGCTTTTGTATGTTCGAACAGCTCATCGAAGGTCTCCGCCCGGAAACTTCCGGCCTTGATCAGCACGCGCTCCGCCGTGCGCAGGAAGATATTCGCCCGGCAAACGGCTTCCTCGTCGCCGGTGAAAGTGACGCGGCCGTCCTCAACCAAAAGCGGCTCGTAACCCAGATCGACGATCTCCCTCTTCAATACCGCCTCAAGCCCGAAATGGCAGGGCGTAATGATTTCAAACAGTTTCTTCACAAATGTACCTCTCCGTGCAAACCGCACCGACCATTCACGCTTAACTGGCTATATTTTATAGCCGGCCGCCCATTCTGTCAACCTGAGATTCTTAAACTTTCGGACTGCATCCTTCCATCCTTTTTTGACGTTTCCGTGCCGTCTTACTAAAACAGCCGGCATCATACGATCTGACCAACCAGATGCCGCCCCCGGTAAGCGTTCAGCCCGCCCGCCGCATCGACAACCTGATATCCCTGATCACTGAGATGATTGCAGGCCAGCATGCTCTGACTTCCCCTGACACAGTAAAATACCAGCGGCATCCCCGCGGGCAGCTCATCCAGACGTTCCTTAAGCTCATCAAACGGAATATTTACCGCACCCTCAAGATGACTCTTCTCATAGGCGTCCCGCCCGCGCAGATCTACCAGATACATCTGCCGGCCCGTCGTGATCCAATACTCAAGTTCCTTCATACTGATAATCGGATATCTCATATCCCCGCACCTGTCCGACCTTTTACTGTTAATATATGCGGACAGCCGTATATGCGTGTCCGCGCTGTCCGTTCATCCGTTTTTGATGTTTTTGCGGCGCCCTCTTTCTGTTCGGGCAGAACTGTTATCAGACTGAAAACTGAAGAAAAAGGAGCCGTTTTGCAACGGCTCCATGCTGTCCTGTCGTTCTTAGCGGCTGTTCGTACCGCAGTTTTTGCTGCTGTTCTTACCGGAGCTGTGCTGACCGTTACTCTGATTGCCGGTCTGGCTGCCGCCGGTGCTTCCGGTCTGGCTGCCGGGCTGATTGCTCTGGCTGTTTCTGGACTCATCCATATCGTAGTTGTTCTTTGCCATTACTGGTACCTCCTGACATGAAAAATTATTTGTTACAGGGGTAGTATGGCTTACATGTCAGAATCTATACATCTGTCGGCAAAAATGATTTCTCAGACCCCCAGAAAGCGCGCGATCCGCAGGGGAGAACGGTATGTCCAGCCAGAGATCTTGACGCCGGTCTTCTCCGTGGAAGCATGTACGATCTGGCCGTTGCCGATATATATGGCTACGTGATTCACCCGTCCGCCCTTCCCATAGAAGACGAGATCCCCCGGCTGGATCTGATCCGCGCTTACGGTCACTCCCTGACCTGCCTGGGCGTAAGATGTCCGTTCCAGGCAAACGCCGGCCACCTTCTGCATGACATAACGGGCGAAGCCGGAAC
>CANQFR010000154.1 GCA_947599905.1 uncultured Lachnospiraceae bacterium
CCCAGGTTCGGCAGCAGGGCGTCGGGGCGCTCCTTGGCGATGATCTGCTCAAGCCGCTCCACGTTCAGCGGCTCGATGTAGGTGGCGTCGGCCATCTCCGGGTCGGTCATGATCGTGGCCGGGTTGGAATTGACTAATACGATCTCGTATCCCAGCTTCCTGAGGGCCTTACAGGCCTGGGTGCCGGAGTAATCGAATTCACAGGCCTGACCGATGATGATGGGGCCGGAGCCGATGATCAGAACCTTATGGATGTCGTTTCGCTTTGGCATAGCTTGGTCCTCCTTATTATCTGTCGCCGGTTTGCCGCCGGCGGTCTGCGCGCTCCACGCGGGGACGCGTTCTGATTTTCTGATACTATTATAATGAAAAATGTGATTCGCGCAAGTGGTTTTTGTTTTTTCTGACTTGCGGATATATTTGCATTTGTGATTATGTCTTGCGCTGTTATAACGCTTGGTATATATGTGGTATACAGCCGGCGTTTTGAGATTGCATTTAAATACTGAGGAAAAGAAAAAACTTTTGAGAAAAGAGTGATTTTTTTTACATACAAGTATTGACAGAAATGCTTCGGGGGGGTAAAATTACCGTAACTAGAACCGAAAGGAGAAAATGCAACATGAAATGTAAGAAAGTAATGGCGGCAGCACTGGTAGCGGTGCTTACAATCGGCAGCACGATGAGTTCGATGGCCGCCGCATGGGAAAAAGTAGGAACCAGCGACTGGAAGTATTTAAAGGATGACGGTCAGTACGCCGCGTCCACATGGGTACCCCATACGGACGGACATTGGTATTATCTGAATCCCGATACCTTAATGGCTAAGGGCTGGGTACTGGATCCCACCGATAACCACTGGTATTTTACGGACAGCACCGGCGCCCTGGTCAGCGGCCTGATCGAGGTCAACAATAACGTGTATTATATGAATGAATCCCATGACGGTACATTCGGCGCCCTGTTTGTAGGGAGAAAGGTTGTTAACGGAGTTACATATAACTTTACGGATTACGGCACGACCAACGGCAAGCCGTATACTTCCAGAAAGTATAAAAGCGACGGTACAGTGATCGAAACGGCCGTCTCGACTGTAACCTACAGCGGTGGTTCCGGCAATAGCAGCACGCCATCCGATCCCGTGGCAGATAAGATGAACGCTGTGGAGAATGGTATGGCTACTGTCACGAATAATAACACAGCAGTTGTCGGCGTCGACGTATCGACTCCGGATGCAAGCCATAAGAGCACAGTTGTTGTTGAACTGACATCTGGAGCGGTTGAGAAGCAAATTGGTCAGGTGCAGAAAGCTGCCGAATCTGCGGCGAATGTAGTGCTGAATCAGGCCGATGCCGGATCGCAGGTGGTTATTTCCGTTCCTGGGCTGGCTGAAAAGACGCTGACTGTTGCGGACGCGAAAAACAAGCTTAGTAGCTATGTTACAACATGGGTGACGAAAAATAATTATGCTTCGCACAAAACCGCAACGGTTGAGGTTGTCATGAACGGTCAGACAGTGACTTATGATATTACACTGGAAGAGGTTGCATCGAATTAATACGTACTGCTATTTATAGTGAATCAGCGGTTGGATCGCCGGAAGCGGGGCCGGACAGCCCTGCTTCCGGCATGTGCGAATGACAGGAGAGGCAGATGAAGAGACGGATCGCGTTCCTTGCCGCAGTTTTCGGTCTGTTAATGACGACGGCCGCATATGCCGGGGATATTAACGGAAATGAGCAGCGTATTGTATCAGTTATTTACGGCCAGTTTGAACAGAACGGAATTCTATATGAAGTACAGCAGGAATATATCGATGCGGCGCTTGATTATCTGACCAGAGACGACATGGATCTGACTGTGGAACAGGCAGATTATGTGATTGATGAGATCTATTCCAATATCCAGACCGGCGTTGAAAGCGGATATCTGCGGGAGGTCGGCAGAGTTCAGGCGACAGCATCCCCGCAGGAAGTTCCGAATCAGGAGCAGACGTCCGCGGAGATATCCGGGGAGGATATAACAGACGAAACCGAGGGTGAGGCGGATCCGGGACTCGCGGACCCCTCAGAGGAACCCCCTTCGGAGACGTCTTTATCAGAAGAGACGGCCGCTTCTCAGCAGCCTGGGCAGACGGCCGCTGCGCCGATTGCCATAAGCGCCCTGAAGGCGGCGCAGACGATTCCTCAGACCTATGATCAGGTTCGCCGGGATACCGATCAGAGAATGGAAGGCCTGCATATCCCTTCGGATATGTATTTGGCAGTCATCGCCTTTTGCGGCGCGGCGACGGTCGTATGTCTGTTGATTGCGTTATGGATTAAGTTCCTGAGCGCCCACCATCGTCACAGGCTGCGCGTAGCCGTAAGAATTGTGTCGGGAATCGCCGGCGCGGCGGAAATCTATCTGCTGTTTCTGATGATAGCCCTGTGGATCGGGGCGTTTCAGGACAGCAGCGTCCTGAACCGCATCAGCGATACGGAGTATTACAGGGCGATTTATGACGAGCTGCGGGGCGATACCGGTATGTCGCTGTCGCTGATGAACATACCTGATTCGGTGATGGACGATTCGATTACTTATGAACGGGTGGTCATGGCCGCCAGACAGCAGCTGGAAAATGACCTTCGCAATGGAGATTATAAAGCCGATACCTCTATTTTGACTGACCAGCTTCAGGAGGATATCAGCGCATATCTGGAAACGCGTTCTGCTGCGGTGACCGATCAGATCAGGGCCGGAATTCGGATCCTGACAGACCGGCTCGGCGAGAAGTATGAGAATCTGCTGCGATGGCCTTTTAGTTCCTGGTGGCATGATCTGTCGGTTCAATTCGGGCAGATAGCCGAAAAGAGTGTTCCGATTCTCTGTGCTTTGATTTTCCTGTGTATTCTGATCCAGTATATCCTCGGACATCATTTGGGACACAGTATCAGCAATATCAGCAGGATTTTATTTGCCGGCGCAGGCATTGTGCTGCTCACCGGCATTGTGTTTCGGTTCAAAGGCCTGTCCGGATGGGAGACGATTACGCCGCCGTATATGGGACAGTTTTTCGGAATGTACCGTGCGGCTGTCGCCAGGGCGTTTATGGGCGTAGGAGGCTGCGGAATCTTATTGTCTGCGGCGTTCCGGCTTGGCGCTGACACATTAAAGAAAACAAAGAAACATTAAGGGATTGAATTGTCGGGGAGGACAGAAGCGTCATGGACGGATTCTATGATATGCACTGCCATCTGATACCGGAAGTGGACGATGGTTCAGAGAGTGTTGCGGAGAGTCTGGCCGCGCTTCGGCAGGAATACGAGGAAGGGATTCGGTATGTGATCTGTACGCCGCATATCGCTCCCGGAGAGACTGCTGCGGCAGACTGCCAGAGCAGACAGTTTGAACTGCTTCAGAAGGCGGTTTCCGAGAGCAGTCTGGCTGGCGGGATCGAATTGAACATCGGCAACGAGATCTACGGCGCGGCCCCCTGTGTACAGTCTCTTCAGGCTGGCTTGATCCATACGCTTGCCGCGGGACATTATGTGTTGGTAGAATTTGCCCCGGCGGAAACCTACCGTCATATCGAGAGGACGTTTCGAAGTCTTTTAAACAGCGGCTATCTGCCGATCGCCGCGCATATCGAGAGGTACGAATGTCTCAGGGACAAAGACGCACTTGCGGAGCTGGAGGAACTGGGCGTTTATTTCCAGGTGAACACCGGGACGGTGACAGGAAGCCCTTTCCAGCGGGAAACAAGATGGGTCAGGAAACTTCTGAGAGAAGAACGGATCCATTTTCTGGGCACAGACTCCCATGGAATGCATTATCGTCCGCCCAGGATGAAGGAAGCTGCAGGGTGGATTGAGAAGCACTGCGGCGCTGAATACGCAGAGAAGCTTTTACATAAGAATCCGGGGTGCATACTCCGGGATGAGCTCATTTGAGTAACTCCATACAAGACCGATACAGACAGGTGGATGATAAATGGGTACAAATCAGGACGAAGAGGTCGAGATCGATCTATTAGAACTATTTTATGCGTTAAAGAGAGGGTTCTGGCTGATTCTGATCGCCGGGCTGCTGGCGGCGGGCGTCGCAGGCATGTATACGGCTTTTGTGATGAAGCCGGTATACACATCTTCGACGATGCTTTATGTGGTGAATAAGTCGACCGCGCTGCCGTCGCTTACGGATCTGCAGCTTGGAACGCAGCTGTCGAAAGATTATAAGGTGATGGTTACCAGCCGGCCAGTGACCCAGAAAGTAATTGAGAATCTGGATTTGAATATGGATCATGAGACGCTTGTGGGAAAGATCAGCGTGGACAATCCTTCTGATACCCGTGTCCTCACAATTTCGGTGCGGGACAATGATCCGTATATGGCGAAGACGATTGTGGACGAACTTGCGCAGGTGGCTTCGGCCCGAATGGCTGAGATTATGGGATCTGCGCCGCCCAATATCATAGAGGAAGGGAATCTTCCCACCAGAAAGACCAGCCCCAGTATTTCCAAAAATACGATGATGGGAGGGGTATTGGGAGTTTTTCTGGCAATGTTTCTGATTGTGGTTGAGTATCTTCTGAACGATTCGATCCGAACGCCTGAAGATGTTGAGAAATATCTCGGACTGACAGTTCTCGGTACGATACCGGTATTTAATGAAGAAAACGCCCCACGGAAAAAAGGGAAGAAGGAACATCAGGAAGAGCAGCGGAATCCGCGTTCCAGAAAGAAAAAGACGAGGTAAGGCCGTATGCAGAAAATCATATTTAAAAAGCCGGATGAACTGGATTATCAGGCCAGAGAGGCGTTCAAAGCCCTTCGTACGAATATTCTCTTTTGCGGCGATGATATTCGGACAATCTGTGTGACCAGCTCTATTCCCGGCGAAGGGAAGACTTCCGTAGCCATGCAGATAGCGCTTTCCTTTGCCGACGCCGGTAAACGCATCCTTTTCATCGACGCGGATATCCGCCGGTCCGTCGTTGCGGGGCGCTATAAGGCTGATGGACAGATTTTGGGACTATCCCATTATATGACGGGACAGCGTGGTATGGATGAGGTTATTTACCAGGTTGGGGATACCGCTATGGATATTATTTTCGCAGGTCCGACTGCGCCGAACCCGTCAGAGCTTCTGGAAGGAACGCGTTTTTCCAGACTTTTGGATACCCAGCGGGAATATTATGATTATATTATCGTGGATGCGCCGCCTCTTGGCAGCGTGATCGACGCCGCGATCATCGCGCATCTTACTGACGGGGCAATTATCGTGGTTGAGAGCTGTGCGATCAGTTATAAGATGGTTCAGAATGTAAAGCGGCAGCTTGAGAAAAGCGAATGCCGTATCCTCGGCGTCGTTCTGAACAAGGTATATCAGGATAAGAACGGCTACTACTACGGAGATTACTACAAACGGTATTATGGTAAATACGGGGATTATTACGGCAAGAAGGAAAAGCACGGCAAATAAACGCGGTGCGCGGCGCAGCCGAAAGGGGTTGGCCGCATCTCCTGCCATGAAAATGCAGTATATCATTTTTGGAGAAACGAATATGATAATATTCAGGCAGAGCGTCGGCGACGCTCTGTTTGCGTTTTCACTAAATACTGTTTGACGCGAAATATTCCTCATACTATAATGAAGTAGGCTGCCGGCAGGCGGCAGCGGGGGAAAGTATGGAGCAGTGCAAAGTTTGAGGAACCCGATTACGACAGTGGATCAGACATGACAAAGGAGAGATAGTATGGATCCTATACAGCACCGCTATGAACGGATGGACTATTCGGTCTCCGTCCGTCCCATGGATATTATCGCGGGATACCCGGTGAGACCGGGATATTACGACATGAACGGGGCCACGGCCCTTGGTCTCGGCGTGAATTTCACGATCTATACGATCCGGGGCACATCCGTGGAGCTTCTTCTGTTCCGGAGGGGAGAGAGCGA
>CANQFR010000155.1 GCA_947599905.1 uncultured Lachnospiraceae bacterium
GAAATTCTCTTAAAAGAATCTTCAGGGTTCTGCATACTGTTCAGTCTTCAATTGTCAAGGTCCGTTCGCTGCTGACTTCCGCCGCAACTTCCCTAGGATATCACATCCATTCGGCTTTGTCAACAACTATTTTGAAAAATTATTCCACCGCGCTTCCCGGCTGCCCGACGAGGCGGTGGAACTATAATATACCATTTTTCTTGGGGAAATGTCAAGGGATTTGTGCTACAATTTTAAACAATTTTTTGCATGCAGGTGCCCGTGCAGGGAAACGCTGCTCCTCAGGATATAATCCCGCGGATGATCCCCAGAACCAGCCGTGAGATCAGATTGTAGCGGTACAAAAACGACAGCCACGGACTGGCTTCAATCTGGCTGATAACAGCCGCCGCCCACGCCGTCGTGGAAAACGCCGTCACCAGAAGGAACGCCAGCCACAAAAAGAACAGGCCCTGCAGACCGCCAAGCACCGCCCCGGCCAGCTGATTCATACCGGAAATCACAGGCAGCTTCGCAACCAGGTCAAGCGCCCCGGCCAGGAGCCGCAGCGCTACATAGACCAGAATAAACAACACCACAAAACTGACGAAGCCGACAATCACATTGGACAGATAATTGCCGACGTATTCCGCAAATGCGTTTACGCCGAGCATTTCATAAACTGCTTCCGTATTATTCTCAATCAGAATCTCCTTCAGTTCCTTCGGGAGATGCATTTCCTCGATGGCCTTCTGCTGGGACTCCGACAGCTGCGCGTCAGGAACATTCTCCGGCTCACGGATTCCGAGGGCTTCGCTGACACTGTCCGTGATCCAGTCCTGAACAGGCGTCTTCTCGCGAATAAAGGTTCCCACATATGGCATCGCAAAATGAACCGCCGTCAGCGTGACGACCAGCGCCAGCATAGAAACTGCCAGGCGGATGAGCCCCCGGTAATGACCGTAAAGCACCATGCCCAGCAGATAGAGCCCTACTATAATCTGCAGCCAGTTTTCCCTGAAAAATTCCATGTTCACTCCCAAACTGTTTCTCCTCTGACCTCTGTTCCCGGTTCCGCCGGTCTGTCAACATCATACGGACAGAATGAATTTCCGAATCGCAGCGGCTAACCCGGCATCATTATTGCTGCCGGTCACATAATCCGCGATCTCCTTCAGGCCTTCTTCCGCATTGGCCATAGCAACGCCGGTGCCGGCCGTGCCGATCAGCGAATAATCATTTCCGCCGTCGCCAAAGGCGATCACTTCATCGAGTCCGATGCCAAGCATCGACGCAAGCCGTCCGAGCGCCGGTCCCTTGGACGCCCCCGCGCTGTTAATCTCCAGATTGTTCATAATGGAGGTTGTGACCAGAACGCCCGGAAACTGCCGCTTCAGTCTCTCCATCATCTGTTTCCGCTCCTCCATATCGGAGAAATACATGTTGATTTTGTTGACCTCGGTTCCGGGCCGCCTGATATATTCCGTTACGCTATCGATCTTCGTACGGGTCTCCCGCAGCATTTTGGCAATCACCGGAGAAATCCCGAACTCCTCCAGATGGTCATAATAGCGCGGTTCGGAAAATCCTCTGCAGTCCGCATAGACGTCGCACATGACGCGGGGCTGCCGCTGGGCCATCGTTACAATCTCAAGCGCCGTCTCCTTCTCCAACAGCTGCCGGTCAAGCACCCAGCCTTCCTGCAGATCCTCGATGGTGCTTCCGTTGACCGTGACCGCATAGCGGACGCCGATATCCAGAATCTCCTGCGGAATTCCGATCGCAAGCCGCCCCGTGCAGGGCACGATCAGGATTCCTCTCTCCACACAGGCAGCCAGCGCCTTACGGTTTTCTTCCGGCAGGTATTTCTCATCATCCAGCGCGGTGCCGTCCAGATCGAACGCCACCATTCGGAAACCTTTGTTCATTATTTGAAATGTTCCTCCCGGAGAATGAGCAGGCCCTCTTTATCGTATTTCGCGGAAAATACGCCGGTAATCAGGCGGCCGAGGGACGGTTTCTCCGCCTTGTCGGCGGCCTCCTCGATCATCGCCTCTGCATTCTCCTTCGTCAGCGGAACGCCGTCTTCCTCCATCAGTTCCACCCGCTCATAGAGCGCCAGCATACTCTTGCCGGTAATGCTGCAGTCAATCTCCGCGGCGTAGTCGCAGGCGTACTGCGCGAACGCTTCCAGATCCATTTCCTGATGATAATCGTTGTCCTTTGCCTCTTCGGCATGCCCACCGTCTTCCTGTTCGGAGCTTACAGCCTGCGCTTCCGATTCTTCCTCTCGGGCCAGCCGTTCTTCCTCCTCAACCTGCTGCATGACAGCGCCGCCGATGACATCCTCACCCGGGGCCAGTTCTCCGTCGATATGTGTAAAATGACTCATCTGAGCGGGATACTTCCGATATAACGCTTCCACCTGACGTGGGTTGTCAAGCAGCGCCACAACCATAGTTCCGCCTTCTGCCGTCATCAAGGCTACGATCTTCTCCAGCTCTTCTCCGCTGATGTCGCCCGCCTCATCCACGATCAGATCCCTTCCTGTCAGCTGGTCGGTCAAAGCGTCCACGCCGCGGCTGTTCAGCTTGAACGCCCTGATCTTCACCGTCTGGTTGTGGCTGTCATTCTGCGCATGATATGCTTTTAACTTCTCAATTGTTTTCTTAATGCCCTTCTCCGGTGTCCGAGCTTCGATCGCCATATAACGCGGAACCGGCGGCTGCTCTTTCGCGTCGGTCTCTGTGTCGACAGTGGCATCCGGCTCTTCTCCGGCTGTCTCAGCCTGCCCGTCCATCTCCGACTGCACGTCCGGCTCGGAAACCTCCGAATCTGCAGGCACTGTCTCCTCCCCGCTGTCTCCGTCCGCCGTCCCGACGATATCTTCTTCCTCATCCACAAGCGGCTCGTCAACCGTTTCTTCCGGCTGTAGCGCCGGAGGAAACGCACGGCGAATATCATATAATTTCTTGGTCTGTTCGTTTGAAATGTCCTCATTCGTATATTCCGCGCCGTCCTGCGTGATTCTGGACATCTCTTTCGCCAGCTGCTCTTCCGCCGCAGCCTGATGGAGATTCGCCACCAGTTCCTCATCCAAGGTCACACGATCCTCTTCCCGAACATCATATTCCGGCGCACCGGCTGCATCTTCATAAACGGGATTCCCATCATATCCAGATGCCTCATCTTCCGGACCGTAAGCAGTCTCTCCCTCATACGGTTCTCCCTCATACGGTTCTCCCTCATACGGCTCTCCTTCATACGGTTCCTCTTCCCCATAATCCCTGTCCGGAAACTGCATCGCGGAGGAGTAATAATCCTCCCGATCCCCCTCATCCCCGAAGACATCCAGGGCGCCGTTGGCAAATTCCTGTTCCACCGCCTTATACTGTGCCTCGTACTTGTCCGGATTCTGAACCAGATCCTGCTGATAATCGGACAGTTCCGCATACTGCGCCTTAAGTGCCAGCGCCTTATCGACATATTTTCCAAATGCGAACATCAGCGCAATCTTATCGCACATCTGCACGCAGCGTTCCCGTTCTCCGACAGCGGCATATAACTCCGCCAGTTCATACATCCAGCGCTCATCCAGTTCCGTGGAAACATAACTCTGCAGGGCAGGGACAAGCTGTCTGCTGGAAACGCCCCTTGCCTTCAGAATCAGATACTTCAGCAAATGCTGTCTCGGATCCCCCGGCGCTGCTTCATTAAACTCCCGGTAATACCCCTCCGCTTCGCGGATATTGCCTTCCCGCAGGGACAGTTCCGCCAGCTTGAACAAAAGCCGCTTGCTCAGGGGCGCCCGCTCATAAGCCTGCATCAGGATTTCCTTCGCCTCCTGGTACTCACCGTTCTTCTCGTATACCTGGGAAATCATCGCGAGGAGATTCGTATTGCGCACTCGCCTCCAGTCTATGGTGTCCGCAATCTTCATGGAGGTGGTGAAATCCCCCTTTGTCACCAGCTTCTTGATCTGTTCAACTTTGATGTTAAACTCGTATTTGTCCATGGTATCCTTTCCTGTCCGTCCGCACAGGCAGCGCGATTCCGCCCTCTGCACAGCCTGACCCAATGTATTCGCTGCGGTTACAGTTCGATCCGCCCCTCCAGCGCACGGAGCAGAGTCACCTCATCGATGTTCTCCAGATCTCCGCCCACCGGCACGCCGCTCGCGATACGGCTGACTTTAATTCCTGTAGGCTTAATCAGCTTGCTGATATACATCGCCGTCGTCTCCCCCTCCAGGCTCGAATTCGTAGCGATGATCACCTCGTTCACCTCTCCCTGAAGGCGCTGCATCAGTTCCTTCAGCTTAATATCTCCGGGGCCTATTCCCAACATCGGGGAAATGGCGCCGTGCAGCACATGATAAACGCCGTCATACCGTCCCGTCTTCTCGTAAGCCACATAGTCTCTCGGCGTTTCCACCACCATGATCGTCTTGTGGTCGCGGGCGGTACTTCTGCAGACCGGACACAGTTCCTGGTCCGTAAGCGTACAGCATTCCTTACAATACCGGATATTCCGGCGTGCCTCCGTCATCGACGACGCCAGCCGCTCTACCTGCTCCTGCGGCATATTAATGATATGAAATGCCAGCCGCTGCGCCGATTTCGCGCCAATGCCCGGAAGCGCGGATAATGCGTCAATCAGTTTTGTAATCTGTCCGCTGTAATATTCCATGACTCAGAACGGGAAGCCTCCGCCCATGCCGCCAAGGCCGCCGGTAAACTTCGCCATGACGCTGGCGGAATCCTCTTCCATCTGACGGAAGGCCTCGTTCGTCGCGGCCATGATCAGATCCTCCAACATCTCAATATCGTCCGGATCCACGGCATCCGGGGAAATCTTTACCGCGGTGACTTCCTTTTTGCCGGACACGGTAACGCTTACCGCCCCGCCGCCGGCCGCCGCCGTATATTCTTTGCTCTCCAGTTCCTTCGTCGACTCTTCCATCTGCCGCTGCATCCGCTGGGCCTGTTTCATCAGATTGCTCATGTTCCCCGGCATACCGCCTGGGAATCCGCCACGTTTTGCCATGGTTTTCTTCCTCCTGAATCTTGTAACTGTATAGGAACCTTTCGGTTATCTATCTCTCTTATACTGCCGCGTGCACCGGCCGCCAAAAGGCAGTGCCGGCCGCCGCGGATCATTCATCTTCCACCGTAATATCCATATGGATATGCGCTTTCAAATCCTCGTCGGTCACATAGACCGTATCAGTGCGCTCTCCGCTTGCCAGCAGCCTGGCTTTAAAATAAATGTCCTTGCCGTAAGTATCCTTCACATACTGGTCCAGCTGCCCCATCACCCTGGCCTGCCTGCCGTATTCGAAGCTGTCTACGCCGGAAAATACCACCGTCAGGCAGCTGTCGCCGCCCGGCTCCACGATCGTATCGCGGAAATAACTTCTCACGGGGCCGCCCAGCGCGCGTACAATCTTGCCCCAGTCATTGCGGATCAGTTCCAGATCCTCCAGCTGGGCCTTTGGCAATGCAACCTGACGGGGCGGGGTAAACGTCTGCGCGGACTGCGCGTTCCCGTCCGGAACATCCCCCGGCGCCACAGCAGGATTCATGGCCGCAGTTCCCTGCGGCATACCGCCCTCCGCAGGCCGGTATCCGGGCATTCCGGCCGCTGTACTCACCGGCACGCCATCTTCCAGCGTCTCCTCAATCTTATTCAGTCGTTCAATGATGGAATCGTAGTCATGCTCCATCTGCGGCTTCGTCAGCCGAATAAACGCCAGTTCCACAAGCACACGTTTCTGGGACGCATAGCGGATCTGGTTGGACAGATCGGAGAATACCCGAATATAGCGCATCAGCGTCTCCCCGTCCGTCAGCTCCGCGTCCTCCTTCAGAAGGCGCAGGTTCTCCGAGGACATATCCACGATACCTTCCGCGTCCTCCGCCGTCTGCGCCAGCAGGAG
>CANQFR010000156.1 GCA_947599905.1 uncultured Lachnospiraceae bacterium
GATACCATCGAACTGGCACTCTCCCCCAAGGCGGCACAACCCGGACAGGACGGCTGGAACGCCATCGATAATATCAGCTTCCGCTGCTATTCCATCAGCGGCATGGATTGTTGTGACCATGTTGTTTATCAAAATTGCGAAACCGCCTGGTGCGGCGGAGCGGTCAAGGAGTACGATTTGAGGCCCTTCGGACCCACTGCCGTGGTTTCGGGCGGAGGCGCCCTGATGTTCGCCTGCGATGTAGTATACCGCCATAATTATATCCACGACTGCGAGAGCAAGGGCCTCGCTGTTGTCAGCAGTGGCAACCCGGCTACGCTCAATCGCGTGGGCATTCTTGCTGAAGGAAACGTGGTCGAGCGGTGCGGTTCGGCGGTTTATTTCTGGACAGGCGGATTTCAGCTGGATGCCGGATTTCGGTTTGAGGACGTGACCATTCGCGACAACTATTTTATCAACTCGGCTTATGGATGGCGCGCTCACAGTGATATGTGGGTCAATGGAGGAATTGGTGCTGTTGGACTTGACCGCGAGGCTGTGACCGTTGCGGAGCTCTGGTCTACAGGCGATGTCCGGTTGGAGAACAATCTCTTTTACCGCGCGGCTGGCTGCCTTGTCCGTTTTGAAGGAAATGATTTTTCGGCGGGTTCAAATCTGCCCATCATGTCAGGCAACACATATGTGCTGGATAAGGGTGACCTTATGTTATCCAAACGCGACAATGTATCAGAGTATCCGTTTGGGCAAATCGGGGCGTTGGTATCCAATGACAGCGCGTTGATGGAAAAGTATCTGCGCGAAGGAATTGAGGACAAAACCGGCACTGTTATTGTCAAGTAGTTGGATATACCCCACTTTTAAACATTAAAATAGAGCCGGCTGAGAAATGCTTCTCAGCCGGCCTTTGGGGTCGAGAGGGAGTGGCAGGGTTCCCGGATGATGGAGCAATCGTAGAAGACGGAAGGACAGAGGTTATTCCCTATGCCGCCTCTGGAGCGGTGATTGGTCATTTCCGCGCTGCAGTGTCTGCGCAGAACACAAGTCCGTTCAGTGGATTTTTTGTTTTATATTCCGCAATCTCCCGGTTCACCCGCTCCCTGAGCCGCAGGAGGAATTCGGCGTCTCGGGGATAAGCTGTAAATGTGAGCGGTTCGTCCAGTCCGTCTTCCATGAGAGAGAGCACATGCTCACGGCTGGTCAGCCGCTCTAAGAGGCGCAGCGCCCGCAGGTCGCAGAGGGCCTCGTAGAAGACCGCCATATGGAGGGATTCCAGCGGCTCGCCGTCCGGGCCGGGATAGACTAAGAAGGAATCGCCGGACGGGAACGCACCGTCCGCGTCCGTGACGGCAAACGGGTCGATATGCCGTCTGGAGAGTTGGGAGTTATAGAAATTAAAACCCCACTGCAGGAAGCCGGACACCTGGTACTGATAAAGCTGCAGGCCGATGATCCGGTTCCGGGCGGAGGGCATGCCGAAGAAGCGGTTGGAGACCCGGTAATTCTGTGCGCAGCAGTAGTAGACCCACAGATCGGCGGGACGCCGGCCTGCAAGGAACGGTTCCAGCGCGTCAGTGGCGATGATGGGCGTCTCGCAGATACCGTCGGTAAAATATCGGTAGTGGCTCATGGCGTCCATGACCGGGAAACCGGCCAGAAGACCGGACACCTGCGCTTTTGCTGCCTGATACTGAGAAAGGCTTGCTTCATCCGGCTCATCGGAGATATGGAAGATCGTCCGATCCCCGATCCCAAGCTTGCGGAGCTCGCCGGTCAGGGCGGGCAGGAAGGCGTTCAGAAACTGCCGGTAATCTTCGCCGAGAGCGTCGTTTTCCCAGCCGAAACGCTTCTTCAGAACGCCGTCTTCTGTGACCATAATCTTGGGGCAATGGGCAGCCCCCCACTGTGTATAGAGATGGGCCATCTCAAAATATTCGATGCCGCAGTCCAGGCACATCGTGACCCAGCGTTCCAGTTTAGAGAAATCAAATGTATAGATGCCGTCCTTATATTCGATGCCGACCAGCTGGATCGTGGTCCGCTCACCGCCGGGCTCTGTGTCCAGCGGAGGCGTGAAAATCGGAGTGAGGATCATATTGAGACCACGGCGCACGCCCAGACGGATCTGGCGGCGCATGTGTTCCCAGTGGGTCTCGGAGAAGACAGGGATTTTGTAATAATCCGCGATGCAGTCTCCGTGAAACCACTCGGTGACGATCAGCTGCTGTTTGGGAAGCACTGCGTCGATGATGTCGATCTGTGTTTCGAGAATGACAGCTTCTGCGTTCTGTCCGGAAATATTGTTAAGGTATAGCATATCCCTGTCAGATTCAATGGCTATCGTGACCGGAAATGAACCTGCAGAAGTATCCTCGTCTGTCTCAATCTCAAACCAGAAAGCCGTCCACATATCGCACGGAAGAGAACATGTTCCGTCTTCGAGAGGCTTCAGAAGGTCCGGGTACAGCCCCGGCCTGTCTGAGATGAAATTCCCGTCACGCGTATCGTTCACCGGGAGAGTCGACGGCATCAGATCTACGCGCCGCAGGGAGATCTGCGCGGCGATGGGAGATGTTACTGATATCCGTACAGGGATAGAGGCATCCGTGCCTGTACTGTCACCCGGATAAACGGCGGGAGAAGAAAGTGCATCTCCAGATGCCGCTTCCGGCATGTTTACCGGCCGCAGGGCCACCTGAAAAGAAAAGGTATCATTTTTCAGCATCGTAAAGGGAATCCGGCAGGTGGCAGGGGCCTGCGTCGGGAAGATCTTTTCAAGGCCTGAAGCGAGAACGGACTGAATGACCATCGTTTCCTCCATGATTTGCGGGGTAATACAGGCCGGGATGGCGCCTTGCCTGCATGGAAATACAAGCAAGGCGTCGCCGGCGTCCTGTTTGCATGAAAACAAAAAACTCCGGAATCTTTCCCGGAGTTTCATGATCCTTATTCGATTAGGCTCTCTCGACTAATCCGGAACGCAGGCAGGAAGTACATACGTACATCTTCTTGGTTCCTCCGTTGACCTTCACTCGAACGGACTTCACATTGGCTCTCCACATCTTGTTGGATCTTCTATGTGAATGGCTTACCGCGTTTCCAAAGTGTACGGCTCTCTCACAGATTGCACATTTTGCCATGATCGCACCTCCTTATAACCGACTAGAGCCCAGTTATGGCTCCACAACATCTTGTATCTTACCAGATCATGAGAGAATTTGCAAGCGAAATTTTCATTGAAATTGAAAAACTTTGCGGGAACTTTGCGGGAGATCATCGGAAAATGTGCGTTTGGGCCGGAAATTTCGTCATAAGTGGCAATAGACACATCTGTGATAATATGCTATACTCACTTTGTATGCAATTCCATCACCTGACATCGGAAAGTACGGGAACGTGTAAGATATGGGAAACATGGTGATACTTTCATCAATACGATAATTGGTAAGGGAGGTTTCGGAATGAAAGGACGAATCAATAACAAGATGGGCGAGATTCGGATCAATCCCGAAGTCATTGCCACGTACGCCGGTCTGACGGCGGTAGAGTGTTTCGGCATCGTGGGTATGGCGGCCATCAGCATGAAGGACGGCCTGGTGAAACTCTTGAAGCGCGACAGCCTGACGCATGGTATTACATTGAAGATCGACGACAATCACATCACGCTGGATTTCCATGTGATTGTGTCTTACGGCGTCAGCATTTCCGCGGTTGCGGACAATCTGATCGAGAACGTCAAATATAAAGTGGAAGAACTGACCGGCATGGAAGTGGATAAGATTAATATCTATGTCGAAGGCGTCAGAGTGATCGATTAAGGAGGAAGCAGCCCGTGGTTATGAATACAATGGACGCAAAGGCCCTGCAGAAAGCGTTTCTTGCGGGGGCGAAGGAGTTAGAGTCTAAGAAAGAATGGATCAACGAACTGAATGTCTTCCCGGTTCCGGACGGCGACACCGGCACGAACATGACGATGACGATCATGTCGGCGGCCCGCGAGGTGGCGGCCATGGAAGAACCGACCATGGAGACGCTTGCGAAGGCGATTTCCTCCGGTTCCTTACGGGGCGCCAGAGGTAATTCCGGCGTGATCCTGTCCCAGCTGTTCCGCGGTTTTACGAAGGAGATCAAGACGCTGGATGTGATTACCACGACGACGCTTGCCGGCGCTTTCGTCCGCGCCAGGGAGACGGCTTACAAGGCGGTCATGAAGCCGAAGGAAGGCACGATCCTGACCGTGGCCCGCGGTATGGCGGACAGGGCTGTGGAGATGGCGGCGAAGACGGATGATATCATCGAGTTTGCGGAAGCCGTCATTGAAGAAGGCGACCTCGTCCTGAGCCAGACGCCGGAGCTTTTGCCGATCTTAAAGCAGGCCGGAGTGGTAGATTCCGGCGGGCAGGGCCTGATGCAGGTCATGAAGGGCGCGCTTGACGGCCTTCTGGGCAGAGGGATCGAGTTCAGCGACGAGACCGCGCGTCCGGCGGGCGCAGATGCGGGGCAGGGCGCTTCTGATTCGTCTCATCCGGCAGGCGGCGCGGCCCGTACGGAGATGCCGGCAGGCGGGCAGCCGTCCGCGGCAGCCGGCGGCGTCCATGTGGATACGGCCAATCTGGAAACGGCGAATATCAAGTTCGGCTACTGCACCGAATTTATCGTGAATCTGGAGAAGGAATACGATGACGACAAGGAAGCGGAATTCAAGGCGTATCTGGAAAGCCTCGGCGATTCCATTGTCCTGGTCTCCGACGATGAAGTGGTGAAGGTCCATGTCCATACCAACGATCCGGGTCTTGCGATCCAGAAGGCGCTGACCTACGGTTCCCTGTCGAAGATCAAGATCGACAATATGCGGGAGGAACATCATGAGCGCCTGATCAAGGACGCGGAGAGACTGGCGGCGCAGCAGAAGGCGGAAGCTGCGGCGCGGGCGGAGAACATAGCTGCGGCTCCGGCTCCCGGGGCGGAGATGCCCCATAAGGATTACGGCTTTATCGCCGTGTCCGTGGGTGACGGCTTCGCGGAGATTTTTGAGGGCATCGGCGCCGATTATCTGATCGAGGGCGGTCAGACCATGAATCCCAGTACCGAGGATATGCTTAACGCCATCGACCGGGTGAACGCCGATACCATTTACATCCTGCCCAATAACGGCAATATTATCCTTGCGGCCCAGCAGGCGGCCCAGCTTGTGAAGGATAAGAAGATCATTGTGATTCCGTCCAGAACCGTGCCGCAGGGCATTTCCGCGATCATCAACTTCGCGCCGGATTTGCCGTCTGAAGAGAATGAGGCGAACATGGTTGAGGAGATGAAGCGTGTCAAGACGGCGGAGATCACATACGCGGTTCGTCACACGCTCATCGAGGATAAGGAGATCGAGGAAGGCGATATCATGGGTCTCGGCGACCACCATATCCTTTCTGTCGGGAAATCGGTAGAATCCACGGCGCTGGAGGCGCTCCGCAATATGCTGGATGAGGAGTCCGAACTGGTCAGCGTCTATTACGGTCAGGATATCAGCGAGGACGAGGCCAATGCTTTTGTCGAGAAGGCGAAGCAGCTTTGTCCGGATTGTGAGGTGGAGCTGAATTACGGCGGGCAGCCGATTTACTATTATGTGATTTCCGTCGAATAAACGCAGAAGCACCCTGTATAAGCGCGCGGAGGCAGTACGAAAAATGTGCCTCGTATAAGCGCGTGGAGACAGCGCGGAGAATGTCCTCCGTATAAGCGCTTGGAGGCAGCGCGAAGACGGCGCATCAGATAAGCGCGGAGAGAGCACCCTGCGAAATAGACAATATTAGATAATATGAAGTGACCTCACATTTGCAACAACGTGGATTTACCCGTATAATTCATGTTGAAGCAAACAACAC
>CANQFR010000157.1 GCA_947599905.1 uncultured Lachnospiraceae bacterium
CGGCATACCGCCCACCACAAGATACTGTCGGTAAAGCAGCATCGCCGCATCGTGCAAAGCGGAAGGTATCGGCGTGTTGGTCTGGAAAGACTTTTTGACCTGCTCTACCAGAGCGTCCTCACCCAGCGCAAGCATGAATTCCTCCATGTCCATCGGGTAAAGGGTTTTCATATCAACCTTGCCCACGGGGAAAGAGAACTTTGCCCGGTTTACCGCAACGCCTAAAAGACTGCCCGCCACGATGATGTGATAATCGGGAGCGTCTTCGCAAAAATATTTCAAAGAAGTTAATGCCCGTTCGCAGAGCTGAACCTCGTCAAAGACGATCAGCGTTTTTTCCCTGACAATGGTTTGCCCTGCGATATGCGACAGAATAGGGATCAGATAATCGGGGCTGATATTTTCATCAAAGGTTTCCGAGAGCTTTGGATTGGTTTCAAAGTTGAAATACGCCACATTCTCATAGTGTGTGCGCCCAAACTCCAAAATGGAATAAGTCTTGCCGACCTGCCTTGCTCCCTGCAAGATCAGCGGCTTGCGGTGTTCGTTTTCTTCCCATGCTTCTAAAAATGCCATGATTTTTCGGTACATGAATGACCCTCCCTTTCAGAAGTCACTTATAGCATAACAGATGTTCACGTAAAAATCAATGGATTTTCCATAAAAATTCGCATTAAATAACACGAATATTTCTGCCTGACTCGCACCATTCGACACAAAGCACCGAAAGCCGCCAGTTTTACACCTCCCCAAACTTGGCTGTCATCAGCTTGTAAAGCTCGGTGTTGCGTGGAAACTTATTGATAAAGGGAACAAGGGAGCTGCCCACCTTTAATAGCCCCTGTCCTGCGCCCGCATTGGTGATATAGCTCGTCTGAAGGTCGGAGATATTAAGAAGCTTCACAAGCTCGGTCCTGTCCGTGGACGCTTGGTTGAGCATGATAATAAATTCGTTGTTGGATGATAATGTCGGCGTTGGGGTCGGTCAGAATGATGTTTGTCATTTCCTCTTTGGCGGTAAAGGATTTGCCTGCGCCGGACACGCCGGGAATAAAGGAATTACCGTTCAAGAGGTGGCGGCGTCATATTCTTGGAAATGACATTCTGCCCGTAGTACACGCCGTTTTCGTTGCGGATTTCCTGCACACGGAACGGGATAAACACCGCAAGGCTCTCCGTGGTAAATGTCCGCGATTTCAAAAAGAGCCGGGTTGCCGCCTATACGCCAGCAGAGTTTTTGGCGCGGCTTTAGTGGACTATTACCACAAAAAGCCCATTGGTCAGTGATCTGCGAGACACAGACCATGATTTACAGATACGCTGCAGTGCAGGGATATGATATGGGGATCTTTTTCGATGCCTGTCTCCGATCTGACTTATGCCGCACGGTGATGGATGCTGCATATTCCAGATGGCAGCTGTCGGAAGCGCCGGCACTTTTGCCGGCGCTTCACAAATATATGACATGGCAGGATTATTTTATGATATGATCGCTCCAGTTCTTTAATATTAATAGAGTTGATAACTTACATGTTACTAAAACATCCCGCCTGCCCGGCCGCCCAGAACCTTCTTTCCGATCAGTTTCTGCCATTCGAAGTTCTCGTCCGGTTCTCTGGCTACCAGGAAATTGCCGGCGCGCTGCGTCAGCTGGGCGAAATTGACGGCGTAGTCTTCGGCGCCGCCCGCGTAAGTATAGATGCTTGCTTCCGAGCCCATGAAGCCGATGTCCGCGTCGCCGCTAATGAGCGCGGTCATGACCTTGTCGGCGCCGCCGCCGTTGACAAGCGTCAGGTCGATGCCTTCTTCTTCAAAATACCCCAGTTCGATCGCCGCGTACTGGGGAGCGTAGAAGATCGAGTGGGCGACTTCATTTAGGGTGACCGGCGTAAGCTCGTCTTTCGGTTTGCCGGTTTTGCCGGCGGACTGGCAGCCGGCAAGTGCAGCCGCTGTCAGAAGCGCGGCTGCGGAAAATGCAAGGATTTTTTTCATGGAACCTCCTCAATGCTGAAATGCTGATACTACATCATACTGCGGGGCGCGGAAAATGTGCATCGGCGCGCCGCGGCTTCTTGATTCATCTGGGGGGATGATATATAATAGGATGCAGGAAATGTTGTGCGAAGGAGGACAGAACCTATGAAAATGAATGCGCAGACCGTCGCTGCCCGGAGGAATGAGTGGAAGGCCCTGGGTGTGAAGCTGCCGGAATTCGACCGCGAGGCTATGGCAGCCGCCACGAAAGAGCATCCGATCTGGATCCATTTCGGCGCGGGCAATATTTTCCGCGGGTTTATCGCGGCGCTTCAGCAGAAGCTGCTGAATGAGGGGCTGGCGGAGAAGGGAATCATCGCGGCGGACACATTTGATTACGAAATCATTGACCGGATCTATACGCCGTATGACTGCCTGACGATGAATGTTACGCTGAATCCGGACGGTACCATGTCCCGGGAGATCATCGGTTCGGTGGCCGAGGGGCTGAGGGCCGACAGCGCGGACGCGGCGCAGATGGAGAGGCTTGCGGAGATTTTCCGGGAGCCGGGGCTTATGATGGTATCCTATACGATCACGGAGAAAGGTTACGCCCTGAACCGCCCGGACGGGAGTCTTTTGCCGGTGGTGCAGGCCGATATGGCAGAAGGGCCGCGGAAGGCGCGCCATGCGATGAGCCTGACGGCCGCGCTGCTTTATGAGCGTTTCTGTGCGGGGGCCGCGCCGCTTGCGGTCGTCAGCATGGACAACTGTTCGCACAACGGCGAGAAGCTCAGGTCCAGCGTGCTGACCGTAGCGAAGTCCTGGGCGGCGAACGGATTTGTCGGGCAGGATTTTATTGATTATCTTTCGGATGAGAACCGCATTTCCTTCCCGTGGAGCATGATCGACAAGATTACGCCGCGGCCGCACCAGAAGGTTGAGGAGAGTCTGGCCGCCGACGGGATTGAGGGGATGGCGCCGGTCGTGACGGCGAAGAACACATTTATCGCGGCGTTTACGAACGCGGAGAAGCCGCAGTATCTGGTGATCGAGGACCGCTTCCCGAACGGCCGGCCGCCGCTTGAGAAGGCCGGCGTCTATCTGACGGATCGGGACACGGTCAATAAAACGGAGCGCATGAAGGTGACGACCTGCCTAAACCCGCTGCATACGGCTATGAGCATGTACGGCTGCCTGCTGGGCTATTCGTTTATCTGCGACGAGATGAAGGATGCGGATATCGTGGCGCTGATTCAGCGGCTGGGTTATCGGGAGGGGCTGCCTGTCGTGGTGCATCCGGGGATTCTGGATCCGAAGGCGTTCCTCGACGAGGTGCTGACCGAGCGTCTGCCGAATCCGTTCATGCCCGATGCGCCGCAGCGGATTGCGACGGATACCTCGCAGAAGGTGGGCATCCGTTTCGGCGAGACTGTGAAGAGCTATCTGGCGGAAGGCCGCGATCCGGACAGTCTCGTCTCGATTCCGCTGGCGCTTGCCGGGTGGCTTCGGTATCTGCTGGCGGTGGATGACCGGGGCAATGCGATCGAGGTGTCTTCCGATCCGTTAAAGGATGAGCTGCAGTCGAAGCTGGCCGGGATCGTCTGGAACAGGCCGGAAAGCTATACGGGACAGCTTCGGGGGATTCTGAACAATGTCTCGATTTTCGGTACGGACCTGACGGCGACGCCGCTGGCGGACCGGATCGAGAACTATTTCGTGGCGGAGCTGGCCGGGCCGGGCGCCGTGCGGAAGACGCTGCATGAGGCGGTCGCGGAGTAGGTTAACGTCAGGCGTTTCCTGCGTCTGACGCCCGGGCGCGGCAGGCTGGTTTTGTGACGCGTGCGGGGCAGCGCTTTGTACGGCCGGAAGGATTTTCCGCGGGGACAGGTTCGCGCCGACGCCTGCCTTCATATTCTGGAAGGAGAGAGATCTTCTGAAGGGAGAGGCAGGATTTGAACGGAACGAAACGAATTATTCTGGACGCCGGTCACGGCGGTGCGGAGCCGGGAGCCGTCTATGACGGGCGGCAGGAGAAGGACGATAATCTGAAGCTGGCGCTGGAGGTCGGGAGGCTTCTGGCAAATGAAGGCGTCGACGTCATGTTTACGAGGGTCGATGATACGTACCAGACGCCGTATGAGAAGGCGGAGATCGGCAACCGGTCGGGAGCGGATTATTTTGTGTCATTTCACCGCAACGCAATGCCGCAGCCGGGGACGGCGTCCGGTGCGCAGGTGCTGGTCTATGAAAACGGCGGGGCCACCGCTCAGCTGGCGGAGGCGATTCTCAGTAATCTGACGCAGGCCGGATACACCGGTCTGGGAGTTATCGAGCGGCCCGGGCTGGTGGTACTCAGGGAGACGCAGATGCCTGCGGTTCTGATTGAGACCGGATTTCTGGACAATGAGGCCGATAACCGCCTGTTCGACCAGAATTTCGAACAGATTGCCCGTGCCATTGCTGGCGGGATTGTCCGGACGATCCGGCAGCAGACTGCCGGGCCGGTCTATTATCAGGTGCAGGTCGGCGCATATCCGGAGCGGAACGCGGCGCTTGCAGCCTGCCGCAAATTGATTTCACAGGGCTTCCCGGCATATATCGTGCAGCAGGACGGATATTATAAGGTGCGGGCCGGCGCATTTCTCAACATGGACAATGCGGTGCAGATGGAACGGCGGCTGCGGGAGCTGAATTATAATACCTATCTGGTGCATGAGGAGGCGGTGAGGTGAGGGCCGCCTGTTGGCGGCCGTGTGGCGTGCATCGTCTGGCGCCGGCTGTTCTGTAAGTACCGGCTGGTACTGGTGGGCAGGTAAGTGCTGACCGTCACCGACCGCCGGCCGTGCGTTTCCTGCATAAACAGGCCTGACGGACACGCGGAGAGGCGCGGAAAGCGGTTGACGAAGCGGCAAAAACGGCTTACAATATCAGATAAGATCGTCATGATGATACGAGGGAGGGGATATTCATGCGAAAGTACGTGTTGGGGGCGGTAGTCTGTGCGGTGATCCTTGCGTCGGGTTGTTCCGCGGGTGCTTCGAATACGACCGTGAAACCGGCAGATGAAGGGACAGGGCCTGTCGTGGTAACGACCGCGGCGTCCGGCGAGGGACTTTTGGAGCAGGAAGCGCTGGAGGCATCCATGGAATCTATGGAAGCCCGGCTGGAGGCGCTGGAAAGCCTTGCGGCGTCTGTGGAAGAGTCGGTGTCCGTGATGGAGGAGTCTGTTCATGAAGTGATGAGTTCCATGGCTGAGGAGGCGTCCCTGACTTTCGAGGAAGAAGCTGGAGAAGAGGCGGAAGCCGGTTATGAGGATCTGATCAATGCTACGGATGATTATAAGGGCAGGGAACTGACATTTTCGGGCACTATCCTTCAGATCGCTGACCTGAACAACGGTAGGCAGCAGGCCGTGATCGCGGTGGATGAGGACGAAGATCACGGACTGGTATGCGAATACAGCAGCGGCCTGCTTCCGGGGATGCCGGGACACGGCGATCTGGTGACGGTTACGGGCATTTTCAGCGGCGTGAATCGTTATATGATGGGAAATGGGACACGGTTGGAGCTGCCTTCGATGGAAGTCCGCTCGATTCGGATTGACAGGACGGCGGAGACGGAACCGGTGGTCATAGAGACGACAGCTGCGGAGACGGTTGCCTGGCCGTCGCCGGAAACCACTCCGGAAACGACCTCGGCGCCGCTGCCGTCGGGACCGCTTGGTTCCATACCAAGATAGGAACAGAAGAAGACAGATGCACCGGCCGCGGTGTCCCTCCCTGGGGGCTTCCGCGGACGGCGTTTTTCGTAGTGCGCCCGGCGGCGCACGTTTCTAAAGGGTGAAAGTCCCGAATCCGCCCGGTAGTGGGAAGGATATAGCCGAA
>CANQFR010000158.1 GCA_947599905.1 uncultured Lachnospiraceae bacterium
GAAATCCCCGAAGCCACCGGCCCACAGCGTCCGCCGGGTTCTCCTGCTCCCCGCCCTCCATGCCAAAGAGGGCGTCTATGGTCACGCCCAGCTGCCGTGACAGGACCGGCAGCAGCTTAATATCCGGCGCGCCGCCTTTCTCCCATTTGCCCACCGCCTGATAGGACACTCCCACCAGCCTGCCCAGCTGCTCCTGGGTAAGTCCCCGCTCCTTTCGCAGAGCGGCAATGCGCTCACTTAAGATATTCGGCATTCCATGCACCGTCCTTTCGTTTTGTTGGTTTCATTATAGTGCGAATTATGGTTGCATTCAACAGAGGCGTTTTTGCATTATTTCAACTAATAGTTGTGTCCCCGGGACTTTGAGGTGTATTTTTGTCAAAAACAGAAAGCAGGCTGTTCAAACCTGCTTTCTTCTTGGTTGGCAAGAGCATTTTATCCTACATAGACTGGGAATAATTTTGCTGACCGTCTTAAAGTACAGTAGATTTCTTCACATTTGAGTGATATAATGTTTCAATGTCGGGCGGGTTTACTGCCTTGCAAATGGAACATTGCGTTTTTGTTAATCTGCGCCGCTTGCTGTTGGGCAAAAATCTGTTATTGGTGAGAGGTGGGAAGAATGAAAGTTTACCATATGAGCGATACCCTGTGCTTGGGTGCAGAATTGTCTTTGAATTATAAAAAATATTGGGAGCTGTCGGAGCCGTTTGTCCAAGCATTGGAGCGGAGCGAGGATTGCTTTTACGGCGCTTACTTTGCCGCAAAGTTCATGAGCGAATCTCTGGACAGATTTGGAATGGCGGATATGCAGACGGATTATGTCAAGTGGGGCGCAGAGGCGGTGTTTGAATCTGTGCGCCGCAGAGAATTCCCTCAGCGTTGCTGCCGGTTAAAGTGCAACTACTTTTTTGATGAACTTTCCGCCTGCCGTGAACTCTTTGAGATCGACTGGGGAAAGGCCTCGGAGGAGGAGCGTGCGAAGATCAGGCTGTTTGAAATTGAACTTTCCGCCGAAACCGCCGACAGACTTGATATGCGTTTGTTCGATGAGGCATACGACGATTTGTGGGAGACAAACGATATAGCGCATACTGTTGCTTTAGCGCGCAGATATTTTTCGGGAGGCAGTACAGCGCATCCTATATGGGAAATCGTAAGTGATCGGAAAGCCGTAGCAGTTCGTGACCTAACCGAGTACTTCAAGTAAAGAAACGGAGGACAAATATATGACTCAAAATGAGATGTATACTTATCTATTGGAGACTTTCAGCGGAGTACTTTTCAACGCGCCGATGTTTGCCACAGGCGAGCCCGTACAAATCGAATATGTTTTTGACTGCCCCGAGTTTCAACAACTGCGGGAACAATATCCCATTGAGCGGGTCGCGGGAAAGGGCGGAGACTTTGAACGGGCGCTGCGGATGTGCCGCTGGCTCGCGCCCCGACTGAAGCACGAAAGCAACTATGACAACCATATTCCCTGCAATTCGCTTGCCTTGCTGGAGTATTGCTTTGAAAAGTCTGACGTGGGGATCAACTGTCTGAACAAAGCAAAGATATTGGCCGAGTGTTGCCTCGCCATTGGCATATATGCCCGCAGGGTTGGACAAATGCCCTGTTCTCCCTATGACGGGGACAACCATGTGGTCGCGGAGATATACGACCGCAGACGCAAAAAATGGATAGCCCTCGACCCCACCTATGGCAGTTACTTCTCTGACGGCGTGAACCCGCTTTCCTGTCTGGAGCTTCGGCGGGCTTTTGCGGAGAGGCTCCCGGTATCCGCCGTTCTCAACCGGCAAAATCCCGCCAATATCAGGGAACTGCAAAAGCGGAACGCCAGCGTGAACTGGTATTATGCCAAGAATTCTTATTATTTCTTTTTTGATTTGGTGTCCACATTCGGTGTTCCGAAGGAGAGCGATGCCCTTTATGTGGTGCCGAAAGGGTTCGATGTGCGGCGGCAGCGGCTCAAATGGCTTGAATTCTGGAAGGCGAAGTATAATGATATGGATATGGAAGAGCGGATCGCAAAGACGAAAGAGCAGACTTTCCACATCACTTCCGTGGCGCTGTGGGATGACCCCATTTGAAGTAACCATTTTTTAAGCCAGATGAGGTTGTATAATACCAAATGTCGAGCGGGTAACTGTTTGACAAATCAAATTTTCAGAGGTGAAGCCGGTATGGAAATGTCAACGACGCACTATGTTTTTCACTACAAGAAAAACAGCTTGGCTGAAAAAGAAATAAATCAAATCGCTGATATTCAGGAGGGATGCTATACATTTATCAGCGATTGCCTTCATGCTGACGCAAAGGGGAAAATCCACTATCATTTGTTCGATACTCCACAAGAGGTAGGAAAGCAATATGCAATTATCCACGACGAGGATGACGATGAGCCATGCAACGGCTTTGCTCTTCCGGATATCATGAGTAAAGACGGTATGAATCATGTTTTTGCCGTATACAGCGAAACAATAAAATGCATCGGTTTCCATGAAGACGCACATATTATTTCCTATTCGATTTGCAGACCGGAGTCGCGGTTCATCAGCGAAGGGCTTGCTATGTTTTTTGATCGGTACTGGTGGGGAATCGATAATTATTCCTGGACGAAATGGTATATTGAGCAAGGAAAGAATCCGTCTATAGTCGATCTCTTGGAAAACAGTCATTTCCGTGAATATGACTGTGAGTTGACCTATCCTCTCGCGGGGGCGTTTACAGAATACCTGATCGAACATTTCGGTACAGAAAAATACGTTGCATTTTATAAACGATGTGCTGAAAAGACGGCGCAGGCTCTTGAGCAGGCCTTTGGGATTCCTGCTGTTCTTCTCGAAAAGGACTTTCTTGGCTACATGAAAATGTTTGATTTGCGCGAGGATATCCGCGAGTTGATGGTAAAAGATTTTGGCGAGTGATAATTTCCCGCTTGAAGAGTTGAAATCACAATCTAAAACTTGATACCCCACCGTCTAACGATGACATTGCATAGCAGGAAATTCAGAAACGGTTTCCTACTTTTCTTTTTGTCAGGGGAGCTACAGCGTCTCCGCTTCGCTTCGGTTGGCGCAGGACAAACGTCCACTGGACGTTTTGCGCCCTGCGCTGGCGGAGCCAGTTACCCCCTCTGTGTACTTGCCGGAGAAGAACACCTCGCTGCGCGAGCTATTCCTCTCCGACAAGTCTGAAAAGTGCATCTCCTATATCATGAAGCAGTAAGTCTTTCCAAAAGATTTGCTGCTTTTTTGTTTCTGCGGTTGCTAAAATCGTCCCGCCGGTGTTCCTTATGCAAAAGGAAATTTTCTCTCCCCATTTGGCAAAACGCCTAGCGCATCCGTGCTAGATGCCAAACCCGCCTTGTCATGACTTGCATGGAAAATATCACTTTATTTATTCAAGTTAAGCGAAGAAATTCTGCCGGTGTCATAATGGCTGGATTGTCTATACCGGATTCGAGAAAATCTTTATCTCCGGTCAGTAAAACATCAGCTTTCGCCACCATCCTCATCCCGCTCAAACCTTGCCGTCACCCGCAGCAGTTTCTTTTCCCTGAGAATTATTATCCCTAGTAAATGCAAGACTTACTCAGACCGCATAGCCGGTTGTAACTGCCGCGGTCGCTCTTGATCTTGATCCCATAAAGGGATCCGGTTGCGCGCCTGACGGCTTAAGGCCGCCCTCAATGGACGCCCGGCCGCATCCGGAGATTATACTCTTCTGCCTTCTCAAAATACCGCTGGCGGATCATCGCTTCGATCAGATGAATCATAAGCTTGCGGTTCTGAGGATATAATGCTTTTTTATTGCGCGTATTTGCCCAAGTCGTTCCAGTCAATTTCCTCTTCCGGGATAAATCCGCTTTTCTCTGCTTCTTCCATGCTTTTCATTTCATCCGGCGTAGCTTTTGTAAAATCAGGATCCCATGCAAGCACCAATTTCTTGATAAATTCCTGAGCGAATAACTGGTCGCTTTCAGGAAGCATACTTACCATCCGCGCTATATTCATTGCTGTTGAAGACATTTCTCATACCTCCTACTTGTAAATATCTCCACGGTTTCCGATGTCGATAATAAACAAAACTTCAACCATGTCATTCCGCTCACCCGTAAATTCCTTCGATCACATACTCTCCCGCCGTCAGCACCCCATCCGGCGCAGCGGCCGCAGCAGTCTTTCCATTGACCGTCACATCCGTCCACTTCGAATCCAGTCCCAGCTCTGCCCGGCAGCCGAACGGCACGCTCAAGTGGCATACCGCTTTATCGCCGTTCCATTTCCAGTCCGCCTTATACTCTCCGGCCACCGTATTGTAGGACGCCTCCGCGAATGTAAGACGCTTATCCGGCTGCGGTGCGTAGAAGATTTCCCTCGGGCCGCTTCCGTCCGCCTTGATCTGCAGGCCGCAGACCCGGCCGTAGATCCATTCCACGATGGAGCCGTATGCGTAGTGATTCAGGCTGTTCATGCCCGTGCCGCTGATGCTCCCGTCCGGAAGCAGCGAGTTCCAGCGTTCCCAGATCGTGGTCGCGCCCAGATTCACCTCGTAAAGCCAGCTGGGATAATCCTCGTTCAGCAGAAGCGTATACGCCAAATCCGCGTGTCCCGTGGCCGAGAGCGTCTGGCACAGATAAGCCGTGCCCACAAAGCCCGTAGCCAGATGCAGGTTCCACTCCTTCAGAAGCGCGCACAGCTCATCCGCCGCGGCCGGGATCTCCGCCTCATCGTAGAGCTTGAACCAGATCGCCAGCACATACGCGGTCTGGGTGCGGATCGTAAGCTTTCCGTCCTCTCCCAGATAGGTCTTCCTGGCCGACGCCCTGACTTCCGCCGCAATCCTGCTGTAATACGCCGCATCCTCAGCCTTGCCCAGTTTCTCCGCCGCCAAGGCCGTCAGCTCCGCCGAGCGCATATAGTACATAGTCGCGACGAAATACGGATCGGTTCCGCCCTGGGGATTGTCGCCCTTCGCGTCCAGAGACAGCCAGTCGCCGAAATGGAAACCGCAGTTCCACAGCCGTTTCCCGCCGCAGTGTTCTTCATCCATGCGGATGATGAAATCCGTCCACTGCTTCATATTGTCATACTGCTCGCCCAGCCATGCGGAATTGCCGTAATGCGAATACATGGTCCAGGGAATCACCGTGGCCGCGTCGCCCCAGGCGCAGGAACCGGCCTCGCCCCAGGCCGGGGACGCCGGATCAAACCCCGGTTCGCTGGCCTTTTCTCGGGCAATGCTCAGCACATCCGGCACCACGAACGGCACCGAGCCGCCGATCTGCTTCTGCTCATAGGCCATATCCTTCAGATATTTGCGGTAAAATACCGGCGTCAGCATATGGTACGAAGCCGCAGACGCGAAGATCTGCGCGTCGCCGGTCCATCCCAGGCGCTCGTCTCTCTGCGGGCAGTCCGTAGGAATGTCCAGAAAATTGTCCTTCTCGCTCCATCTTGTATTTAAGATCAGCCGGTTCACCTTCTCGTTGGAAGTCTTAAGCCGCCCGGTCTCCGCCAGATCCGAATACAGGGCCCACGCCCGGAAGCAGTCCTTATTCGTCTCATCCACCTTCATGCCGGTCACCTTCACATAACGGAATCCGTAGAAGGTGAAATGGGGCCGCGCCAGCTGTTTTTTCCCTGCCGATATAAAATGATACTCCGCCCGGGCCGTGCGCAGGTTGTCGCGGTAGAAC
>CANQFR010000159.1 GCA_947599905.1 uncultured Lachnospiraceae bacterium
AACAGTCGACCCCCGTATGGGGATCTGTACCGCCGTACGCGTAGCGGCATCCGACAAACTGGAGCGCGTAATCCACCACCTGCTGCCTGAGGGCTGCCACCGCATCATCCTGCGCCTGTTCCTGCGCCTGAAGTTCCGCCTGAAACGCTTCCCACTCCTCCGGATTATAGATCGACACCTGCTGATCGGAGACATAACCGACCCCGTCGCCTACGCTGATCTCCATCCAGCCGCCGCCTTCCGTCCCGGTAATCAGGAAACTCTCACCGGCGGCCGCAGTCTCTAAGATATCCCAGGAATCCATCGCCGCATAGATCTCTGCTCCTCCGTCCGAAACAAATGCGACATACGGAACCGCTAAAGGCCCGCAAAGTTCCTCGTATGTAGCCGCCTCCGCACGGAACGGATGAAATAACGCCATCCCAAACCCGCATACCGCGATACCAATCTGATATAATCGTCTGTAATTCTTCATCTTTTCTTTCTGTCCCCCCGTTCATGAATTATCCTGCTGCGCGCCGCTGCCGGACTGTCTTCCGGTACTACCGGGAAAGCAAATCTGCGATCTTCACCGGCTTCCGCTTATCCCAGGCTGACGCTCGGCTGATTTCTCCGGGGCAGCTGTGGTCAGACCTGCGAACAGCAGAATTCCGGCAAATAATTTCCGTTTCATTAAAAGCATTTCTATTCTACGGCAAATCTGTTACAAATTTGTTACGCTATGGTTTGATTATATTACTTTTCTATTAATATTTCAATACGAGACATAAAAAAACACCGGACGGTGTAAAATCCGTTCGGTGTTCTCCGATTACTGGTTTTGTCAGCCAGCGGCGATACCCGCCGCGGCCATAACGCAGACGCCCGTCATTGTCGTCTTGATCCGCGGATGATCGTGACGATCAGCCAGATGACCAGGATCGGCCCCAAAAACGGAGCCAGCAGCGAGAAGATCCCGCCGATAATCATAAATACCGCGTAGATCACGGCAAATACAATCAAAAATACCAGCAGCTTGCCGTACCATTTGCTCATATCAAACAGATGGAAAGTACCGTTCCCGCGGCTGCTTTCCTGACCGCTGTAGCCGCGGTTGTCATAGCCGCTGCCCGAATCCCCATAGGAACTTCCGCCGGAATAGGTGTCTCCGTATCCCCGGTCGGTATAGCGCTGTCCGCCGGCCTCCTCCTCATCGAGCTCCGTGGTGTCTTCAATGTTCTTGGCGATCAGCCGGGGCGTCCCCAGCTCTTCAACCACTTCCTCTTCGGACCGGCCTTTGGCAACCTCCCCGTCGATATATTCGCGATAATACTGCACATTCTCTTCCAGCACATTCTGCGGCACATCGCCGGACAGGTCGCGGCGCAGGGACTGAAGGAATTCTTCTTTGTTCATCCGTAACTCCTTTATCTGAAAATAAATTCACGGCGCAAGCGCCATCTGTGTTACACTATTCTATCACATATCCGCCCGGACGTAAAGCGGAAGCGCCGCCGGGACTACTGTACCGTCTCCTTGATCGTGCCTTCCCGGTACGCGGCCAGAAGCTCCTTCAGGTCGCTGATCTTCTCCCGCAGTTCCACGCCCAGATCCGTGTCGCCCACCATGACGCGGCTCTTCATCTTCTCCACGATCGTCACCTTCGGCGTGCTCTTCTCCCCGGGACGGAACGGCTTATGCTCCGCGAGGGCCAGATGGCGGGAGTTGTAAATCAGTGTGTAGCCGGCGATGCCGGTCTTGCTCTGGTACGCCTTGGACAAGCCGCCGTCAATGATATAGAGCTTGCCGCCGGCTTTGATGGGCGTCTCTCCGTCCTTGATCTTCACCGGAACATGACCGTTGATGATATGTCCGCCCTTCGCAGGCAGACCGAATTCCGTCAGGATCTTATCACAGTATTCTTCCTTCACGCTCAGTTGATAGTATATGTTATACGTTTCCTTGTGCGTCGATTTCTCCTCCACAAAATAATTCTCAAACGTGGTCATCTTGTCCTTGCCGTAGACCGGGGACTTGGAGCCGCACCACAGGTACCACATAAAGTCCCGGAACGCCTCCTTGGCCGGATGGCTCTCCGGATAGAAATACGCGTTCTGCACGATTTTGTCCAGTGCGTCCATCATAGCCCGGCCGGAATAGGTCTGCCCGCCAAATGTCATCTCCTCGAAGCTGCCGTCCTCCCGCATGGGAATACAGCCGTGATAAAGGAGATTATTGTTGTAGCACTTATACATGGAGCCATGGGTATAGAGGAATTTTACATGCTTATGCAAAAGCGCACTGTGACGGAAGGACAGGGCCAGCGTATGAAGAAGTTCCTCCTCCTCCGGCGACAGGGCCAGCGGGTCAGCCGGATTAATCGTCGGAAAATGCATATCCAGCATCGGATAGGCAACGCCGTCGACGCAGACGGTACCATTTTCAAAATCAATCTTCTCCAGAAGGCAGCGGTTGTCCATCTTATACTCCGGATGACGCTTTATAATCTGCCCTTCCACCTTAAACTGGATAACGGCGATGGCCTTGTGCATCTTGGCCGCCAGGCCCGGATCAACGGCGTCGTAAATATTCTCGTCCAGGATATGAGGCGAGAAACGCTTACAGGGATCGTCCCGGTAAACCGCCGCCGCGAACATCGACAGCGGCCGCAGGTTGATGCCGTAACCATCCTCCAGCACATCGAAACTGTTGTAGCTGATCGCGATGCGCAGCACATTGCAGATACAGGCCAGATTGCCGGTGGCCGCGCCCATCCAGGAGATATCGTGGTTGCCCCACTGGATGTCCACATCATGAAAATGCATCAGCTCCTCCATGATCAGATCGGCCCTGGGGCCGCGGTCGAAGATATCGCCGATGATATGGAGACGGTCGATGGTCAGCTTCTGGATCAGTTCGCACAGGGCGCAAATGAACTGACCGGCGATATCATTGTCAATGATGGACCGGACGATCTCGCTGTAATAGACCTTCTTATTGTCATCGTTATAATCCACATGGAGCAGCTCGTCAATGACATAGGCGAAATCCGCCGGCATGCTCTTGCGAACCTTGGAACGGGTGTATTTGGAGGAAACTTCCTTACTGATCTGAACCAGACGGTAGATCGTAATCCGCTTCCAGTCGTCGCCGGCCCGGCCCTCCCGCTCCATGCGGGCCAGTTCCTTCTTCGGATAATAGATCAGATTGGCCAGTTCGTCCTGATCCTCCTCCGGAATCACATAGCCAAAGGTCTCCTTGATCTTCTCCCGGATGATACCGGAGGAAGACCGCAGGAGATGGATAAACGCCTCATGCTCGCCGTGCAGGTCGCTGAAGAAATACTCGGTGCCCTTCGGCAGCCCGCCGATGGCGGTCAGATTGATGATCTCGCTGGCCGCAGCCCGGATCGTCGGATACTCACGGGCCAGAAGCTTCAGATATGCCAAATCGCGCATGTTACAAATCCCCCAATATGTGCGTAAACGGAAAATGATATCATCGTCATTTTCAGTATACCATAATTAAAGAGAAATGGAAAGATTGCGCGGATGTATACATGGCGTTCACGACGATGCGTTGGCCTGCTCCGGTATCCGCTGCTCGGCCGCGCCGCCGGGAATCGCCGGATCCTGCATCTGATAAACGCGGTAATATTCCTTCGTGGATTCGTCCTTCACCGTCTCGGCCCGGTTGATCGAGAGAAATTTAATCAGTTCATAACAATCAATCCAGATCTCATGGTCGCTGTCCTTCTGGGATTCATCAAAGATCAGCTGGATCCCGAAATGAAGATGCGGCTCCTCGATATTGTTCGTGTTCTCCGTATTGCTGTAGCCGGTTCGCCCGAGATATCCGATCACGTCCCCTGCCTGAACGATACTGCCTTCCTTAAGCGATTTGTGATAAGGATAATTCTTCCGCAAATGCGCGTAGTAGTAGTATCGCCGCCCGTCCAGACTCCGGATGCCGAGCCGCCAGCCGCCGTAGCGGTTCCAGCCCATGGCTTCCACACGGCCGGATTCCACTGCAATCACCGGCGTCCCTGCCTGCCCCATCAAATCATGGGCCAGATGGACACGATGGAAACCATACTCACGGGAATCCCCGAAATCATCGTAATCCGTGTACGGATAGTTCTTCGCGATCGGAGAAAACGCCTTCAGGCCGTATTTGGTGACCCAGACATTCTCGTCGGTGGGAACCGGATTGCCCTTCTCATCCTTCGGAAGTGCAAAATCCGGCGCCTGAGAACCCGGAATCTCCACCTGATACTCCCCGACCATGCCGCCCAATACCGCAGTATACGCCTCCAGATAATACGGATAATATTCCATATCCGCTGCAATATCCGTCATTTTCTCCCCGGCCTGAAGCCGCGCCGTCACGGCAGTTAAATCCGCCTCTTTATACCGTGAGAAATCGCCGCCATAGTATGAACCCAGATATGCCAGAATCTCGATCCAGTTCAGATGGATGTCTTTCAGATAAGTGTCGATGTCACATCGGAACGCCTTCTTAAGCGCCTCGGCGGGAATATCAAAATCGACCCATTTAATGTAATCTTTCCCCGCAGGTTTCTGCTGACCGTCAGCGGTGTCAGATATATTTTCCTGACCAGAACTGCCCCCATCCGTCTGACCGTCCTCTGAATCTTCCTGTGGCTGTCCGGATCCGTTTTGCCCGGTCGGATCACCGTCGTCCTGTCCGTTGTTCTCAGATTTCCCGGTCTCTCCGTTCTCTGCTGATTTCATATTCCCACTCATCGTCAGTCTGCTGCCGATGGGCGTCAGCATCAGAAGAAAAGCCAGCAGAACCACCGACTCAAGGGCGATCACCAGATGTATAAGCTTAGGCTTCTTATCGGAATCCATAGAAAAACCTCCTCCGCGCCGCTTCAGGCAGGCCTGTCATGTCTACCTGATACTTATGCCGAAGGAGGCTGATTTATGTTCCTATTCAATACCACTGTGCATTATCTGCCCGGTCCATTATTCTTCCGCCGTAACCGCGATATGCAGTTCATCCAGCTGCTTCTGCTCCACCTCGGAGGGCGCGCCCATCATGATATCCTGGGCGTTCTTGTTCATCGGGAAAGCGATGATCTCGCGGATGGATTCCTCGCCCGCCAGCAGCATGACCATGCGGTCAACGCCGGGCGCGATCCCCGCGTGAGGCGGCGCCCCGTAGGTAAAGGCGTTGTACATGGCCGGGAACTTCGCCTTCACTTCCTCTTCCCCGAGACGGACCATTTCAAATGCCTTCACCATGATCTCCGGATCATGGTTCCGCACGGCTCCGGAGGACAGCTCCACGCCGTTGCACACCAGATCGTACTGATCCGCCATGATGGTAAGCGGATCCACCTCTCCCCGCTCCGCCGCCAGCAGGATCTCCATTCCGCCGGACGGCATGGAAAACGGATTATGACAGAACTCCAGCTCCCCGGACTCCTCCCCGATCTCATACATCGGGAAATCAATGATCCAGCAGAACTCGTAGGTCTCTTTTCTCATATGGCCCTCGCAGGCGGCGCCCAGCAGCTTCACCGCCACGCCCGCGGCCTTCTGGGCCATTTCCTTCTTCCCGGCGCCGAGCACCACGAG
>CANQFR010000160.1 GCA_947599905.1 uncultured Lachnospiraceae bacterium
GTAATGACCTTGGCGATATCCCACCAGGAGCCGTGGATGTTGGGCTGCGGAACCGCGTAGCTGCCCTGCTCGTTCAGAGCGGAAAGGGTCGGGTCAGCCTGGACGGCCGGATCCGCAAGAGCTTCCTTGTTGGAGGGGCCCCAGCCGAATGCCTCAAAGCGGGCCAGCTGGCATTCCTTGTTGGTCAGGTACTGGGCAAGTCTCTGGATCGCAGCGCCCTTTACCGCGTCGGTCTGCGGCTTCACGCCAACCAGCTTGCAGCCGCTGTAGGAACCGATATGGTAATCGGTGCCGTCCACATTGAAGGAAGGCAGATCCGCGACGCCGAAGTTGTCGCCCAGCTGCTCAAGAATCGTAGCATAATTCCAGGTACCGGTCACGACGACAGCGGAACCGCTGGCGAAGTCTGCGTTGCTGGAGTTCACCCAGATGGGAGAAGAAACCAGCTTGTAGATGCCCTTGGCAGCGATAAGACCCTTGTCGGAGTTAAAGTCGTCGTCGATGGAAATGAACTCGCCCGCGTCATTGGTGACCCAGTCGGAGTGGCAGCCGGTGCCGAAGAATACGCCGGCGTTGTACCAGGCGTTCTCAAGTTCGTAGGAGAAGTTCTTCCCGGCGGCCTCGCAGTCGGCGATGATATCTTCCAGACTGTCGACATGATCCTCCGGAACGACGCTCTTGTCATAATACATGAAGTAACCGTTATCAGCGGTCAGGGGATACGCATAGAGATCAGAGCCGGACTGAGCGGCCAGAATGGACGCAGCGTTGTTGCTGTTCCTGGCGTACTCCGCGGCCTGGGTGCCCAGCTTGGAAACTGCGCCGGCCTGAATCAGACGGCTCAGCTGGTCCTGAGCAAAGAAGAACAGATCGCCGCCGGCCTGAACGTCGGTGATCATGTTGCTGGCGGCGTCGGCCTCAGACACGGGCTCGACTGTCGCGTTAATGGTGATTCCGTACTCGTTGGAGCTGTTGAAGTCATCAATCTGCGTCTTCGTCAGATCGACGGCTGCGTCGGGAGCCCAGACGACAACATCATACGTGCCGGCAAGTTCAGAACCTGCGCCGGCGGCCTGGGTTTCCGCGGCCTGCGTCTCAGCGGCAGCGGTGGTCTCCTGCCCCCCCGTCGTCGCTGCCGCCGCTGTCTCGCCGGACGCGGCCGTTGTCGTCGTACTGCCGTTGTTTCCGCCGCAGGCAGCAAGCGAAACGGTCATCGCAGCTGCCAGCAGCAATGCAAGTGTTTTCTTCATTTTGGTTTCCTCCTTTTTTATGTCGGTTTTTACCTACCATCGACCATTATACCAGATTATTTTCCAGATTTCAAGATAAAATGTCAAAAAGTTTCCGTTGTTTTCGCAGTTTTTTTTGCACCCCGTCCATAACTTCAATATATGTCGGACACTGAACCGGCGCAGAATTAATCTCTGTAACCATATGCGGAAATAATCTGCAATTATATTACTTCATGTCCAGAAGCTGCCGCGCTACCTCAAGGGCTTTGCCGTCCTCAAGATGAACGGAACGCGCGCCCAGGAACAGATAATAATCTTCGTCTCCGTATCCGATATATGAGAGCGCGCCGCCGGCATCCGAAGCCGCGTCGTAGATCCGGAAACCAGCGCTGCTGTCCACACCGCCGCCCGCCGTGTCGCTGCCGTCCATGCTGTCGGACATATCGCCCCTGTCCATTCCGTTACCGGCCGCGGCACCGCCGTCCGCATCCGCCAGAAGCTCCGCGTACGTCTCGATCCGCGACTGCGGAAGGATAAAAATATCCCCATCCTCCATCCGTTCGATATTCATCATCACATAGTCGAAGGGATGCACCTTGATCATACGGATCCCTTCGGGTCTGTTCTCCTCGAGCGCCACTGCCAGATCCTTATCCCTGATCTCAGAAACATAGCAGTAAACAGTCACCTTCTCCTCCGCCGGGGCGTCGGTGACGATCGTAAAGATCCATCCCCAGAATACGGCCGAAAACATCAGCCACAATACAAAAGAATGAAGCTGCGAGAAAACATTTTTCAAAAACCTCATACCGTCACCTCATAAGCCGCCACATAGCCGTGGGCTGTATAGACCGCCGAAACACCTGCCGCCGCGGCCTTCGCAAGCGCCTCCCCCTTCTGTTCTGTAACCAGAACCCGCTTTGTCCCGGCGCTGCCCGCGACATCCACACGCAGGGCGATGATGCTCTTACGGATCGCAAGACGCTCCCGCGTCACAGTGACCGTTCCTTCCACCCTTTCCCGCGTCTCCTGCTTAAGCATTTTCGCATGGGCAAGCTCTCGCTTTGCACGGCTCACCACGAAGATCCCGCAGTATATGACAAACCATCCCGCGACCGTGCTTGTCGCCACCGCGCCCAGTTCCATCCGGCCGGCATTCGCCGTATTGGCCGTCGCCGCCATGATCACACAGGCCGCAAGCGCCGCAGCGGCAACGCCGCAAAGCGTCCTTGTCCAGACCGAAACTTTCCGCCCAAGCCGGCTCATATCAGAATCAGAATATAGCTCCATGATCTGCACCGTCATCTGTCTCCCACCTTTTCATAAGAATGACGCCGGACAAATATGGTATTTCAATCCGACACCCCTAATTATAGCACCATCATGCTGAATATGGTACAAGTTTATTCCCCGAATTCTGCTTATCATACGCTTTCAGGACTGTCAGCACACCGCCCCTGCGCCGGCAAATCCCGCTACAAACCCATTTACACAAAAACATTTTCATGATATAGTACATAGACGAAACCGTTTCATCAAAAGGAGGCTTTACAAATGAATAAAAACATTACTCCCGGAATGCTTAAGTCTTACAGCCAGGACTTCCATGCCGACCGTTCGAATCAGGCCGCCCGTGACGCGGTCATGACCAACGGTCTGAACAAAAGCTGCCTGAACCATGAGGCTATCCGGCAGAACCCCCACACCTACTCCCTTTCTCTGAATCAGGGTTCCATCACCAACCAGAAGCGCAGCGGCCGCTGCTGGCTGTTTGCCGCGATGAACGTGATGCGCGCACGCATCATGAAGAAGTGCAACCTGAAGGACTTCGAACTGTCGCAGAACTATATGCTTTTCTGGGATAAACTGGAGAAATCCAATTATTTCCTGGAAAATATCCTGGATACGCTCGACGAGCCGGTCGGCAGCCGTCTTCTGAACTTCCTGCTTGCCGCCCCCATCGGCGACGGCGGTCAGTGGGACATGATGGCGAACCTGGTCTCCAAGTACGGCGTGGTTCCCAAGTACGCCATGCCGGAATCCGCGGTTTCCTCTTCCACCCATGAGATGTGCAATGTCATGACCGAGCTTCTGCGCGGCGACGCAGCGATCCTCCGCCGGATGGCCGCGGACGGCGCCGGCCGGGACGCACTTTCGGCCGAAAAGGAAAAAATGCTGAGCGAGATCTACCGCATTCTCGTGATCTGCCTCGGCGAACCGCCGAAGACCATCGATTTCGAAGTCCGTGACAAAGACGACAATTTCATCCGCGACTGCGGACTGACGCCGCAGGAATTCTTCCACAAGTATGTGGATATGGACCTGCACGACTACATAAGCCTGATCAACGCCCCCACCTCCGACAAACCCTTCTACCACCGCTACACGGTGAAGATGCTGGGCAACGTCAAAGAAGGCGCGCCGGTCTGCTACATCAATCTCCCGATCGAAGAGCTGAAGGCGGCCGCCATCGCCCAGATGCAGGATGGCGAACCGGTCTGGTTCGGCTGCGACTGCGGCCCCGATTCCGAGCGTGAGAACGGCCTCTATGTCAGGGGAACCTACGACTACGAGAACACGCTGCAGATCCGTCTAGGCATGACCAAGGCCGAGCGTCTCGACTACTGCCAGAGCCAGATGACCCACGCCATGGTCTTCCAGGGCGTAAATCTGGATGCCGACGGAAAGCCAAACCGCTGGCGTGTGGAGAACAGCTGGGGCGACGAGCCCGGTCAGAAAGGCTATTACGTCATGAGCGACGCCTGGTTTGACGAGTACATGTATCAGGTAGTCGTCAACAAGAAATATCTGACCCCCGACCAGCTGGCCGTCATCGATTCAGAGGTCATCGAGCTGAATCCGTGGGATCCGATGGGGTCGCTGGCATAAAGAGAAGAGCCAGAGTAATGATCACAAGCTGTTTCATACTAACGCTGAGGAGGGCACAGCGCCCTCCTCTTGTTTGTTCTTCCGTATTATCCCTGCGGAACGGATAAAAAGGAGGTATTTCATTTTGAAAGTTACCGTAGCAATCGACTCAATGAAAGGCAGTCTCTCCTCTCTGGAAGGCGGTCAGGCCGTTGCCGTGGGCGTAAAGCGGGTCTATCCCGACGCGGAGGTCTGTGTCCGCCCCCTGGCTGACGGCGGTGAGGGAACTGTAGAGGCCCTTACCTGCGGTATGGGCGGGGAAATACAGCATGTTCAGGTGACCGGTCCTCTCGGCACACCGGTAGACTGTGCCTACGGCATCATTGATGAAAGCAAGACTGCCATCATTGAAATGTCCGGGGCCGCGGGCATTACCCATGTGCCCGACGAACTGCGGAATCCGCTGAATACCACCACCTACGGTGTGGGCGAGGTCATCCTCGACGCCATCCATAAGGGATGCCGCCGTTTCATCGTGGGCATCGGGGGAAGCGCCACCAATGACGGAGGCATCGGAATGCTTAAGGCCCTGGGGTACGGATTCCTGGACGCGGAGGGCAGGCCCGTATCTCTTTACGGAAAAGGGCTGGCGGATATCGCGCGGATCACTGACGAAGACGTAATTCCGGAACTGTCTCAGTGTACCTTCAAAGTTGCCTGCGACGTGACCAATCCTCTCTGCGGCGAACAGGGCTGCAGCGCGATCTACGGACCCCAGAAGGGCGCCACGCCGGAAATCATCCGGGAAATGGACGGCTGGCTGGCCCGTTATGCGGCGATTGCCAAAGAAAAATATCCCGACACCGACGCCGCGTATCCCGGGACCGGAGCCGCCGGCGGTCTCGGCTTCGCCTTCCTCACTTTCACCAACGCGACGCTGGAATCCGGGATCAAGATCGTTCTGGAGGAGACCCGGCTGGAGGATTACGTGAAAGACGCAGATATCGTCATCACCGGCGAAGGCCGTCTGGACGGTCAGACCGTCATGGGCAAAGCCCCCATCGGCGTGGCAAAGACTGCCCGGAAATTCGGCAAGCCGGTTCTTGGCTTTGCCGGCTGCGTAACCAGAGACGCCGTTGCCTGCAACGCGGAAGGAATCGACGCCTTCTTCCCCATCCTTCAGGGCGTGGTATCCCTGGAAGAGGCCATGGAGCCGGAGAATGCCCGGGCCAATCTGGCCGCTGCCGTAGAACAGGTCTTCCGGGTCGTGAAAACTTTCGCAAAAGAGCCATTTCTGTCACCATGATTATCTGCGCCGCAGGCGTATTTGTTATTTTTTCAGCGAAGGCCCGCAAACTCTTGATTTTACTGCATTCCTTAACCCAATGACTTCATCGTCGGGAACA
>CANQFR010000161.1 GCA_947599905.1 uncultured Lachnospiraceae bacterium
TCTGCTCCGGGAGGAGGCGATGAAAATGTAAACTTTCTGTGAATTTGATTAGGAAGTCCTTGACAAGCCGTCTCTGGAAACACGGTTTAATGTGACATAATCCGGCAGAAGAATCCCATCCCCTTCAAAACCTATTGTCTTTCCTGCGTCAAAATCCAGAAGATTTGTCCCGTATACCCCTATAGGATATCCTGACTGATCATAGAGAACAAACGCAAGCCATAATAAGCCTTCGTCTTCTGCCGTATCATTCGTAACAGTACCTACAATATTAACATTTCCGTATTTAGATGCCTTTATCGAGGTATTCGCAACCGGATACCGTTTTGCCTGCAGGGTACTCTTCTTTACTTTTATTGTGGGAATCATGAAATATTGCCCCATCGGAATATCATCCAGATATCCGCCGTTGCTGTAATAATACCCCTTTTCCCCCGGCGCAATCACGCTCGGATCTGAAGAAATAAATGTTTCCGATGCCACAATTTGGCCAGCGGGATTATAGATGTCAAATGTTGCATTTCCAAGATACAGATTACCCGAACTCGTATTCTCTATCTCAATAATCGCTTGATACTTTGTGCTTCCGTATTCTTGAAAAACATTAAAGTATTCGTAGGTAATCGCGTAATTATCAAATTGTCTGCGTTCTGTATTGGCTCCCGCAGGCGCGTTCCCTCCCGCTTTCGCAACCTGCCCATTCGCAGTCTGCTGTGAAAGCTGTACAGTCTGAACAACTCCATCTGCCGTCCAGGCACCGTCTGTATTCACCGTATATCCATCCGGCGTAACCATACCTGTAAGAAGATATCCGGAACCATCAAAATAATAACATTCGGCTATCCCGTCACCGTTTCCGTCCAGCCATTCCCACTTACTGGCCGGATAAGTACCGTCGTCATTCTGCCACCACCAACCAGTGCTATCCTGTTTCCAGCTGCCTGCGTATGCAGTCATACCCATAGCCATTGTCATAGAAGCGATTGCCGCTGCAAATAATAGTCTTTTCTTCATCATAGCATTCTCCTTTGGCCCTTCGTGTTTACTGACATCATCATGATCCCTCACTTAGAGTATCCCAGCGGCAGATGGATAAATCTGCCGCTTAGGATAGCTCAGGTGAGAATCAAGAAAAAATGAGGCATTGGTATGACTATCCACACCAATGCCTCACGATATTACAAAGGCCCAAAACATTACCTGTTCAAGCACACAAAAAACATTGCAATTTTAACCCGCTTGGGCTATAATTACGTCGTGTGTATCGCAGACGCAGTCTGTAAGTGTGGTAGCGGTCACTACCCCTTGCCCCGTGAAGTTACCAGCTTCACGGGGTGGTACCCACATCTGTCCTTGAATTCTCGGAATTATTTTACCATATTCTTCCAGATTATGCAACCCCCAAAACCTTTATGCTCCTCCCCTCATGCAGGTGAGCTTAAGAATCTGCATTCTTGATATTTGAACACAAATTAACGATCATATGCAAAGGCGGAAGGTAATAACCGAATTTCCAGAATAAAGATCATAGACAAAGTGAAACTCAAAAAGAGGACAGAGCCTGCCACTGCTATGCTCTGTCCCCAAAACTAATTTTTCAGAAATCTCCCATCCGAATCTTCCACATCCTGGAAGGTAACCTGATTCGCCCGTCAGTGCTTCGTCACCATTCCCTGGTTAGACTTCGTATTCTCCGTCTGCATCTGGTCTGTCTTCTTCTGCGGCTCCTTCCGGGGCGGCTTCTGCTGATTTTGCTGCATCGTCTGCTGTTCCTCGCTCATCAGCTCGTCAATCGGCTTTTTAACCTTCGGCTTTGAAGATGCCGTCGGATCCGACGGCGCGGGCGGCTGACCATTCGTTTGATCTGCGGCCTGCTGTCCATTCGTCCGCGGCGCAGTCGGCTGGCCTCGCCGCGCTGCCTCCTGCTGCGCTGCCTGCTGCTCCCTTCGCATTGCAAAATAACTTCTCCGGCCGTTCCGCCTGCCGTTTGCGGCGGGTTGTTCGTTCGTCGCAGTTCCGTTTTGCGCGGCTTCGCGCGCCTGCCGTCTGGCTTCCATGACCGCATCCTCACGGAGCCGCACAGCGTGATTGATCTGCGCCTCCAATGCACTCGGATCCGTGCGGATCGCGTTCAGCGCCTCACGCGCCTCATCCGGATGGTCATTATAATATGCAGCAACAGAATCCTTCACCTCTGCGACCGACATGATCCGGTCTTCGGAGCCCAACGGGCCAAGACGATCGTCTCTGCCGAGCATATAGCGCATATCTATGTACGCGGTAGCGTACTCACTCAGCAGTTCCGCATCCGATCTCCTCTCTCTCGCAAGCGCTTCTCCCTCTTCCAGATATGCCAGAATACCATCAACGCTTCGGAACACTCCGTTCCCATACGCATCCTTGTTTTTCTGAAACTGCGCCCGCTCATCGTCAGTCATCTGCGCAGAAACCCTCCGGTAGACCTGTTCCTGCGTCGTCATGTCCGCTTCCATCTGTCCGTCCTGACGGGCCTGGTCAATCTCTGCCGCCGTCTTTCCCGCAATAACCTCGTTTCTTCCGAACTGCACATTGCCGCCGGAACCCACGATACGTGTAAGCACCTGGCTGACCCCTCTCGAGAATTTGCGCACCTCATTGCCGGCCTCGATTGACCGTCTCATCATCTCAGGATCATGAGCGATATTCTCGTAGGACATCGAATCAAGCGGCTCGCCTGTCATCAGCGCGATCTCCTCCTTCAGATCGAGCCTTGAGAACCGTTTCGCACATCCGGCGATCACGTCAGCCAGCGCTCCCGGCTCCCTGTCCAATTTAGACAGCGCATCTATGAGCTTCTGCCCGGCCGCCCTCTTCTCCTGCACATATTTATTCGGATCGAACAGATCCGCGTAATGGATGTTCGGGTTATCCGCCATGGTCAGAAGGCCGGCAAGCATGGCCATACCGCTGCCGCCGCTGCGGGTCAGTTCAGACGCATCACGCTGCTTCTGTTCCTGCCGGTTGCCGTTGGTGTCAATACACGAAACCGGTATATTCTCTATCTCGATCAGCTTCCGGTAGAGCGCCCGCTGCTCCACAGGGATCTGGCTCTCAGACAGGGGGAGCGCCGGCAGCCCGCCAAGCATCCCGTTGCCCATACCGAAGAAGCTTTTCTTAAAATCGCTGCTGCCAAAGCTGAAATGCTCCGACAGAGATTCCCGGGGCGGCCGTGCGGCGGCCTTCGCGATCCGCTCGCCCAGCTCCCTGCGGATCCGATCCTGTCTCTCTTCCTTTTCCGGAGCCTTCTTATGGAGATCGGATGACCGGCTCGACCTTTTCGTGTCAAACAGCCCTGCCAGCCTGTCAAACGCGCTCAGATCCGGCTGGACCTCCATCACCTTCTGCTGCAGATATTCCATTCCGTTCGCTGCAGCCGTCCCGATCACACCGATCTCCACGCGGTCCCTGGCCTGGCTGCATGCGCGGATCACGGCGGTCATACGGTTCTGGTCGGTCAGCTTAAGTTTATTGTCTTTCAAATACTCGTCAACGTTCTGACCGTTGATATAGAACAGCTGTATCGGCGACGAAAATTCCTGTTTAGGGACAGGAAGCGACGCCAGCATAGCCTCCAGCTCTGCCATCAGCCCGGTTGCAGGACTGCTCTCCGTAGACTTCTGGCCAAACATGGCTTTAAACGCGCTCTCGCAATTTGAGTGAAGCGATTCTCCGGACTTTTCGCTGAACCACTCCTTCGGCCTGAACAGCCGCTCCGCCTGGTCCGCGGGGAATTTCGGCCTGATAACGGCGGGTCTGCGTTCTTCTCTTATATTATGTTCTTCCTCCGCCTGCCGGGCCTGCTCCGGACGCATATACAGCCGGTCGTCGCTGTCTTCGATCGGAAGAAGGTCAAATTCCGGCATATCGGCAACGAATATCTGCGCGTCATTGAGCGGAACGTGGGCGGCGATCGCCAGCTTCCTTCCGGTCATCTCGGGAAACAGACTGTTTTCGCCGTTCAGCCATCTCCGCATATTGATTTGATTCCTCCGGCCGCAGTACTTCTCGATCTCGTCATCACGCACATTCTGATCCATCTTAAGCGTCTCCCTGATAAGACCGGGCGCCGCTTTTCTGTATTCCTGAAACTGATGCTCCAGCTTAGCCGCCTGCAGAAGCCCGACAGTCTCAGCGACCGTCTTTCCGCGCAGCTGCTTCCCATACTGCTCAACGATCATTTTCGCTGCCGTCCGATCCGCGAAGGAAGCGGTGTCCGTATGCAGTATCTCTGCAATCTCGTTGAAGCGTGCCAGTGCCGCCAATGTATTTTCATACGGCCCCTTAAAACCAGACTGCCAGTTTCCCTTTATGCCTTCGAAGAACTCATCCTGGAACTCATTGTCCGTTTCCCATTTTTTTACACCTGCCAGATAGTCCTGCGAAACCTGAGTAAAACGCTTTAAGCTGCTCAGCGCCTCCGCAACCTGCCCCGGATTGGTATAATCGATATCCGGCAGTTTCTCTCCCATCAGGGCGTCTCCTGCCATACGGTACCACCGTCCGCAGCGTCTGGCTTCATTTTCCGCCGTGGCGTCCGCCTGAAAATCAGAGAAATCCAGACCCGCTTCCAGGCGTTCTTCCACCATCTCCGGACTTTCCGAATAACAGTCCGCCAGGGAACGCCCCCTCGTCAGCATCATATGGAGAGCGGCCATGCTGGTTTTCGTCGTATTATTTTCCTCTGCTCCGGGAATTTTCGGATCTATGGGAGCTTTTGTAACTGCAATGCCGTCCATATCCGTCTGGATCCAGTCATCCGGCAGCGGCTTTCCCTCTGTGAACTCCGGCTGAACGAGCGATCTTTCCGCGACCTGCCGCGCCAGCATCATATCGATATCGACAGAATTGATCAGATCCTCCAGTATGTCTTCCGAATATGCAAACTCGCTGAACAGCTGCTGATAGTAGTCATGCAGATCCGTGGGCAGCACTCTGTCCAGATTCATGAAAAACATATTCTGCATACTGTCAATATCGTTGCCGATTGCCACTTCGTTGACGGGATCCCATCCCTCAAGCGTAACCTGCAGAAATCTCAGAGCATCCTGTACTGCCCTCTGCATATCCGCTATCTTCTGCTGCTTCAGCGGGTCGACCGGCTGGGCCTGCGGAACTGTCCCTTCTGCCTGCGGGGCTGCGTCTTCTGCCTGCGGAGTCTCGTCTTCTGCCTCCGGGGCCGCGTCCCTCGTGTGCGGCGGTCCGAAAACAGCATATATGCTCTCCAGATCTGTCCTAAGATCCGGATACCTGGCCGTCAGTCTGGGATCGCCCAACACAATAGCCATGAGATACTGTCTCATCGTATCTTCTCTCAATGACGTCATGATACCTTCCTCCTCCTGCTCGCATTTATCATTCATGAAAGTTTATTTCCGTACAAAATGCATTATATGATTAGGGTGTCAAAAGGTATTGCCCCTTTCGAGTTCCTTGAAAACTGAATATATTACTGTAAAACACAAGACG
>CANQFR010000162.1 GCA_947599905.1 uncultured Lachnospiraceae bacterium
AAAAGCGGAAAAAGGAAGCCCCACCCCTCAAGATTGAGGGGCAGGGGGAGTTGAATAGGCGAAGCCTATTTTTTATAATCATTTCGTACATCCCTGACGTTACAGTATATGAGGGGACGCCCTCCGGAGGAAATGACATTGACGCGCGAAGATGAACTGATGAAACGAATAGAGTCCGGCGACGGGGACGCGGCGGAGGAGCTGGTGGAAATGTATTACAGCCGGATCCTGCGGTACTGTCTCTGGCACGTGCCGGACAGGACCCTTGCGGAGGACGCCGCGCAGGAGACCTTCCTGAAGGCCGTCCGGTATTTCGACCGGTATGTCCACCGGGGACATTTCAAGGCATTCCTTTATAAGGTGGCGGGAAATGTCTGCGCGGACATGCGCAGGAGGCGATGGAACGCCGAGGTGCCGTTAGTCGGAGAAGAATTGAGCGGAAGACCGCGTGGCAGGGAAGGTCCGGCTATGGAGGGCAGATCACCGGGAGACGGCGGGGCAGAGGAACCCGCGTATGTGGAAGAAGGTTTCGGACAGGCAGAGTCTGCCCTGGCTCTAAGGCAGATGGTGTCAGGACTGCCTCCGCAGCAGCGGGAGATCGTGATCCTGCGGTTCGGACAGGAGCTGACCCTGCGGGAGATCGCCGCAGTGACGGAGACGCCGCTTCGGACCGTGCAGTCGCGGCTGCGTGCCGCGCTGAAAGAACTTCGGAAACAGATGGAAGACGGAGGTGGGAAATGATGAACAGGAGAAAGATAGAAATGGAACTTCGGGAAGCGCTGCGCGGTGGGCTGTCGCGGCAAGAAGAACCGTGTTCTTGCGCACATATTGCTGCCATGGCTGTGACAGCAGTGGCAGAGCAGCGCGATTCCAGTTCCTTTCGGGAATTTCTGCTTCTTCAGATCCGATTCATCGGTCTGCGGATGTGGGCGGTGCAGACGGTACTATTTACTGTTCTGGGAAGCGTTCTGTGGGTTCTGATGGGCCGGGGATTCTGGCAGGAGGAGCGTTACATGGCCCGCTTCCTCTGCGGGCTGTCGCTGGCGGCGGCGGTCAGTTCTCTGCCGTTTATCTATCGCTCGTTTCGGTACCGGATGCACGAGACCGAGGCGACTTCCCGGTATTCCTTTGCGGGAGTTCTGCTGGCGAAAATGCTGATGACCGCGATGGGGGACGCCGTGCTGCTGGGAGCGGTTTTCCTGGGGACGGTTCTGTGGACGGGACTGCCGGTTGGAAGTACCTTTTTGTATCTGATGCTGCCGTTCCTGCTGGCAAGCTGGCTGAGCCTGAGCCTGATGGGCAGGATCCCGGCGGCGGCGTTCCCGGCGGCGTGTATGGCGGCAGGAGCTCTGCTTCTTGCGGTGTTAGGCATAGCGGGCCGTCTGTGTGAGGGGTTCTATCTGCAGACGCTTACGCCGGGGTGGCTGGCAGTATGCGCGCTGATCACGCTGCTCTGTATCCTGCAGGCAAAAAGATCGGTGCGGGACGCGGTGTATCCGAAGCTGCAGATAGCGTGAACGGGCACACCGGTATTGAGCTGCAGATAGCGTGGACGGGCACACTGCTATTGACTGCGGGACATCATACAGCGAAACGGCGCCGGCTTCTGATGAGCATGCAGGCTGTGCGTTGATGCCCGCAGAGGGAAGATGATCTGGTTTATGGCCGGAATATGGCCGGATATGGAGGAAAATAAGAGAATGGAACTGCAGATCGATCATATTTCAAAATCATTTAAGGACAAGCGGGCCGTGGATGATGTGTCCATGACCCTTACGCCCGGCGTATGGGGGCTTCTGGGCGCCAACGGCGCGGGCAAGACCACGCTGATGCGCATGATCGCCGGGATCATGGAGCCGGACGATGGGCAGATCCGTTACGACGGACTGCCCATCGGTACGCTGAAGGGCAGATACCGTGAGATCTTCGGGTATCTCCCCCAGGAATTCGGCTTCTATCCGGAATTTACGGTGAAGGATTATCTGGAGTACGCGGCGGCACTGAAAGGCCTGCCCGTCCGGGATACGAAGCGGCGGATCATGGAGCTTCTGGAAATGCTGAGTCTTTCCGACGTGTACCGCAAAAAGATCATTAAGCTGTCCGGCGGCATGAAGCGCCGCGTGGGAATCGCCCAGGCGCTCTTGAACGAGCCGGAACTGCTGATCATGGACGAGCCCACCAGCGGCCTGGATCCGGGGGAGCGGGTGCGGTTCCGCAATCTCCTGTCGGAGTTTGCCAGAGACCGGATCGTGCTCATTTCCACCCATATCGTGTCGGATGTGGAGTATATCGCCACCCGCAACGCGGTGATGAAGGATGGGCGGCTGATCGCGGAGGGGACGACGGAGGAACTGGTGAGACTGGTGGACGGAAAGGTCTGGCAGTGTGTGATCCCGGCGGAACGGCTGCCGGAATATGAGCGGCGGCTGCGGATCGTGAACATGAGAAATGAATCCGACGGCCGGATATCGATCCGGTATCTGGCGGAGAGCGCGGATGCGGAACCGGTGGCTCCGCGTCTGGAAGACCTGTATTTGTGGCTGTTCCCGCAGGATACGGCGCAGGATGCGGCCGGTGAATTGCGGAACATGAGGACGAATAAGCAGTCAGCAGTCGGTATAGTCGGGGCACGCGGACAAACCGCTTCTGACCTGAGTAATGACAGCGCGCCCGGCCCAAAGAAGGGAGGAAGAAACGCATGAGAGTATTCTATCTGGAATTGAAACGTATCGTAAAGACCCGCCTCACCTGGATCCTTCTCCTGGCGTCCCTGGCAATGACGCTTCTGATGGCGTGGCTTCCGACGACATTTGTGGAGGTGGACGGCCTGAAGGGGCTGCCGGCTGTCCGGCGGCTCAAGGAACTTCAGGAGGACACGGCCGGGGAGGTCACGCCCGAGAAACTGAAGGCCGCGCTTTCCGCCTATCAGCAGTGCCTGAAGGAATACAGCGCGGAAACTGCCAATGACCTTCCGGACGGCGTCCGCACCCGGCATATCCTGCCGCTGACCGGCGTCCTCCACGGCGTGAACGAGGTCTATGCCGACCCGGATACCGGTATCGGCCCGGGGCTTCCGAATATCGATCCGGCGGGACTTGATGATTATTACGGCGACTGCCGCGCGCGGCTTATGTCGCTGATGCGCATGGAACAGAAGGATCATCCGGCGGCCCGGGCGGAGGCCATGCGGCTTTATGAAAAAGTGGAGACGCCCTATCATTTTTATCCGGGCTTCAACACGGACGCGCTGGATTATCAGATCCTTCTGGGATTTGTGCTGACGCTGTTTGCCGCGGTCATCGCGGCGCCGGTATTTTCCTCGGACTATCAGACCGGGGCGGACGATATCCAGCGCTGCATGCGCCACGGGCGAATGGCGCTGGGCGCGGCGAAGACGGGGGCGGTCCTTCTGATCTGCGGCGCCCAGTTTTCTGTCTGCATGGTCCTGTTTATCCTGATCACGGACAGCCTGTTCGGCTGGGAGACGGTGGCGACGTCGGTCCAGATGCTGTATTCCGCCACGATGCTGGCGGATATGACGGTGCTTGAGATCCAGTGGTTCACGGCGGGAGCCGGCCTGCTCTCGCTTCTGGCTACAGTCAGTCTGACCGCGTTTCTGTCGGCCCGGATTCGGACGACGGTGGCGGCCCTGGCCGCGGCGCTTTTCAGCTGCGTTCTGCCGGTTTTTGTCTATTTCGCGGCGCCGGCGAGCGTAGGGCTGTGGCTGCGGGCGCTGATCCCGTCCAGCGGCGCGGCCGGCGTGCAGACCAGTATATTGTATACGATGCTGGATTATGACTTCTTAAATGCTGGATCCCTTGCCATATGGCTGCCGGAAGCCATGGTGATCGCAACGGTGCTGGAACTGCCGGCGTTCGCCGCGGCGGGCGTGCGGTCATATATCCGGCATACGCTGTGATGAATGGAGAGTTCGCACGCGGTAATTGACTTTATTTCCCGTATCCGATATAATCAAGTTGGAAATAAGTGTCGGGCAGGCTGAAGAAAAGGCTGCCGAAAACCTATTTGACAATGAAAAGGTTGCACGCAAGACAGGTTATAGGAGAAAGGGGCGGTTAATATGGCAGAGAAAATGACAATTACCTGGCTGGGACATTCCTGCTTTCAGGTAGAATCGCAGGGATATACGATCATTCTCGATCCGTACGAGGACGGCAGCGTGCGGGGACTGGGGCCGCTGCGGGCTACCGCGAATGAGGTGCTTTGCAGCCACGGCCACGGCGACCATAACGCGGCGGGCGTGATCAATGTGGAGAAGGGCGGCGTGTCTCCGTTTACGGTAACGGTGCTGGATACGTACCATGACGATGTGAAGGGCGCAAAGCGCGGACCGAATAAGATTCATATTCTGGACGACGGGACATTCCGGGTGGCGCACATGGGTGATCTGGGCTGTGAACTGACGGAGGAGCAGAAGACGGCGCTGGCCGGTGTCGATGTGATGCTGATCCCTGTCGGCGGTTTCTTTACGATTGACGCGAAGCAGGCAAAGGCGGTTGCGGACGCGGTGAAACCGCGGATTGTGGTGCCGATGCATTATCGGAGCGAGGAGTTCGGCTATGAGGTACTGGCGCCGCTTAATGATTACACATCCCTGTGCGACGATGTGGCGGTGTACGATACCAATGTGCTGACGCTGACAAAGGAGACACCGGTGCAGACGGCTGTACTGCGGTACATGAAGTAGAAAGCGTCTGACGGTCCCGCATGGTGCGGCGGAAAGGTTCTGTATGGGGAAGCAGCATGCCGACGCAACAGACGCTGCACGTCGGAAAGGTTCTGTCGGGGAGCAGCATGCGGACGGAATAGACGCTGCACGTCGGAAAGGTTCTGTCGGGGAGCAGCATGCGGACGGAACAGACATTGCGCGGCGGAAGCAGGAATACGGGGAGGCGGCAGAATGAAACAGAAAGGCGGATGGAGGGAGCTTTTCCGCAGATGGCAGATGAGTTTTGCCCGGTTCATGGTGGGGCGGTATGGCAGCGATGAGCTGAACCGGTTTTTGTCCGGACTGATTCTGGTTCTGGTCGTCGTCAGCCTGTTTGTGCGGACGAATGTGTTGTTCTTTTTGGAACTGGCGCTGCTGATCTGGATTTATTTCCGGATGTTTTCGAAGAATACCGGCCGGCGTTTTCATGAGAATCAATCTTACCTGAACCTGCGTTTCCAGGTGACGGAGGGATGGAGAAAATGGCCTGCCCGCATCAGGGAAGCGAGACAGTATAAGATTTTCAAATGCCCGAATTGCGGTCAGAAGCTGCGTATACCCAGAGGACACGGGAAGATCAGCATTCACTGCCGCAAGTGCGGACATGATTTTACCGGGAAGAGCTGAACCGGGCAGTAGAACCGGGCAGCGGATTTTCGTGCTTGACAAATCCCGCGCCGCCCGCTATAATGGCTATAATTTCATGACGAAAAGCGATGATAAGAACAAGTAGCGGCAGGCAGCAGCACACAGAGAGCAGCCGGA
>CANQFR010000163.1 GCA_947599905.1 uncultured Lachnospiraceae bacterium
CCGATTGATTTTTGGTACCGATTCAGTTGTCAAGGTACTGGGTAACTATTAACTATAAACATATTATACGAGGGGGATAGATAATGAGAGATTGGCTTATAAAACTGTGGAGGAAAATTCAAAAAAGCAAAAAAACAGTTGTATTTACAAAATTTATTGTATGGTTGATAGAAACAGATTTATTTAATATTCTGATGGATTTTATAGAAAGAGTTTTTGCGAAAAAGAAACTGAGAAAAAGGCAAGAATTTTATAGAGCTAATCGTAGAAGGATTAAGGAAAATATAGAGATACTTGCTGATGAAAAATCAAAAAAAGTATATAGTGATATTATTATGTACAGATGTACACTTGATCGCAGATATTTAGTTGAAACAAGTTCAGCAAAGGAAAAATATTTTGACTCACAGATTATATCTTTTGTTCCAGATGAATTGTTTATCGATGGGGGGGCATATATTGGTGATACAATAATATCCTTGGTAGAACGATGGCCTTTCTTTAATAAAAATGGAAAAAAGTCATTAAATGTGCTCTGTTTTGAACCAGATGGATACAATGTAAAAGAGTTAATACAGAATGTAAGTCAAATTTCGAAACAGGCTATTCATTTTAGCTTTAAGATTGTGCAGTCTGCTATGTGGAATAGAAATGTAGAGCTGGAATTTGAGGGAGGAATTGATTATGCCAGCAAACTTGAAAAAACGGGAAATGAAAAAGTGCGGGCTCAAAGATTAGATGACATTATAGGAGAATTATATCCAGGGGAAAAAGTGACATTTTTGAAGTTGGATATAGAGGGAGCGGAACCAGAAGCGTTGGAAGGCGCTTCTGCGACAATAGAAAAAGATCATCCTATTTTAGCAATTTGTATTTATCATACAGATGAGCAAATGATATCGATAATAGAAACTATCAGAGGAAAATATCCATTTTACAAACTATATGTCCGACATTATATGAAAGCATGGACAGAAACAGTTATGTACGCAATACCAGATGATTAATATCAGAAATTGAGATTTTAGCATTATGTCTACTAATAAAGAGCAATGGAAGAAAGCAGTATGTTTTGAAAAAGGAATTGGAGGTAACCGTATGAGAGTCTTGGCACATCGTGGTTACTGGAATGCAAATATAGAACGAAATTCAATGCGGGCGTTGCGGACCGCATTGAAAAAGAGATTTGGATTCGAATCCGATGTACGTGATTATAAAGGGAAATTGGTCATTTCCCATAACATCGCCAATGCTTCTTCGCCAGATGCCGAAGAAGTCTTTCGATGCCTTGCCGAGAATAGGGACAGATACTGCTTTGCCATCAACATCAAAGCTGATGGTCTGAAGGACCTCCTTTTGGAATATATCACCCGCTACCGGATCACGAATTATTTCCTTTTCGACATGTCTGTCCCGCAGATGATTGAGTTTGATGAACTGAGGCTACGCTATTTCACCCGCCAAAGCGAGGTCGAACCGACACCTTGTATGTATGACCGGGCAGCAGGAGTATGGATTGATGGCTTCTGGGGAACATCCTGGATCACGGAGGAATTGCTGAAGGAACATATCGAAAATGGAAAGGAAGTCTGTATTGTCTCCCCCGATCTGCACGGCAGGGAGGATTACCGGAATTTCTGGGAACAGCTGAAAAACTATAGGATCGACTTTTCAAAGGTCATGCTCTGTACGGATCATCCGGATGAGGCAGGGGCCTTTTTTCGTGAAGACTGACGGAGGTGCAGCGTGAAGATCAAAGCAGTAGTTTTTGATATGGACGGCGTCCTGATCGAGGCAAAGGACTGGCATTATGAGGCTTTGAATAAGGCCTTAAAACTGTTCGGCTATGAGATCAGCCGGTATGACCATCTGGTTACGTACGACGGTCTGCCGACAGCAAAGAAGCTGGAGATGCTCAGTCTGGAGAAGGGGCTTCCCAGGGGTCTCCACCGTTTTATCAATGACATGAAACAGAAATACACGGTGGATATGGTCCACGCCCTGTGCGTACCCAGGTTCTTCCATGAGTACGCACTCTCAAGGCTCAGCTCGGAGGGGTACCGTCTGGCCGTGGCGTCCAATTCCATACGGGACACAGTGAAGCTGATGATGGACAAGGCCAGCCTCAGCCAGTACCTGGAATTCTATTTAAGCAACCAGGATGTAACAAAGGGTAAACCGGATCCAGAGATGTACAATGTCGCGGTTGCGAGGCTGGGACTGATGCCGCGGGAAGTGATGGTGGTGGAGGACAACCATAACGGCATCCGGGCAGCGCTTGCGGCAGGGGCACATGTCATGAAGGTGGATACGGTATATGACGTGAATTACGAGAACATCCGGAAACATATCAGGATGTTTGAAAGTGAGGAGGACGCAGGATGAACGTGATCATACCGATAGCGGGGGCGAATAAGGCTGCTGAGACGGAATACATCAAGAGCCTTCAGGAGATCGAGAGGAAGACGGTCCTTCAGTACGCGTTTGAATCCCTGCAGGATGTGCAGGCGGAACATTTTATCGTGGTCGTGAAGAGGGCGGATGTAAATACATACCATATCGATGATATCGTGCGCCTTCTCCGTTCGGGTGCGGAGGTGGTGATCGCGGAAGGCCAGACTATGGGAGCGGCCTGCAGCTGCATGCTGGCGGTGGACGAGCTTGCCATGGATGAGCCGTTGCTGATCGTGGGGAGCGACCAGCTGCTGACGGTGTCCGCGGAAAAGATTCTCACGGAGTTTGTGGAAAAGGATTATGACGGTGGCGTGGTCATTTTTGATGACGTACATCCGCGTTGGTCCTTTGTGCGTCTGGATGAGAATGACCATGTGATTGAAGCGGCTGAGAAACGCCCGATCAGCCGGAACGCGTCGGCGGGCTTCTATTATTTTAAGAAGGCATCGTTATTTATGGATGCAGCGGAGAGGATGATCATGAAGGGCGCCAGTGTTAACGGCAGCTTCTATATCTGCCCGGTATTCAATGAGATGATCCTGCAGCAGAAAGTCATAGGAACCTACCGGATCAGTAAGGACCAGTATTACAGTATGAGCCATGAGTCAGGCATGGAGGCGTATCGGACATATCTTAGGAGCAGAGGAGGAGAAGTAGAATGAGAACAGCAAAGATTGATGATATGATAAAAGGGTGGTTTGTTGGGAACTTTGAGCCAAGCCTTTATAAAACGAATGATGTGGAGGTGGCGGTCAAGAGGTACCGTGCCGGTGATTATGAGGCGGCGCATTATCATAAAATTGCCACGGAGCTGACGGTGGTTACTAAAGGGAAGGTACGGATGAACGGGATTGAATATGGAGAAGGCGACATCATCGTGATAGAACCAAAGGATATCACGGATTTTGAAGCGCTCACGGATGCGGAGAATGTGGTAGTGAAGATCCCGGGTGCGAATAATGACAAATATATCGTTGAGGAGGAATAGGGATATGCTGAACATAGTCGTACCCATGGCTGGCAGAGGGAGTCGGTTTGCGAAGGCGGGATATGAGCTGCCGAAACCGCTGATTGATGTTAATGGTATGCCGATGATAGAAGTTGTCACGAGGAACATTACGCCAAAATGCGCGCACCGGTTCATATACATCTGCCAGCAGGAGCACTTGGAAAAATACGGTCTCGCGGAAAAACTCGAAAGGATAGCGCCAGGCTGTGCTGTAGTTACGGTTGACCATATCACGGAGGGAGCAGCCTGTACAGTACTTCTGGCAGAGAAATATATTGATAATGATAATCCCATGATGATAGCGAACAGCGACCAGTATGTAGACACGGATATCACTGCTTATCTGGACACGATGGGGGATCATGATGGACTGATCATGACGATGCCGGCCAATGACCCGAAGTGGAGTTTTATCCGTTATGACAGTCAGGGGCTGGTGACGTTAGTACGCGAAAAAGAGGTTATTTCGGATCAGGCGACGGTAGGGATCTATAATTACAGGAGGGGCAGCGATTTTGTGCGCTACGCGCACCAGATGATCGATAAGGACATCCGGGTGAACAATGAGTTCTATGTGGCGCCGGTCTATAATGAGATGATCGGGGCGGGAAAGAGAATCGCGTATTGTGATGTGGGTGAGAAGATGCACGGACTGGGGACGCCGGAGGATTTGGGAAGATTTCTGGCTATATTTTCGGTAGACAGGATATATGTGGGAGAAAGTTGATGAAAAAAATAATGCTTGTATTTGGCACTCGCCCGGAGGCCATTAAAATGTGTCCTTTGGTCAATGAACTAAAGAGCAGAGACAGAATACAAATCATCGTTTGTGTCACCGGTCAGCACCGCCAGATGCTGGATCAGGTACTCGATACATTCCGTGTGGTTCCGGACTATGATTTATCCATCATGAAGGAGCGGCAGACACTCTTTGATGTAACCACGAACATCTTGAATCGGATCCGAGAAGTCTTAGAGAAGGAATTTCCGGATGTGGTTTTGGTTCATGGTGATACATCGACCACCTTTGTGACGGCTCTTGCCTGCTTTTATCTTCAGATTCCGGTCGGACACGTGGAAGCCGGACTCCGTACTTATAACATCTATTCGCCCTATCCGGAGGAATTCAACCGCCAGGCGGTCAGTATCATTTCCGCATACAATTTCGCTCCTACAGAATTGGCCCGGCAGAATCTGATCAAAGAGGGAAAGAATCCCTCTTCTATTTATGTAACCGGGAATACAGCTATTGACGCACTGAAAACAACAGTCCGCGCAGATTACCGCCATGGACAGCTTGACTGGGCGGAAGGCAGCCGCCTGATCATGATCACTGCCCATCGTCGGGAGAATCTGGGCGCGCCGATGAAGCGCATGTTCCGTGCAATACGCAGGGTATGCGATGAACATCCGGATGTGAAGGCCATTTATCCGATTCATATGAATCCGGTTGTGCGGGAGGCCGCGACTGAGATTCTTGGCGGTGATGAGCGGATTCGGATCATTGAGCCGTTGGATGTGTTGGATTTCCATAATTTTCTTGCACATTCGTACATGATCCTGACGGATTCAGGGGGGATTCAGGAGGAGGCGCCGTCACTTGGCAAGCCGGTTCTTGTGATGCGGGATACGACGGAGCGTCCAGAGGGGATCGAGGCGGGGACACTGAAACTGGTGGGGACGGATGAGGAAACCATTTATAAAGCGTTCAAGCAACTCTTGGAGGATCCAGATGAGTATGCGAGGATGAATGAGGCCAGCAATCCGTATGGGGATGGATTCGCCAGCAAAAGAATTGCGGATATATTGGAAGGAGTGTCTGGATTTTAGTTATGAGGCTCAATTAATTGTAAAATGAGTTTGTTAGTGATCTTTTTGGCCATAGCTGTTAACCTCCTTTATTTTATTTTTTTGGCCAATAAGATAATAAC
>CANQFR010000164.1 GCA_947599905.1 uncultured Lachnospiraceae bacterium
GGTCCTCGTAGCCCCGCAGGATATGGCCGCAGCCGCTGATTCGGCTTTTGCCTTCCGCCGCAAGCGCCGCCACCGCAAGCGCCGCCCCGCCCCGCAGATCCGGCGCCGTGACCGCGGCGGCCCGCAGCGGATAATGACCGTGTACCTCGGCCTTTCTTCCGTCGACCGCGATATCGGCGCCCATCCGCATAAGCTGGCCGGCCGTGGCGAATCTTCCCTCAAATACGGTCTCCTTTATGCGGCCGCAGCCGTCGCTGACCGCCAGAAGCGCAAGCAGGGGCGACTGCAGATCCGTAGGAAAGCCCGGATACGGCGCGGTTCTGACGCTGACCGGCCGCGGGCGCTTCTTCATGCAGATCCGGATGCCCAAAGGCGCAGTTGTGAGCTCCGCGCCCATGCGGCGCAGGACGTGCAGCACCTCCTTAAGCTGCCGCGCATCGGTTCCGCGCAGATATGCCTGCCCGCCGGACGCCGCCGTGCAGAACAGGTAGGTTCCTGCGACGATCCGGTCCTGCGGCGCCGCATACTCCGAATCATGCAGCTGCCCGACGCCCTCCACCGTAAGCGTGCTCTCTCCGATCCCGGAGATCTGCGCTCCCATGCCCGCAAGCATCCGGCAGAGACTTTCGATCTCCGGCTCCCTGGCCGCGCCCGTGATCACGGTTGTTCCGCGGGCCTTCACCGCCGCCAGGAGCACATTTTCCGTGGCCCCGACACTGGGATAGGGAAAATGGATCCGTGCGCCGGTCAGTCCTGCAGTCCTTGCGATGATTTTCCCGCCGTCTTCCGTCACCTGCGCGCCCAGCTTCCGAAGCCCCAGAAGATGCAGGTCAATCGGCCGGCTGCCGATCACGCAGCCGCCCGGATAACAGCTCGCCGCCTCGCCGCAGCGGCCGAGAAGCGCGCCGAGAAGCACGACCGACGAGCGCATGGACGCCACATAGTCCCTCGGGACCGCAACGCGGCTGACCGCTTTCGCATCGATGGTCAGCGTATGGCCTTCCAGCCGGCATTCACAGCCCATGGACCGCAGAATATCCGCCATGCAGAACACATCACGGATGAGCGGCACATTTTTCAGGACCGTCGTCCCCCTGTGAAGAACCGCCGCCGCCATCATCGGCAGCACCGCGTTCTTCGAACCCTGGACCGCCACTTCCCCGTTAAGGGGGCGCAGTCCTTCTATCTCTATTCCAGACAAGCCGTTCCCTCCCAGAATCTTCCATATCTTATGGTATGCGTCCGGAAAAGCTGTGGCTGCCCGGTCTGTGCTATTTTTCCAGTTTAATCTGATTCGAGACGCTTAAAACCATCCCCATCTCGATCAGCAGGAACAAAACGGACGTGCCGCCGTAACTGATGAATGGCAGCGTAATGCCCGTGTTGGGAATCGAATTGGTCACGACGGCGATGTTTAAGATCACCTGCAACGAAATGTGTCCCATGACCCCGACGACCAGCATGGAACCGAAGAGATCCGGCGCGTTGCTGGCAATCACCATAAAGCGGTAGATCATGAACATATAGATCAGGATCAGGGAAACCGCGCCGAACAGGCCCAGTTCCTCGCAGATGATCGTAAAGATCATATCGTTCTGCGCCTCGGGTACAAAGCCCATCTTCTGGATGCTCTGCCCCAGGCCCTTGCCGAAGAACCCGCCGGAACCGATCGCATAGAGCCCCTGAAGCACCTGGAAGCCTCCCTGCTGGGAATAGGCCTCCGGATCCTGCCATACGTTGATACGGCCCAGCTGATAATTCTGGAGAAGGCCGATCCCGGTCAGCACCTTGCTGATGGGGCCGGCGAAGCAAAGGACAAGCCCCGCGGCCGCGACGCAGAGAATATACGGCCATTTCTCCTTGCTGGCGACGAACATCATCACAAAACCGATGCCGACGATAATGATGCCGGTACTTAAGTTGTTCACGACAACAATCAGAGCCAGCGGCAGTACAAGCATCGCCGCGCGGAACTTCCCGGGGAGACGCTCAATCTCCCTGCCGCAGCGCACGATGATGGCGGCCAGACCCACGATAACCAGGATCTTCACAAGTTCCGACGGCTGGAAGCTGAAGGATTCGTAGCCGATCCATCGCTTCTTGCCGTTATACTCACGGCCCAGCGGCGTGAACGTCACGAGAATCATCAGGATCCAGACGATCACTGCGCCGAGTTTCCATACCTTCGCGTACCAGTGATAGTCTATCTTGGAAATGAAAATCATAAGCACAAAGCCGACGGCGGCGACCGCCGCCTGACGGATCATAAAATACGCCGCGTTGCCGTGGTCAATCTGGGCCTTGTAAGAGCTGGCGCTGTAGATCATGATCAGACCGAATATCGTCAGAAAGACAATCGCAAACAGCAGGCTGTAATCGTAAAACCGCTGTGAGCGCTTTCTTCTTTCCTGATCCATGGCGTCTTCCTCCTTCCTCTCCCGCATACCGCAGCGCGCCGCTTACAGATTCCGCACGCATTCCTTGAAAATCCTGCCGCGCTCCTCGTAATCCTTAAACATCCCCCAGCTCGCGCAGGCCGGCGACAGCAGCACGCAGTCGCCGCTCTCGGCGTAGTAGGCACAGACTTTCACGGCTTCCGCCATATCCTCAGCATACATGATGTTGGTAAATCCGTGCGCGCGGGCGCAGGCGGCGATCTTATCCCGGGTCTGACCGATCAGCACCAGATACTTTACATTGCCGCCGAAAGACTCGATCCACTCGTCATAGTCGGAACCCTTGTCATAGCCGCCGCCGATCAGGATGATCGGGCCGGGCATAGCCTTCACGGCCTGGATGGCCGCATCCGGATTCGTCCCCTTGGAATCATTGTAATACCGCACGCCGAGCCGCTCCAGCACAAACTCGATGCGGTGTTCGACAGCCTTAAACTCCTTCACCACCCGGATGATGGTCGCCATCGGGACGCCCAGGGCTTCGGCAACGGCGATGGCCGCCATCACATTTTCAAAATTATGGCGTCCGAGAAGGTTCATGTCGCGCACGTCCATTAACGGCCTCGCCCCGCCGTCCGCCGCGCGCATGATCTCGCAGCCCTGCATATAGTAGCCTTCCGCCAGCTTCTGCCGGCTGCTGAAGAATACCGTCTTCGGCAGCAGCTGCGCATTCTCCCCGAAGGCGCGCAGCACCTCGTCGTCATAATTGAGCACGCAGACGTCCTCTTCCGTCTGGTTCGCGGTAATGCTCTCTTTCACTTCTATGTAACGCTCCATCGTGTGATGGCGGTTCAGGTGATCGGGCGTTATGTTAAGGATCGCGCTGGCCTGCGGGTGGAAATCCACCATCGTCTCAAGCTGGAAGCTGGAGACCTCGGCCACCGTGAAGCTCTCGTCCGTCGTCTGCAGGGCCACGTCCGTATAGGGCGTGCCGATGTTGCCGACCACATAGACGTCCCGGTAGTACGCCTTTAAGATCTCGCCGACCAGGGCCGTCGTCGTCGTCTTGCCGTTGGTACCGGTGATCGCCGCAAGCCTGCCTTTCGCGACATAACAGGCCAGCTGCAGTTCCCCCCAGATCGGAATGCCCGCCGCGCAGATCATTTCCACAAACGGCGTTTCGAGGGAAATGCCGGGACTGATCACGCAGAGCGACACATCCGCAAGCGCCTCCGGACGCAGTTCTCCGAGAATCACTTCCACAGCGGCCCCCTGCCCAAAATTCTCCAAAAGCGCCGGCCCGTACAGCGTGGCGTTGCCGTCGTAAAGCACGACCTCTCCCCCCATATTAAGAAGCAGCCGTGCGGAGGAAATCCCGCTCTTGCCCGCGCCTGCCACCAGGACCTTCTGATTCCGGCTCATGATACATACCTCCTGCTTTCTTCTTCCTGCTTTCTTTAACCAGCCGCTTTACCGGCTGCGTCCTGCGCGGCGCTGTCCGCGGCCCGCGCTGGCGCTCCAAGCGCACATCCGGCCCGCCCCCGGCAGCGCCCGCATACCCGCCCCCGGCGGCGCCGCATACCTGCGCCCTACAGCCCGAGATAAGCAACCAGACAGAGAATCGCCGTTACGATGGCGAACACGGCCACCACACGGGTCTCCGACCAGCCGCAGAGCTCAAAATGATGATGGATCGGCGCCATTTTGAAAATCCGCTTGCCGCCGGTCTTCTTAAAATACGTCACCTGGATGATGACGGACAGTACCTCAATCAGATAAATAAAACCGATGATCGGGATGAAAAGCGGCATCTGCATCACGAGCGCGCTGGCCGCCACGAACCCGCCGAGCGCAAGCGATCCGGTATCGCCCATAAAGACTCTGGCCGGGTAGACGTTAAACAGCAGAAATCCCAGAAGGCTTCCCACAACCGCCCCGGTGATCGGGCTGATGCCGCTGCCCTCACCCAGCGCGATGATCGTCATAAACGTCGCCACAAGGATCGTCACGCTCGTACACAGGCCGTCGAGGCCGTCGGTGAAGTTCACGCCGTTGTCGGTCCCCAGCATCACGACAAATACGAACGGAATGTAGAAATACCCCAGATCCAGCCAGAGTCCGGCGTCAAAACCGCCGGTGAACGGCACGAGGATCCGGGTTCCCACATCGCCGGAATTCATCAGATAGTAGGTGAAAATCGCCGTGATCAGAATCTGTCCCGCCATCTTCTGCTTCGGGTTCAGGCCCTCGGAGCGCTTCATGACAATCTTGATATAATCGTCCAGAAAACCGATAATGCCGAAGCCGACGGTCACAAAGAGCACCGGGATGATCTTCGGATATTCCGGGATGTAGAACACCGATGTGATAACGATGCCGGAGAGAATGATCAGTCCGCCCATCGTGGGCGTCCCTGCTTTCTTCAGATGGGTCTGCGGGCCGTCCTCGCGGACCTGCTGGCCGAACTTCAGCCTGTGCAGGAACGGAATCACGATCGGGCACAGCACCGCGCTGATGGCAAAGGCAATGATGATTGCCAATATGGTTTCATTGATCATATCGCACCTCGGACTCTTATGTAGTCGGCGCACGCTCCGTTCGCCGCCGCGTCTGCGGACAGCCGCGTCTTATCCGGACCGGTGCGCACATTCAGGAAATAGTATACGTTGTTTTGCCGGAATAATCAACCGGAACTTCCGATGGAAATTATTGTTTCTCTTCCGCTTCTGCCTCAATTCCCAGGTATGGCAGGATATTCCGGAATATATCCGCAATCACGGGCGCCGCAATGGTTCCGCCGTAATAGACGCCTTCCGGTTCGTCGATCGTAATCAGCGCGATCACCTGCGGGTCATCAGCCGGCGCAAATCCCAGAAAACTGGAAATGTACTTCTTCAGGCCTCTGGGGCGCTTCTCGGACGTGGCC
>CANQFR010000165.1 GCA_947599905.1 uncultured Lachnospiraceae bacterium
GTGCATTCCATAAACGGCTTTCGCGCGGCCATCCATCGGTCGTCTGCCAGCAGCCACAGGCCTGCAGGCGTCAGACAGCGGCAAAAAACGATCGAAGGGATATCGCCGTGCAGGTAATACTGCGCCGCGCAAATTGCGCCCAGCACCACCAGTTCCGCGCCCAGCACGCCTCGGTACCGGTCCCATCGGGCTTCTGTGAACGCCCGGCAGTGCAGGGCCGCGAATGCCGCGGCGCTGTAGTACAGAAGCGCGTCCAGATTCAGCCACGGGAGCTGCACGCCGCTCAGGATTCCCCAGATCAGCAGGGCCAGCCAGCAGACGCCGGTTACGGCATGCTCCATAAGCAGATATAAAACCGGCGCCAGCACGGTCAGAAGAAGCAGCTGGAACATGAACCAGAAAACAGGATTTACCTCGTACAGAAGCGCTGCCCGCAGCAGACCCGCAATGGAAAACGGCAGGTTCTTCCGGTTGACGATATCCATAAGAAACGGGATACGGCTGGCGATCAGGTAGCCGAAATAATACAGCAGGTTCCAGATCAGATACGGAACCAGCAGACTTTTTACGCGCCGTTTCCATTTGCCGATCAGATCCTGCCAGGTGAAGCCGCGATAGAACAGATAGCCGGAAAGCATCAGAAAACAGGGGATGCTCACGCGCGCGATCTCAAGAGCCGCCCCGTTCTGCAGCGTCCACAGGGGATGTCCCGCGGCCGCTTCCCCCAAAAACAACTCCGTGTTGCCGGCATGAAGCCAGATCACCAGCAGACAGCAGATGAACTGAAACCAGCCGACCTTTTTCCGGAAGTCTTTCTCCTCCATAGCTTCTCCATCCGTGACCGTCCGCGCCGCCTCCGGCGTCAGCCCGTCCCCCCGCGAGCATGCTGCGCCGGATTTACCGCACCACTTGCTCCTTCAGTCCTACAGGGCAGCCGCGATTCCTTCCAGATGCGCGATATCCCTGTGGCAATGCGACGGGGCCGAATTCTCCAGAAGCATCGCGATCTGCGGCTTCTCCTTCTTCACCCACCGAAGCAGCGTCTCATAGTGGAACCAGCCCTCGCCTACATCGACGGTCTTCGGCTGGCCGTCCTCAATCACGAAATCCTTGATATGCAGCATCGTGATCCGGTCGCCGTAGAGCTGGAACGCCTTTTCAATGATCCGGTCCTGATCCTGATAGTTCTCACCGTTGATCAGGTTCACCGGATCCAGAAGCGCGTCCACATTCGGCGAGTCGATATCCCGCAGGAAGCGGTGCATCATCTCCGGACAGTACAGCGTGTGGTTGTGAACCGCCTCCACGCCCACGGTCACTCCCAGCTTCTCGGCCGCCGACACGATTTCCCGCATGCTCTTCAGCAGCAGCTGATAACAGCCCTCGGTGTAGGTATATGGCGTCTGCCTGCCGTTCACATCGTAGCGGCCGGTTTCCGTACCGACCATGTCCGCTCCCAGAATCTTCGCGTATTTCAGATGCTCAATGAAGCGGTTCACTTCCGCCCGGCGCTTTGACTCGTCCGGATTCACCGGATTGATATAGCAGCCCAGAACCGCCACATGGATCCCCCGCTTATCCAGTTCGCTGCGCACATAGTGGGCCATGCCAGGCGAATAATGTCCATAGCTGAAATCATAATCGGTAAACGACTTGCTCATCGCCAGCTGGATCTGCATAATTCCGTTCTCTTTCACATGATCAAGCACCTCCGTCACCGTTCCGGGGGCGCAGATATCATGACACCTCATACCAAAATTCATACGGAAACCTCCTCTCAGAACCTGTATTTAAGAATATCTTATCACAAAATCGGCCTTTGGGAAATATTTTTCGGTTATTTTACCTATTTAACGGAAAATGGGCGGAACCCATCCGCCCGCAGGATCCTTCCTGTGCGATACTTAAAAAAGAAGACGCGCCCGCGCCGGACACGTCTTCCCTTTCATCTTCGGTTTTCTAATTCCATTCCGCGCTTATTCGTTCACCGAATAATTCGGCGCTTCCTTCGTGATATGGATATCGTGCGGATGGCTTTCCTTCAGCGACGCGGCCGAAATCTTCACAAACCGGGCCGTATCCTGCAGGGTCTTGATGTCCTTCGCGCCGCAGTAGCCCATACCGGAACGCAGACCGCCCAGCATCTGGAACACCGTATCCTCGACCATGCCCTTATAGGCCACGCGTCCCTCGACGCCTTCCGGCACAAGCTTCTTGGCGTCGGTCTGGAAATACCGGTCTTTGCTGCCGTTCTCCATCGCCGCGATCGAACCCATGCCGCGGTAAACCTTGTATTTCCTTCCCTGATACAGTTCGAAGTCGCCCGGACTCTCGTCGCAGCCCGCGAACATGCTGCCCATCATGCAGACGCTGCCGCCCGCCGCGATGGCCTTGGTAATATCGCCGGAATACTTGATGCCGCCGTCTGCGATGATCGGAATCCCGTACTCCTTCGCCACCGCGTAGCAGTCCATAACCGCCGTGATCTGCGGCACGCCGATGCCCGCCACCACGCGGGTGGTGCAGATCGAACCGGGGCCGATGCCTACTTTCACCGCGTCCGCGCCGGCCTCGATCAATGCCCGCGTCGCCTCGCCGGTAGCCACATTGCCGGCGATCACGTCCAGATCCGGATAAGCTTCCTTGATCATCTTCACGCAGCGCAGCACATTGGCCGAATGACCGTGGGCCGAATCCAGCACGACCACGTCCACATGCGCCTTGACAAGCGCCTCGACGCGCTCGAGCACGTTCGCGGTGATCCCTACCCCGGCGCCGCACAGCAGGCGTCCCTGGGAATCCTTCGCGGAATTCGGATATTTGATCTGTTTTTCAATGTCTTTGATAGTAATCAGACCCTTGAGATTAAAGTCATCATCCACGATGGGCAGCTTCTCAACCCTGGCCTTCGCCAGAATCTTCTTCGCATCCATCAGGGTGATGCCTTCCTTCGCCGTCACCAGATTCTCAGATGTCATGCATTCGCTGATCTTCTTCGTGAAATCTTCCTCAAACATCAGGTCGCGGTTGGTGATAATACCCACCAGCTTTCCGCCGTCCGCTACGATGGGAACGCCGGAGATACGATACTTGCCCATCAGCTCGTCCGCGTCTTTCAGCGTCCTGTCCGGCGTGAGGAAAAACGGGTCAGTGATGACGCCGTTCTCCGAGCGCTTTACTTTGTCCACTTCCTCCGCCTGCGCCTCGATGGACATGTTCTTGTGGATAATGCCGATACCGCCCTGTCTGGCCATCGCAATGGCCATACGGTGCTCTGTGACGGTGTCCATGCCCGCGCTCATCAGAGGGATGTTCAGCTTGATCTTTTTCGTCAGATGCGTGCTTACGTCTACCTGGTTCGGGATGACCTCCGAGTAGGCGGGAACCAGCAGCACGTCGTCGAAGGTAATGCCTTCACCGATAATTGCGCCCATGGAATTCTCCTCTCTTTCTGCTGTAATGTAAAATGGTTATTTAGTGACATAGTATATCCCACTTTGCCGGACTTGTCAAGCATTATGGAAACACAAAAGGACAGCCGAACACAGCTGCCCTTTCGAACATCATTTGACGACCTTCCGCGGCCCTCTCTGCCACAGATGGTTCAGAAGCTTCTCATTCGGTTCCAGCAGGATCTTCGTGGCAACGCCCTCCTTCTGGGCGACCATGCCGTACACCTTCGCGCCCGGCTGCCGGGAGGAAAAGTCAAGTGTCTTCATATCCTTTCTCTCCGCATCCTTCAGAAGATAGGAATCCACGGGAGCCAGGATCTCGATCTGGTCGATCGTCCCCTCCCAGACCCTCTTGCGGCGCCGCTGGCCCATGATCTTATCGATGCTCAGCTGGTCGTTGACCGCCAGATATTCAAATTCCAGATCCATCATCGGGAAAATGAAATAAATGCCGCCGATGACCAGAAGCAGAAGAATAAAGCCCAGCGGAAACATCATCGTCACAAAAAAGCTGACGACACATAATAAAACCAGCAGTCCCTTCACCAGGAGCGCGTATCCCGGCGTCTTGCGCTTTACCATCCATTCCACATAAGCGTCATTCATAATCGTTATTCCTTTCCTGAATTATTCGGCTGCCGAAAAAACAGCGGAGACAGACCCTCATGCTGTCATGAGCGGTCGGCCTCCGCAGCGTAACCTTCATCCTCCGCACCGCTCCTGCCGGTCCGGCCGGCTCTCGCGGTATTTCATCTTCTAATATCTGCGGGTCCGCCTGCCGCTTACATCATCCCCATGCCTGCGCCTGCGGGTGCGGCCGGGGTCTCTTCCTTTATATTAGCAACAACGGACTCAGTTGTCAATAAGGTAGACGCAACACTTGTCGCATTCTGCAGCGCACAGCGCGTCACCTTCGCCGGATCGAGGATGCCTGCGGCGATCATGTCCACATACTCCTCTTTGTAAGCGTCGAAGCCGGTGCCGACCTCGGACTCCTTCACCTTGTTGACAATGACGGAGCCTTCCAGACCTGCGTTGGCCGCGATGTGGAACAGCGGAGCCTCCAGGGCCTTCAGGATGATCCTGGCGCCGGTCTTCTCATCGCCGTCCATGCCGTCCAGAACAGCCGCTACTTTCTTGATCGCGTGGATATAAGCGGAACCGCCGCCTGCGATGATGCCTTCCTCAACAGCCGCTCTCGTGGCCGCAAGGGCATCCTCCATGCGCATCTTGGCTTCCTTCATCTCGGTCTCGGTCGCAGCGCCCACACGGATCACCGCTACGCCGCCGGCCAGCTTCGCCAGCCGCTCCTGCAGCTTCTCACGGTCGAAATCGGAAGTGGTTTCTTCAATCTGCGCACGAATCTGTGCGATACGGGCGGAAATCTTCGCCTTGTCGCCTTCGCCGTCCACGATCACCGTGTTCTCCTTCTGAACCTTGACGGACTTCGCGCGTCCCAGCTGATCCATGGTCGCTTCCTTCAGATCCAGGCCAAGCTCCTCGGAAATCACCTGGCCGCCGGTCAGGATCGCGATATCCTGCAGCATCTCTTTCCTTCTGTCGCCGTAGCCCGGAGCCTTGACGGCGACGACATTGAACGTGCCGCGCAGCTTGTTGACGATCAGGGTGGTCAGAGCCTCGCCCTCGACATCCTCGGCGATGATCAGCAGTCTCGCGCCGGACTGCACCACCTGCTCCAGAAGCGGCAGGATCTCCTGAATGTTGGAGATCTTCTTGTCTGTGATCAGGATGTAGGGATTGTCAAGGACAGCCTCCATCTTATCCATATCGGTGCACATATAAGCGGATACATAGCCGCGGTCGAACTGCATGCCTTCCACCAGATCCAGCTCGGTCTTCAT
>CANQFR010000166.1 GCA_947599905.1 uncultured Lachnospiraceae bacterium
CACTCTTCCGGCCGCCTTCTCCTTCACGAACCGGGCATACCCCACCCGTTCTTCCAGCGTCAGACAGAACATTTCCGTCGACTGACATACCGCGAACAGTCCGGACGAGCCGTTTGCGATATACCACTCCACCAGTTCTCCAAGCCCGTGATAATCGATCTGACCGTCCTCCGTAAACGGAGCCAGCATGACCGGCCAGACCCCGCCGGGGAAATGATTCCCTCCCATAAAAACACTCCTGTCACTTTTCATCTCAGCATATCGCGCAGCATGAGATAACCATACCACAAAAGGGCAGGCCGGTCAATGCGCGAATATGTTTTAAAAGATTTCCGGGCCGGCGCATATTTTTTCCCGCAAAAGACCGGAACGTGGTATACTGTTTCCCAGACAGGCCGCTTCGGCCACGAGGCCGGCGGCAGGAAAGGAATTGCCTATGAAATCCGGACAACAGGAAAACCGATATCTTCTGGAATGCTGTGTGGACTCCCCGGAGTCCGCCCTCGCGGCGGCGCGCGGGGGCGCCGACCGGCTGGAACTCTGCGCCGGCCTGATCATCGGCGGAATCACGCCGACGATGGCCCTCTATGAGAAAGTGAGGGAGCTTACCTCCCTGCCGATCCACGTGCTGATCCGGCCACGCTTCGGAGATTTCCTCTACACCACAGAAGAACGCGACATCATCTGCCGAGAGATCCGCGCTTTCGCAGAGGCCGGAGCCGACGGTATCGTCATCGGGAGCCTGCTGCCGGACGGTACGCTCGACACAGACAGCATGGAACGCTTCCTGAACAATGCCCGCGGCATGTCCGTCACACTTCACCGCGCCTTCGACATGTGCGCCGACCCCATCGACGCCTGGGAACGGGCATCGCGGCTGGGCGTTGATACGATCCTCACCTCCGGTCAGGCTTCCTCGTGCCGCGAAGGGCTTCCCCTTCTGCGGAAGCTGTCGGAACTGTCCGCATCAGGCGGTCCCGATATTCTGGCCGGCGGCGGCATCAATGAAGACACCGTCCGCGCCCTGCTTGACCGCACCTCCGTCCGTTCGTTCCATATGTCCGGCAAGTCCGTGCTTAACAGCGGTATGACCTACCGGAATCCCACGGTTTCCATGGGACTGCCCGGCATGAGCGAGTACCAGATCTGGCGCACCGACGAAAAAGCAGTCCGGAACGTGAAGATGCTGCTGACTGCTGCCTCCGCGCGGCCGGACCGCTGACTGACAGTTTCCGTAACATTAAAAACTTTAGTTCTTCTAAATATCATTCAGCACTTTCCCGATATCCCCGTCGATGCAGATACTCCTGTCCGCAATCTCTTCCGGACAGACCGCCTCGCCGTAATTAATACACGCATACACCGCCCCGGGATTCGCCGCCGTCATCTGCCAGAACGGATACTTGATGATCACCGGCGTATTGTAGCCTACGCCCAGTTCCAGGAAGAGAATCCTCCGCCCGTCCTGCCGCGTGCGCAGAAACTCCCCATACCGCGCCGCGGCCGCATGCCAGCCCTCGTCTTCCACAAATTTATCGTCGGCGCGGAGATTCATCGTCATCGGCCTTCCGCAGTGCGGACAGACCGGAAGCAGTTCCGACGGAACCCGCATATTCTCCTGCCGCTCCATCATCTGCCGGATCACACGCTCATTGTCATAGGTCTCCTGACGGCACGGCCCGGAGCACTGGAACAGGCCGTAGTCGCCCTGAGTATAGAAAAGCCGCTGTTTGTCAAAACCCGCTTTCTGGAAACAATGGTCCACATTCGTTGTGATAACGAAATAATCCTTCTCTTTCAGAAGCGCGAGCAGTTCCTCATAGACCGGTTTCGGCGCGTCCTGATAACGGTTGACGAAGATGTAGCGGCTCCAGTACGCCCAAAATTCCTCCGGTTCCGGAAACGGATAAAAGCCGCCGGAATACATGTCACGGAACCCGTACCGCGCCGCGAAATCGGCGAAATATTTCTCGAACCGCTCCCCGCTATATACAAATCCCGCGGACGTGGACAGACCCGCGCCCGCGCCGACAACCACGGCCTCCGCCGCCTCAAGCTCCCCGCGAAGCTTCTTGATATTATCCGAGTATCTCTCGGTAGATTTCGTAATCGATATCTTTGAATACATTGAAGATCACCTCCGTATCGCCTCTGTACTCCCGCGCCGTCCGCACCGCGATCTCCGCGGCTGGTTGATTCGGGAAATGAAACTCTCCCGTGGAAATGCAGCAAAAGGCCACGCTTCGTATCCCGTGCCTCTGCGCCAGTTCCAGGCAGGAACGGTAGCAGGAGGCAAGAAGCTCCCGGTCATTCTGCGTGACGCCGCCAAATGCGAGCGGAGCGTCACCGGAACCCCTCTTGCCTGGAAATACAGGCAAGGGGCCACTGGCGTCCTGCTCATATGGAAATACGATCGGCCCAACCGTATGCAGGACATAATCGCAGGGCAGGTTATAGGCCGGCGTGAGCTTCGCCTGACCGGCCGGCTCTTCATGGCCCTGCTCCTCCATAAGTCTGGCGCAGGCAAGACGCAGCTGCACGCCGGCATAGGTATGGATCACATTGTCGATACAGCCGTGACACGGGACGTAACAGCCCGTCATGCCGGAGTTCGCCGCATTCACGATGGCGCCGCATTTCAGCGTGGTAATATCCCCCTGCCAGAGATAGATTCCCGGCTCCGCAGGCGTCAGATCCGCCAGCTCCGTGACGCCTTTGGCGGCGGTCTCCGCCTGCAGGTACCCGTCCTGCACCGTCAGGAAATCTTCGCCGATGGGCCGCGGCGGGCGGACGTTAAACAGGGAGCGGAGCAGGCGTTTCTGTCCTTCTTCACCGTTCGGGATCCGCAGACCGCGGTACTGCGGTTCCTCAGCGATGAGACGCCTGATCAGGAATATCCGTTTCTCTTCCTGCGTCATATTTCTCCACACCTTTCTTTTATCAGCTTTCTCCAGTATAACAAAAACGCCTCCGGCTTTCAACGGACAAAATCTGACCTTTTCGAGAAAACGCGAAGACCATCTTGATTCTATCCGCAATATCAAGTACAATATATAAGTAGAAATTTGTCTTCAATGGGCGAGAATAATGAAATATCTGTCCATTTGTCAGCCAGCGGAACACTGGGGTATTTCAATCCGGCGTATACAAATTTCATGTGCGAAGGGGCGCATTCCCGACGCGGTCAGGATTGATTACTCGGGCAATACCAGACGATGAACCGAAGCCTAAGGATGCGAGAATCAAAAGCGGGAAACATATCAAGCGCCCCGGCTCTAATAATGACGATGAAGAAAATATGTGACTTGTTTTATGACAAATAAGTTTGCGGTTTTCGTATATGTAATTTATGCAATATCGTTTATGGAACAGAGGAGATAGTCATTATGGACAATCAGGTGCATAATCAGATAGTAAGTTTTATATGGGGAATCGCAGACGATTGCCTGCGTGATGTGTACGTGCGTGGCAAGTATCGTGACGTTATCCTGCCGATGACAGTCATCCGGCGCTTGGATGCCATGTTGGAGCCGACAAAGCAGGCTGTTCTTGACATGAAAAAGACCCTGGATGCTGCTAAGATTGATAACCAGTGGCCCGCGTTGTGCAATGCAGCGGGTCAAGCATTCTGCAATGCCTCACCTTTCAGACTGCGCGATCTGACCAGCCGTTCCAAAAAGCAAACCTTGAAGACTGATTTCGAGGTTTATCTTGGCGGCTTCTCACCTAACGTGCAGGAGATTTTGGAGAAGTTTAAATTCCGCAATCAAATCGACACCATGATTGAAGCGGATATTCTCGGCGCGGTTATTGAGAAATTTATCTCTCCGGACATCAATCTCTCTCCAAATCCAATCTATAAGGACGCAGAGCAAACCATTTTGAAGCATCCCGGCCTTGACAATCACGGTATGGGAACAGTTTTTGAAGAGTTGGTACGACGCTTCAACGAAGCGAACAACGAAGAGGCCGGGGAACACTGGACTCCCCGCGATGTTGTGGAACTGATGGCGGATTTGGTGTTTATGCCGATTGCCGATCAGATTAAAGACGCCACCTATTCCTGCTATGATGGAGCTTGCGGAACCGGCGGTATGTTGACGGTTGCACAGGATCGATTGATGACTTTGGCAGCCCGCCGCGGAAAAAAGGTATCTATCCATCTGTTCGGTCAGGAAATACAAGGCGAGACCTATGCGATGTGCAAGGCTGATATGCTTTTGAAAGGCGATGGCGACCAAGCAGAACACATTAGCTACGGATCAACGCTGTCCGCAGACGCCAACGCCACCCGTCAATTTGATTTCTTGCTCTCCAATCCACCCTACGGGAAAAGCTGGAAAGTGGATGCAGAAAAGATGGGCGGTAAAAAAGAAATTCTCGATACTCGCTTTAACACATACCTTGAGGGCGGCGAACCGCTTAACATGATTCCAAGAGTAAGCGACGGTCAGCTTCTGTTTCTGTTAAACAATGTGTCAAAGATGAAAAAGGACACCGCTCTCGGCAGCCGTATTGCAGAGGTTCATAACGGCTCATCTATTTTCACAGGCGATGCCGGCAGCGGAGAGAGCAATGCTCGTCGATATATGATTGAAAACGACCTGGTAGAAGCTGTTATCGCTCTGCCAGAGAATATGTTCTACAACACGGGGATTGGCACCTATATCTGGATACTCTCCAACAAAAAAGAAGAACGCCGCAAAGGAAAAATCCAGCTGATTGATGCCACTGCAATGAAATCGCCGCTCCGCAAGAACATGGGCAACAAAAACTGCGAACTGACCCCAGACGTCCGAAAAGAGATCGTCCGCATCTTCCTTGACATGGAAGAAAGCGAAGTCAGCAGAATCTTCAACAACGAGGAGTTCGGCTATTGGAATGTTACCGTAGAGCGGCCGCTGCGTCTGCGCGTATGCCCGGAAAATCCGATTCCCGCAGATATGTTCAGAAAGTCGGAGGAATACGATTCCGTTTGCGCGGCGATACGAGACGCCTCGAAATCGGCTCCCCTTGATGACTGGACAGCGTTTGCAAAGGCAACGAAGCTGAAAGCCGCTGCCCTGAAAAAAGCGCGCCCGTTTATCACGGAAAAGGCCCCTGCCGCAATACCAATCGACGGCGAACCTGACGTTGATCTGCGCGATACGGAGAACATCCCGTTTACTTATGAAGGAGGCATCGACGCATTCATCCAAAATGAGGTGCTGACCTATGCGCCCGACGCATGGGTAGATGAAAAGAAAACGCAGAT
>CANQFR010000167.1 GCA_947599905.1 uncultured Lachnospiraceae bacterium
CTGAAGGAGGATGAGACCCTTGAGATCCGCACATCGTCCATGGTGACCGCGATCCGCGGGACGCAGGGATGGGTGACACAGGATACGGTGGCCCTTCTGGAAGGAAGCGTGACCGTTACGGCTGGCGAACAGGAGATAACGGTGAATGCGGGGGAGATGGCGGTGCTGTCAGATACCGGAGAACTGAGCGTGCAGCCATACAAAAGGGAGGATATCCCCGGGTTTGTTGCGGATGAACCGATAGGGGATGTGAGCGCCGAAAACAGCGCAGCAGATCAGGAATCGGAGAATGTCGCCTCCGAAACGTCCGATGACGGAACCATGGACGTATCTGAGGCTGAAGAGGTAAACAGCGAATCTACGACGGTCGAGACTCCGGTTACAGTCGAAGAAGAAATTACAGAAGATACAGAGCAGACAGAGGCATCTCAGGAAGAAATTCACGATCGATGGACGGGTACATATGGCAGTCTGGAAGGAACAAATTACAGCATGAAGGTTACTTCAGGCGGAAACAACATATACCAGATAGCATTCAGCGATGAGGACGGGAATCTCATTCGGGAAGTGACGGCGTCTTATCAGGAGGATACAGGGCTTGCAGCGGATGATGGCTCGTTAAGCATCATCATTGCAGGAAGAGAACAGGTGGTAGTTGAAGGCGAAACGGATGTCCAGGGCTTTTACCTTCATGTAGACGATTGACACAGGAGAAAGAAGGAACGACAGAATACCGTTCCTTGAAAATTATCGATTGACAAACCGGCACTGAGTAGTGTATTATGCTAATGGAAGTGAATGGGCGCTCCGTATGGGGCGCTTTTTCCTTTTAAAACGAATGGCATCAGAGATTTTCCGGCGGCCTGGCTTTTTTTATTCGTCCATGGCAACAGTTTAATTCTGTAAAAATTGCCGGGATTCATATCTGCGAAAGGATGAAATATCTATGCTATTGGATCTGGTAGACCACAAAGAGTCGATCAACCGCCTGCTTGCGCGCTACGGCGTCAAGTTCGGCATCTATAAGAACTATGTATTTCACGAGCAGTTATTTCCATTCGACCCGATACCGCGGGTCATTACACAGAAGGAGTTTGATTACCTGAACCGGGGATTGTCCCAGAGGGTGCAGGCGCTGAACTGCTTTCTGACCGACGTGTATTCGGAACGGAAGATCGTGAAGGACGGCGTCATTCCGGCGGATTTCATTTATTCGTCCAAGGGCTATCTGCCCCAGTGCGAGGGCATCACGCCGCCAAAGAAGATCTACAGCCATATCTCCGGCATCGATCTTGTGCAGGGGCGCGACGGCGACTGGTATATCCTGGAGGACAACCTCAGGATCCCGTCGGGAGCGTCCTATCCGATGATCGCCAGGGATCTGACACGGCAGGCGGCGCCGGAGGCGTTTACCCGCCGCCATGTGCTGGACAACCGCAATTACGCCTCCATGCTGCGCCAGACCATGGACTATGTGAACACCGGCGGCATTAATGTGGTGCTTACGCCAGGGCGCTATAACGCGGCGTTCTTCGAGCATTCCTACCTGGCAGAGCGGTCGGGGGCCGTTCTCTGCATGCCTCAGGATTTGGCGGTGGAAGACAACAAGCTCTACTACCGCAGCTATGAGGGCAGGAAAATGCAGGTGGGCGCGGTCTACCGGCGGATATCAGACGAATATCTGGATCCTTTATGTTTCCTGCCGGAATCGCTGATCGGCGTACCGGGGTTGATGAATGTGTATGCTTCCGGCAATGTGGCCGTCATCAACGCGCCTGGCAACGGCGTGGCGGACGATAAGGGCATCTATTATTTCGTGCCACATATGATCCGGTATTATCTGGGCGAGGAGGCGATCCTGAAAAACGCGCCAACCTATCTGGCGTTCTACGAGAAGGACCGCAGCTTTATTCTGGAGCATCTAAACCGGTTGGTCGTAAAGGATGTCTCGGAGGCCGGCGGTTACGGTGTGGTATTCGGCAGCAATTTAAGTGCAGGAGAATTTCAGAAGCTGGCGGACGCTATCAAGGCAGAACCCAGGCGGTTCATTGCCCAGGAGGTCATTGATTTCGTGGATCTGATGATCGTGGATGGAAATAAGCAGGTGCCGCGGAAGGCGGATCTGCGCGCGTTCGTACTGGCGGGAGAGGAGACGCGGGTGTGGCCCAGCGGGCTGACCAGGTTCTCGCGGAATCCGGATTCCTTTGTGGTGAATTCTTCGCAGGGAGGAGGTTTCAAGGACACATGGGTATTATCTCACTAGAGAGGGCTGACCATCTGTACTGGATCGGCCGGTACACGGAGCGGGTGTTTACGACGCTGGTGACGTTCTTTGATTTCTATGACCAGATGATCGACATGGACTTAAACGCCTATCAGGATTACTGTAAAATGGTGGCGATCCCGGACATCTACGGGGACAGCGGGACTTTCAGCAAGCGCTATCTGTTTGACAAATATGACCCGAATTCGGTTTACAGCAATCTGGAACGGGCATACGACAATGCCATCGTGGTCCGCGACGAGATCAGCAGCTATACGCTGGCTTACATCCAGCTGGCGCTGGATCATCTGCAGGCGGCCTCCGGATCGGCGGCGCCCCATTATGATCTTCAGCAGGTGATCGACGATCTCCACGCTTTCTGGGGCTGCGTGGACGACCGGATCGACGACGAGGAAGCCCGCAATATCATGAAGTGCGGGAAGTATCTGGAACGGCTGGATCTGTATATCCGGCTGGGTTATCCGGACCGGGACATCGAGCGGGGGTACAGCAAGTTCGTGAACCGGTTGGATAAGGTGCATTTAAAATATCACGAAGAATGCCGCGGAAAGCTGGACGAGATCATCGGCTTCGGCAGAGTGAAGGAGCACAGGGACGAGGCTGTGGCGGCGGTGTGGAATTTCTTCTGAGAATGGCTATCTGAGGTGGGACAGTTTGAAGGTTTTGCAGGTTCAGTATGAGATGCGGCTTACATTTGACGCGCCGGTAACAGATCATTATTTTCAGTTCCGGTGTCTGCCAATGGAGGACGATGCGCAGACGGTGGAGACGATTCAGGTTGCAGTAGAACCCGCGTGCGCAGTTCATGAGAGGATCGACGGCTTTGGCAATCGGATGTTTTATGGAGAAATTCTGGAGCCTCACGATTCGCTCTGCGTCCGGATGGATGCGAGGGTGCGGGTGGAGAGAAACTCGAACCGTTGCAGTTTAGAAAAATGTAGAATGCGGCCAGTCAGTATAGAAACGCCGAGTACAGGCATTGCTGGGAATCTGGAACCAGAATCGGAGCCAGTATGTTCGGATACTGCAGAAATTGCACAGTATCCGCTTGCCGACAGTCCGGCCGGCGAGGTTCCCTGGATTGTCTATGCGTATCCATCGGAGCTGACCAGGCCGGATAAGGAGATGAAGGAGTGGCTTGATGACATCCGCAAAGACTATGATTCTACATGCGGATTTCTGGAATATCTGATGCATCGGCTGTATCAGAAGCTTTCCTATGTCCAGGGGCAGACCCATGTAGGAACCACGGCCGCGGAAGCCTTCGCACTTTCAGGAGGCGTCTGCCAGGACTATGCGCATGTCTTTGCGGCGATGTGCCGTATGGCCGGCTTCCCGGCCAGGTACGTGGCGGGAATGGCCGTCGGAGAGGGCGCGACCCATGCGTGGACGGAGGTATGGCAGGACGGTGCTTGGGCCGCTTACGATCCGACCCACGACTGTATGGCTGACGATCGGTATATCAAGCTGTCCCACGGTCGGGATTTTATTGACTGTTCAGTTGACAGAGGGAGCTTTTTCGGCGCGGGAGGACAGGAGCAGACGGTGTATGTGAAGGTGGCGGAAACTTCAACGCTTCCAGATATGCCCTGATTGTTTTCTTGATACCAATCTGTTCCGGATAACGATTTTCTCATTATTGATCTGAGAGATCTGTATTGAACTCATACCTGAAAATTGCTATAATGCATTTGTGATTCATCTTGACAGTATATAATATGTTTCACCAGGGAGCCGAAGGGGCGATTACGTCAGCCGCCGGACTTTATGAAAGGGGGCTGGTGCTATGGTTACATATGCGGATCTATTCGCGTTTGTGATTATGCTTTGCGCAGTTGTAACTCTTGTTATATATGCAATACGCAAAAAGTAGCGCCCTCAGCCCGCAAAACTAAGACGCTACTTTTATAGTAACTATTTTGCCGGCGGCTGGCCATCCCCAGCTTTCGGCTCTCTTGTTAAGTACATTATATGACATATCCAAAATATTTGCAATACCTTTTTGAAAAGTAAAGGAGACAGAAAATGAGCAAAATCCATATAGCGCAGATCATTTTCGTGGTTATTGAAATACTTGCTTTCATTCCTCTGACGATCGAAGTTTTCGGAGATATGGAGCCGGATATTATCATAGCTTCTGCGCTTGTTATGGGAATCGGGCTGTTCGGAAGCTGCATCTGCGGTGTAATCCGGGCGGTTCGGGATGAGAGGAAGAAATGAGCGCGTTTAAGAATGTTTATTTTATCAATGGAACCGCCTATGCCGGGAAATCGACGATGGTCAAACTGCTGGCTGAAAAATACAACGGGATCGCCTGCGAGGAGAACTATCACAACCGGCTTCTGCCGGAATTGGACAGGGAGAAATTCCCCGGACTGACCTATACCAGGGATCTTAAGGACTGGCATGATTTCATCCGAAGAACGCCGGATGAATACGAAGCGTGGATCCGGCGAACCAGTAAGGAATGTGAGATTCTGGAGCTGGGGATCCTGGAAGAACTGCGGACGCAGGAAAAGCCGGTCTTTGTGGATACGAACATCTCGATCGAGACGCTGAAAACGGTCGCGGAGCACGATCACGTCCTGATCATGCTGGCGGATCCGGAGATCTCGGTGCGGCGCTTTTTCGAACGGCCGGACAGGGACAAGCAGTTTTTGTATCAGCTGATCATGGAAGAGCCGGACCCGGAGTACGCGCTGGTGAATTTCCGGCAATGCCTGATGCGTATCAATACGCAGGAGAATTACGAACGCTTCCTGAATTCCGGGTTTTCTGTGATCCTTCGGGATGAGAACCGGAGCGTTGAGGAGACGCTGGCCCTGGCGGAGGAAGCGTTTGGACTAAATGAATGAAAATAGGAGCAGGCCGCCACTGGCGCTCAGC
>CANQFR010000168.1 GCA_947599905.1 uncultured Lachnospiraceae bacterium
GATGATGAACCAGGGATCGGAATTCTCCGATTCGCCGATACCGCTTTCCAGCATATCCGCTTCCAGATCCTCGGCCGTGTAGCCGGCTTCCACGAAATATTCCTCCAGGTCCTCCTTCAGGTAGTCGCGGACGCCGCCGCGGAGTACGTAGAAGTTGGTCGTAAAGCCCGGATACGTCTCCAGGTATTCGGCGATCTCGTCGCTGCCCGTCGGATTGGTCAGATCCACATAGACGTAATTGCGGTTGGTGCGTTTCTGGTCGCCGGAATCCATCTGGTTGAAATAATACAGGAACCGCTCCTCCGAAATCGCGTCCGGCAGAAGCATGGTGCCCACCGCGGCGCCGATGGTGTAAGTAATGGTCACGCCGTTTTCAGTCTCTTCAATCGTAAACTGTTCGTCCTGAATACTGTCGTTGTAGTTGTCCATGGTGCTGGACTGCACATTTTCATTGTAGTACAGAACCTGCAGCTGGCTCTTTAACAGCCTCTGATAATAGGCGGAAGCGAAGGTATCCTCTTCCTGCGGATTGGTGTACCAGACCTTGCCGGTCGCATTGTCCACAACCGCCAGACTGGTATCCTTATCATTCAGATAAAGGGTCAGATATTCATTCTCCGCCACCTTATCCATGCCCTTCGGCGCGTCCGCCGCCCAGGTCCTGAGGGGCGCGGCGCCAAGAAGCAGCACGGCGGCCATGGATAACAGCCCGATCCTTCTCATCTTCTTCATGTCTGCCCCCTTTCTACCGGAACCTGAGTTCCCGGTAAATTGTCATCACAAACGTCAGCATCTGCTGGATCACATTGAAAAACAGCAGGCCGATGAACATCAGGATTCCCATCGCCACGATGGTGATCGCGATGGTCACGATCGTCTTCGTGATCGAATACTGATGAATCGTCATGGTTCCCGTGAAGATCAGAAGCCCTGTCCACAGGTAGCTGATGGTTCCCAGCACATAGTAGAAGGTTCCCTCATCCGCGGTAATCATATGGCTCATGAGCACCATGGGAAGCCGGATCAGGATGATCGGCAGCAGCGCGTAGCCGATGGCGATCAGGATATCCTTCATCCGGCCCTTTCCTTCCATCAGGGACGTGGTGCACCAGTTGGCCACGCACCAGAGCACATACACGAGAAGCACCGTGAAGATGTCCACCAGCACGTTCAGCTCCGACAGACGGTTCATGTTGAACAGAAAGCCGGTATTCTGCTTCTCGATCGTCAGCGTCAGGATCGTCAGAACCACAAATGTAAACGCCGCCGCCAGGCTCCCCTTATTCTCCCTGCGGATGCCCCAGAAGCCGTCCAGGGGATGGGTAATCACATAGAATCCGTATTTTATCGTTTCGACATAAAGCATCTCACTTCACCTACCCATCTTCTGAATCTGAACACATAGTAAACAATAAGTGCAGCCACGATGCCGAGTCCCAGCACCAGCATGGCCCTGCCGAAGTTATTTTCCATCAGCTCCTTCCTGTAGTAGAAGAACGCCTTGGTGTAGTACTTGCGGCTGTTGCCGAGTTTGAAGTATTCCATGGCCTGCTTGTATTGACCTTCGGCCAGATAGGTCTTTCCGAGGCCGATATAGGCCATCTCGTTGTTGGAGTTGCTCCGGATCACTTCCTGCCACTCCCGGTTAGAGCCCTCCGCGTCGCCGATGTCGTTAAGTCTTAAGGCGTCCAGAAGATGGCGTCCGTAATCGGTGATCTCGAAGGTCAGGATCGTGCCCAGCGTATTGTCGAGCACATAGATCTTATTCTGCCCTTCGCCGAGGGCCAGGGCTACCGGCTGCTGGACGTTGCCCTCTTTGATTCCCTTCCTGCCGAAGGCAAAGAGGGAGTTGCCGTCGTAGTCATAGGCGAAGATCTTGCCGCCGGCGCTGTCCAGGATGAAATAGCAGCCATAATCGGTCGCCGCCACATCCACGAAGGTGGAGAAGGACCGGCCGTTTAAGTCTCCGACGATATCGTTATTGCCGAGCCGCCTGAGCACGTCGGTACCCGTCGGATTCAGCCGCCGCACCATGTCGGCCCCCTGCATATGATCCTCTTCCGAGAGGTTGCTGATGGTCGCGTAAATGAAGTTCTCGTCATCCACGAAGATATCGCTGTACTCGGTGGGGATGATGGTCTCCATCCTGGCCTGCTGGGCCTCGGTGGAGAAATAATTCTTCCAGATGTATTCAAAGGTGCTGACGCTGACCTCCGTGGCCCCCATGAAGCCCTGGAACACACCGTCCTTATCGAATTCCACCAGACCCATGTTGATGCCGTAGGCGATCACGTAGATCCGGTCGGAATGGTCCACCACCAGGCGGACCGGCGTGTAGGCCTGAGAAGCGCTGATCAGGTTGGTCTCCGGCCGGCCGATCTCACGTACAAAATTCAGGTTCTCATCGTATTCCACAATCCGGCTGTTGCCGCTGTCGGCCACATACAGATGGCCTGCGTCCGTGACAAACACGCCCTGAGGCTGGTTGAGCAGATCTTCCGCCCCGTCCGCCGCCGTCACTTCATGCGCCGTGCTGCCGTCCAGATTCAGGATCAGGATCCGGGAATTCCCGGTATCCGCCACATAGATATGATCCTCAAAGATGCACATATCCTGCGGATACCGAAGCGCCGAACCGATCTGCGCCGCGGAAATGGAGCCGGAATACAGGTAGGAATGAGGCTGCAGCACCTCTTCCCCCCAGAAGTTGAAGTTGTAGGTCTCGTACGGCATATCCGCCCGCGCCGTAAGCGTGCCGGAGCATAAAAGGCAGAAAGCCGAAGCAAACACCGCAATGGTTTTCATTGTTTTCTTCATTGTCCGCCCTCCTTACTCTTTGATACCGGAAGAAGCCATGGTCTCGATGATGTTGCTCTGACTGATCATGAAGATCGTGATCGGCACGATCATCATGATGACCGCCACCGCCGCCGTCGCGCCGCTTCGCGCGATACCGGCCGCGGAAATCTGGCTCAACGCATACGGCAGGGTCTTAAGCTGCTCGCTGTAAATGTAGTTGGAGCCCTGCAGGTTCCACAGATCCTGGAAGCAGAAGATGATCAGCGTCAGCCACGCCGGTTTCACCTGCGGCATCGCGATCCCCCAGAAGATCTTCCACTCGCTGGCCCCGTCGATCCGGGCCGCCTCCAGAAGCGTGGTGGGAATCTGCTCCATGAACTGCTTCATCAGGAACAGTCCCAGAGGCTTGGCAATCGCAGGAATGATCAGCGACAGGTAGGTGTCCAGCCAGCCGATCCCCGACATGATCAGGTAGTTGGGAATCGCCGTTACCTGGGTGGAGAACATAAGGGCTGTCACGATCACCCAGAAGATGGCCTTCTGTCCCGGGAAGTTATGCTTCGCGAGGGCGTAGGCGCAGAGGCTGGCGATAATCAGGTGGCCGAAGGTTCCGACCACGGTGATAAACACCGTATTGAATATGTATCTTGTAAACGGCACCCACGACTGGCTCATGAGCACGAACACGTCGTGGAAATTGTTCAGCGTCGGATTCCGTACCAGAAATCTGGGCGGGAATATGAACAGCTCTTCCAGCGGTTTTAAGGAGTTGCTGATAGCGAGGATCAGCGGCAGCGCCATGAAGCACCCCATGGAGATCAGGATCAGCAGGCTTAAGAAATCGCCGGCCCTGGAATGGCTCTGTTTTGCTCTTTTCTTATGAAAAATCTTCATCGTCATTTACCAATCCTTCCCAAGATGAGCTGAACCAGCTTGTTGCAGAGGATCATAACCATGAACAGAAGCGTGGCGATGGCGGAGGCGTAGCCCATCTCGAAACGGATCGTACCGTAGTCGATCAGATGGGACACCACCGTGTGCGCCGAGTAGTTGACGCTGGGGAAGCCCGCGAGGGCCGCCAGCTGATCATGGATCGCGAAGGAACTGGTGATCGTCATGACCGCGCCGAACATCAGCTGCTCCTTCATGGAAGGCAGCGTGATGTACCACAGCTCCTGGAAGCGGTTCTTGATGCCGTCCATATAGCCCGCCTCGTAGAGGGAGCGGTCCACATTCTGCAGACCGGCGATGAAGGAAAGGAAACCGGTGCCCATGCTCATCCACAGCACCACGACGATCAGGATCGGCATGATGTATTTCTCATCTTCGAACCACAGGATCGGCCCGAAGATCGCGCCCAGCTTCATCAGCCAGCCGTTGGCCAGACCGTAGGTGTCGCTGGAGAAAATGTATTTCCAGACGACGTACGCCTGTCCGGAGATCGTGGGCGCGTAGAAGATCAGGGTCATGAACGCACGGATCTTGGAATTCTTGATGTCGTTGATCATCCAGGCGATGAACAGGGCCAGGAAATAACCGATCGGGCCCGTGATCACCGCGAAGAGGAAGGTGTTCTTCACGGCCTTTAAGAAGATCTCATCGGCGAAGAACAGGTCGATGTAGTTCTTCCAGCCTACGAACCGGGGCGGCTCCAGGACGTTGAAATAGGTGAAGCTCAGTCCCATGGACACCAGTACCGGCACCAGGTAAAACATCAGAAACAGAATGCAGTAGGGGGCGATGAACAGATACGAGGTCTTGTTCTTCTTCATGTTCTTCCACAGAAGCTTTGCCTTGATCTTTCCGTAGTCCCGCAGCATGGGAAACAGTTTTTGATTCTCTTTCATGGCGGTTCTGCCTCCTTTCTGCTATTCGCCCGCCAGCGGCAGGCCGAATTCCTTCCGCTTGGCGTCGATCTCTGTGTTGATGGTCTTCACGATATCCTGCAGGGTCTCCCTGGGATCCTCGTTGTTATTGTATACCGTATAGAACGCGTTCTTGATGTTGCGCTCCGTGTAGTAGCCGCCCGGGATCTGCGGGATCGCTTTCACCCACTGAAGCTCCGCCATCAGCTGCCGGTAGTCCCGGTTAGACCAGGGAAGGCTTGCCAGCGCGTCCATATTGGCGGTAGCCACACGTCCGGAGACGCCTAAGACGTTCTCAATCTCATTGCCGTAACTGGACTGGGTATCCGCGCTCATCCACCATTTGAGGAACTTCCATGCTTCTTCTTTCTGGTCGCTGGTCTCCATGATGATGGCTCCGGTCTCCCAGGTGGACACGCTGTGGTCCAGGGTGCCGTCTTCCCGCTCGTAGCCCGGTAC
>CANQFR010000169.1 GCA_947599905.1 uncultured Lachnospiraceae bacterium
ATCGTCTCCCGGATCCGCTCCGGCGCGGGAAGCTCCTCTTCCTCGAACATATTGTAAATCTCGATGAACAGTTCATTCAGAATGGTCAGCTCCGTGAGCCGGCACTCATGGGCAAATACGATCTGCCCGCGGATCTCAGACAACAGATAAGAAAGCAGCTTTCCGTAGTCCTCGCCCAGCTGCGCGGCCGCATAGGAAGGATTTGCATAGCTCGTATCATAGTTTGAAGGCAGAATGTCATGATACAGCATATCATTGATCTGCTGAAGGCGACCGATCGACCAGTTCCGGAACGCCCCCATGTCGTTAGACTCATATATCTCCGCCGCGAACGTCATTAATCCTGCCTCCGCCTTAAAATACGCCCGGAACGGCTCCGGTACCGTCTCCTCCGTCCGAATCAGGCGGAGACGCTCGACGGAAAGCTCGTACCGCTCGCGCACGGATTCATTTTCCTCCTGCCAGAATTCACGATAATCCATCCCTGATACCTCTTTTCCGCTGAAATTTACGATCATTCACGAACCCATATTTCCCGTTAAAATTCACGATTGACCGCAATCACTGCAATCCGATCACAAGAATCGCGATCCACGCAAGAAGCTGCGCTGCCGCAAGAACAATTCCGATTTTAGACAGGATCCCATTGGTTTCCCGCTCGCGCAGGGCGCAGATATGGTAAATGAACGCCGCCAGGCCGCAGATCATACTGCAGAGCGCCGGGCCGCCCGCCGAAAACGGTACCTGCCCGTACGTGTCGTAGCCAAGATAGAGGCAGTATCCGCCAAAGGCGAGAGCGAATACCGTCAGAACCGTTCCGACGACGCTCCGCCCGGAAATGGGTTTGCGCACATAAGACACCCGGCTGGCGGCTGCCTCCTTCTGCTCCCTGATATTCCGTTCTTTCCGCTCCTGCCGGGCCTTAAGCGCCTCCCGCTCCTCCCCGGACATGGGGCGCTTCTTCGGCCTGGGCCTGCTATTCCTCTGTCCCGGCACCTGACTTCCTCCTCATCCAGAACCGCTGGGCGATCCAGTGCAGCAGGTAGCCGATCAGGCCCCCTGCCGTATTCAGGATCAGATCATCCACATCAAAACTTCCCACCTTCGTAACAAGCTGCGCACACTCAATGCACAGGCTCAGGAAAAAGGTGAGAAATACTGTCTGAAACAGGCCCCCTGCCTTTTCAATAACCACAGGAAGCAAAAAGGCAAACGGAATAAACGCCAGAATATTCCCCGCCAGATTCACAAACACCGTCCGAAAGCCCAGCTGCTCGATACCGCCCATAAACCGCCTGATCTCCTTAAACGGTTCCAGATTATAGGCATAGCCGTCGCCGAGACTCCCGCCGCGGCGGTAGGTCTCGGAGAAAAGCACCAGATAGAACAGCACGGACAGGTATATGAAAAATACCAAAAGGACGCGTCTCTGGTTCTTCGTATATTTTGAAAACATATGGTTTGCTCCAGTCTGATCGTTACGGCAAATACAGAAAGCGCGTCACCGGCGGACGGCCTTAATCAAAAGGTCAGCTCCGATTTTCTCTTAAGCAGGATTGCGCCGCTGACAATCGCCACGATCCCCGCGCTGAGTCCCGCCACGATCATGATAATGCCGACCGCGATGTTGGCCGCTCCGGTATTTCTCATTGTCCGATAGATCTTTTCCATGATAATCACTCCCTTCTCATGCGTCTCCCCCGCATCTGCAGTTCGAAGTTTCAGGCGCCCGGACGGTCTTTCCGTTTCGGGCAGACTTTCGTTCCTGTTTCCTGCACTGACGCTTATTTCGCGCCGTACTGTTCATAATATGCGTCGATTGCCGCTTTCAATGTATCGTCGATCACGATCCGTCCCTGACACTCCCGGTTATACAGATGCTCCACCACGTCAGCCATGGTCACGATCGCGTTGGCCTTGATGCCGTAAAGCTCTTTGATCTCTTCCAGAGCGCTCTTCTCTCCCTTGCCCCGCTCCATGCGGTTTAAGGACACCATCAGGCCCACGATCGTTACGTCGCCCTGAGCCTTCAGGATCGGAAATGTCTCCTCGATGGATTTGCCGGAGGTGGTCACATCCTCGATAATGACGACTTTATCGCCGTCCTGCAGCTTGCTGCCCAGCAGGATACCGGTGTCGCCGTGATCCTTCACTTCCTTGCGGTTGGAGCAATAACGGATCTCCTTGCCGTACATCTCATGGAACGCGATCACCGTCGCCACGCTTAACGGAATGCCTTTGTAGGCAGGTCCAAAAAGCACGTCAAAATCATCTCCGTAATGCTCGTGGATCGCCTCCGCGTAGTAGCGGCCCAGACGCATCAGCTGGGAACCGGTCACATAGGCGCCCGCGTTCATAAAGAATGGGGACTTTCTCCCACTTTTTAGGGTGAAATCGCCGAATTTCAGTACGTTACTCTCCACCATGAACTCTATAAATTCCTGTTTATACTTTTCCATTACCACATTTCTCCTTTTCCATTTTGCGCTTCCGTGCAGTTTTTTATCATTTCTGCCGACAGGCTTTTCCGTCGTTCCGTCTGTTTTATGCGTCATCTGACTGCGCCGATCAGTTCTTTCACATCGGCGATCCCATATTTTTCCATATACTTTTCAATTCCTTCCACGATCTCCACGGTCGCGCAGGGATTAAAGAAATTCGCGGTTCCCACAGACACCGCTGTAGCTCCCGCCAGCAGAAACTCGATGGCATCCTCAGCCGTCGCAATCCCGCCCATACCGATAACAGGCAGTTTCACCGCATTGGCCGCCTGGTAGACCATGCGCACCGCGATGGGCTTAATGGCCGGGCCGGACATGCCGCCGGTCTTATTGGCCAGCACGAACATCCTTTTGTGGATGTCGATCTTCATACCGGTCAGCGTGTTGATCAGCGAGATCGCGTCCGCGCCGCCGGCTTCCGCCGCCTTCGCCATCACCGTAATGTCGGTCACGTTGGGACTTAGCTTCATGATGACCGGCTGCCTGGCGTGTTCCTTCACCTGCCGGGTGATCTTCTCCACCGCCTTCGGATCCTGACCGAAGGCGATGCCGCCCTCCTTCACGTTGGGGCAGGAAATGTTGATCTCCAGCAGATCAACCGGCTCGTCGCCCAGCCGTTCCACCACGTCGATATAGTCTTCCGCGGTGCGGCCGCAGACATTGACTACGATCTTCGTATCGTATTTCTTCAGAAATGGAATGTCACGCCGCGCAAACACATCGATGCCCGGATTCTGCAGGCCGATGGCGTTCAGCATCCCGCCGTAGACCTCGGCGACGCGGGGCGTGGGATTTCCCGGCCACGGCACGTTGGCGACGCCCTTGGTCACCACGGCCCCCAGCCGGTTCAGATCCACAAATTCCGAATACTCTTCCCCGGAACCGAAGGTCCCGGACGCCGTCATGACCGGATTCTTCAGCTCCACGCCGGCGATGGTCACTCTCGTATCGATCACAGTTCCACCTCCCCGGCCTCAAACACCGGCCCGTCCTTGCAGATCCGCTTATTGTGCACATTGGAATGGGCATCCACCCCGCCGGTCTGACAGACGCAGGCCAGGCACGCGCCGACGCCGCAGGCCATCCGCTCTTCCAGGGACAGCCAGCATTCGATCCGGCGCTCTGCCGCGAAAGCCTTCAGCGCGCGCAGCATGGGCGTGGGGCCGCAGGCAAGGATGACGGGGGCCGCAGGCTTCTGCTTCACGGCTTCTCCTGCAGGCAATTTCAGATGCCCGGCCGTATCTGCAATCAGGCCCTGCTCCCGGATCGCGTCCAGCACATTTCCCTTCGTACCCACGCTGCCGTCCTCGGTGGCGACGACTACTTCCGCGTAAGGCTCAAATTCCTCTTTCAGGAAAAGCTGCGCATCCCGGTAGCCGAGAACCGCCGTCTTCTCACAGTTCAGTTCCTTCGCCAGCTCCAGCATCGGCGGAATTCCGATACCGCCGCCGATCAGGAATACGTGCCGGTCCGCCGCGATCTCCGGGAAGCCGTTTCCCAGCGGCCCCAGCACCGTGACCGTATCCCCGGCCCTGTATCCTGCAAACTCCCTCGTACCGCCTCCGGCGATCCGGTAGACCAGGCGCAAAGCGCCCTCCTCCCGGTCGATCTCACAGATGCTGATGGGCCGCGGAAGAAGCCTCGACGCGTCCTTCGTGTAGACCGACAGGAACTGCCCCGCGCGGGCCTGGGCCGCGATTTCCTCGGCCAGGATCCACAGGCTGTAGATATCGGGGCCGATCATATCCTGTTTTATGACGTTCGCAGTCATTTTAATCTTAGACATAGTTACTCCCATCTGTTCCCGCTCATTCGCAATTCGTCACAACCGCCAAAACAACCGTCGTTTTTACAGCACACTCCCGATATCCGCAGCCATATCGATCACAGCCTGCCGGGACGCTTCGCCGAAATGCTCCGCGCCGAACTTATCATACGGCGCCTTCTTATAGGCCGCGATGATGCCGCGGGAGGAATTCACGATGGCCCCGAGACCGTCCTCATTGAAACAGTATTTCAGATCCTGGGCCGTACCTCCCTGGGCGCCGTAGCCCGGCACCAGAAAATACGTATTCGGCATCTGTTTGCGCAGGATCCTGCTCATCTCCGGATAGGTGGCGCCGACCACCGCGCCGACATTGCTGTAGGTTCCGTCCATGGAAGCGCCGCCCCATTCCACCACTTTGTCAGCCACCAGCTCGTACAGAGGCCGGCCGTCGACCAGCCTGTCCTGGAACTCGCCGCTGGACGGATTGGAGGTCTTTACCAGCACGAAGATTCCCTTGTCCTCCGCCGCGCACACATCCACGAACGGCTTCACGCCGTCGGTGCCCAGGTACGGGTTCACCGTCACGAAATCCGTGTCAAATCCGGCCAGAACCGCCGAACCCACCTTCACATGGCCCAGATGGGCCGCCGCGTAGGCCGCGGAGGTGGAACCGATATCGCCGCGCTTGGCGTCGCCGATGACGATCAGTCCTTTGCTCCGGCAGTAATCCACGGTCTTCTTATAAACAACAAGCCCCGGAATCCCAAACTGCTCGTACATGGCGATCTGCGGCTTCACCGCCGGGATCAGATCCCAGACGCTGTCCACGATCTCTTTATTAAACTGCCA
>CANQFR010000170.1 GCA_947599905.1 uncultured Lachnospiraceae bacterium
CACTGGGTCTACGGCAATAAGGCGGAGATCGAGAAGTATAAGGCGCTCCGCGAGAAGGGCGAGCCGGTGAAGGCCGTTACGATCGTGTCGCCGGATGAGGTGGAGAAGGCCGCGGAAGCCCGTAAGGCTGCCGAGGAGGCCCAGGAGAAGAAGATGGCGAAGGAACTGGAGGAATTCCTTCAGGCGCCGACCCATGATACCGGAAGCTTCTGGTACACGGTGCTTTCGTTCTTCCTGCCGATCCTTGGTCTGATCGCGGGGGCGGTATTTAAGCATTTCAGACACAAGAGAAACGCGAAGGCATGCTTTAAGGGCGCTGTGCTGGGACTTATCGTGCTGGCAGTGATTCTTGCGATCTTCCTGCTATTGCTGATATTGGCGGTGGTGTAGCATATGGGCAGAACGGTGAGAAACCGGCAGCCCTATGTCAGACCCGTAGAGAAAGTAGAAATTTCCGAGAAACACATCGGCCGCAGGCTTATCGCCGCGGCCGTGTTTCTTCTGATCGGCGCGGGGGCGCTGGCGTACTTTTTTGTGAATCTTGTGCGGGGAGATACGGGCTGGACGGAGATTGAGGTCAGTACGTCGGAGCTGAACTGCGGCGGGGATTTTACGTTTCTGTATGAGGTGGGTGCGGGCGGCGGTTCGGCCCTGCAGGAGAAGCGGGCGGTGACGGCCGCGTATACGGAGGCGGCGGAAAAGGCGTTCTGGATGTTTGAGAATGTGCGGGCGGAGAGCGGCGATGACACGACCGCAGCGGCGGTGGGCAGCGTCCGCTTCCTCAATGATCATCCGAACGAGACCGTCACGGTGGATGAGCCGCTTTACGAGGCATTTGCGAAGCTGGAGGCCGCCGGAGGACGGTGGCTGTATCTGCCGGCAGTATATGAGGTCTACGGCAATCTGTTCGCGAGCGGGTCGGATCAGCAGGCGGAAGAATTTGATCCGCGGGCCAATGACGAAGTAGCGGCGTATTTCGGGGAAGTCCTGACCTACGCCAATAATCCCGCGGCGGTGAATCTGGAGCTGCTGGGCAGCGGACAGGTGCGGCTTAACGTGTCGCAGGAGTATCTGGCGTTCGCGGCGGAGAATGAGATCGACAGCTTTATCGATTTCTACTGGATGAAAAACGCGTTTATCGTTGATTATCTGGCGGAAACCATGAGCGCAGCAGGCTTTACCCACGGAAGCATTTCGAGCTTTGACGGCTTCGTGAGGAATCTGGACGGGCGTGATGGAAGCTATTCTTTTAATGTTTATGACAGAGAGGTAACCGGGGCGGAGAGTTCCGGGGCAGAGGACCAGATCCTTCAGCTGGCGGTTCTCCAGTATTACGGCCCGGCAAGTCTGGTATACCTGCATGATTACGCGATGAATTCCCAGGACCGGCAGCATTATTATCGGATGTCCGGCGGGGAGATGCGCACTGCTTATATTGATCCGCAGGACGGACTGTGCCGGAATTCCATCAGCAGTCTGGTATCGTATTCCTACGATGACAGCGCGGGCTGCGCGGATATCCTCCTGTCGATGCTTCCGGTATATATCGCGGATAAATTTGACGCAGACGCGGTGGAGGCGCTGGCGGAATCACGCGGCGCGGAAGAGGATGCTGCTGCGCCCGCAGGCGCGGTTTATTCGATATACCGGCTGGGAGACGCGCTGCACGCGAATGACCCGGCGGCGGAATTTACCGCAGTTCGCGAGGGCTATGAGATCAGGCGGTAGAAATCGTCATTCAGCATTCTATTGTTATATTTTTGTGAATTTACTGCTTGAAAATATGACAAAAAGAATGTATAATATTCCCGAGAGGCGAAAGGAGGATTTGCCATGGCCACTATATATGAAAAACTTAAAATGATGAGGGAGAAAGCAGGCCTGCGGCAGGGACAGATCGCGGACTATCTGGGAGTGACTCAAGCTTTCATATCAAAGGTTGAAACCGGAGAGAGAAACCTCACTGTTGATCAGTTGGAAAGTGTTGTGAGTCTTTACGGATATAGTCTCGCTGCCTTTGCAGATACGGAGGAAGAGCCCCATCCGATCCAGTTTGCTTTTAGAGCACAGGATGTCAGCCAGGAAGATCTGCGTATCATTGCCGATATCGGGAAGATTGCGATCAACAGCAGATTCATGGCGAAAGCACTGGAGGGATCGAATGTTGGATAAGCTGGATCTTAGCACAAAAGCACAGGAACTACGGGAATTGCTGGGAGAAGATGCCAATTCGCCGGTTGACATTTTTTCTCTTGCGAACCAGATCGATGGTCTTACACTCGTGTTTTATCCTCTCGGAGAAAACATCAGCGGAATGTGCGTCCGGGATAATATCATAAAACTGATAGCGATTAACTCGACCATGTCATATGGCCGTCAGCGGTTTTCACTTGCCCATGAGTTGTACCATCTGTATTTCGATGACGAATCGGGCTTTAATGTTTGCTCTAAAAGACTTGACCCCAAAAGTGAGAATGAGAAGAGCGCGGATCAGTTTGCCTCCTATTTCCTCGCACCGTACAAGTCTTTGAGGGCGGCAATAAAGAAAGCTGCCGGTGACAGCCAGCTATCGATACAGCATGTTATTGCGCTTGAGCAATATTTTGGGATGAGTCATCTGGCAATGTTCTGGCGACTGGTCTCAGAGGGGTATCTTTCTTCTGACAAACTTAAAGATTATAGTTTCGGTGTTATGTCTGCAGCAAGATACCTCGGATTTGATGATAAGTTGTATAGGCCGACACCTATTGACTTGCAGAAAAGAACGTATGGGCACTATCTGAAGCAGGTAGAAGAGTTACGGCAAAAAGACCTGGTCTCTTCAGGAAAAATCGATGAGCTGTTGCTTGATGCTTTCCGTGACGATATCGCGTTCGGCCTGGATGAAGATGATCAGGGAGGAGAGACTATTGACTGAGAGGTATTTTTTTGATACAGATTGTCTCTCCGCTTTTCTTTGGGTTCGTGAGGAGAGCATTCTGGCGAGGTTATATGCAGGAAGAATTATTTTGCCTGCACAAGTCTATCATGAACTTCAGAAAGTTCCTCATCTTCTGGCGCGGGTCGATACGTTGAAGGATAATGGGTATCTTTCTGTTGAAAGTATGGAAGCCGGATCTGAGGAATACAACGATTACCTGCAGATGACAACCTCGCCTGAAGCAGGGATGAGAATCATCGGCAGAGGCGAAGCTGCCGGAATCGCTATGGCGAAACAGAGAGATGGAACGCTTGCCAGCAATAATCTGCGTGATATCCTGCCATATGTGGAGAAATATGAGATCTCACATATTACGACTAGGGATATTCTGATTGAAGCCATGGACGCCGGAATCATTACAGAAACAGAGGGCAACACCATCTGGTCGGATATGATTCGAAAACGCCGTATGCTTCCGACAGCGACTTTCTCTGAGTATTTGACGAACTACCATAAGCCGGAAAGGGAAGAAAAACGGACATACCACGATTAAAGTGATATGTCCTTTTTGTTTGCATCCTGTACGACAACTGCCTTATCCCAGTTTGTTGGTTGATACTGTTTTATGAGTGGCTGCCTTTCGGCGGCCGCTTTTACATAAAAGATTCGGGAGTCTGACATTTCCCACCACAAAGCATTCAAACAATACCGTCCCCACTTCACTGAAGTAATATTATAAAGGGCGCAAAAATGATTGTCAAGCCTTTTTGTCTCCGACAGGCGCCGAAAAACGGCATTTTTGTGGTTTTTATTACATACAATACGTTGTAGCGGTCACAATCCGCGCTGGTTTTGTCGAAAAGAATGACATTCCGTTCCCCCTGGCATAAAATGAATTTTACTATAATCAATACCCAAGGAGGAACGAACATGATTAGCAAGATCACGGCACTGTACTGCAGGTTATCCAGAGACGATGAGCTGCAGGGAGACAGCAACAGCATCATAAACCAGAAGGCCATTCTCAGTAAATACGCGCGGGAAAACAATTTTCTCAATCCCCGGTTCTATGTGGACGACGGTTACAGCGGCACCAATTTCAACCGCCCATCCTGGAACGAGCTGCTGGAGCATATCGAAAAAGAAGAAATTTCGACCTTGATTGTTAAGGATATGTCCAGACTGGGCAGGGATTATCTGAAGGTCGGCTTCTTCACGGAAGTTCTCTTTGTCGAAAAAGGCGTCCGCTTTATCGCGATCAATAACGGCATCGACAGCTCGCGGCAGCAGGACAGCGACTTTACCCCCTTTCTTAATATCATCAACGAATGGTACGCCAAGGATACCAGCAAAAAGATACGCGCCGTCATGAAAGCCCGGGGAGAGGCCGGGGAGCGGCTGTGCACCACCCCGCCCTACGGTTACCGGAAAGACAAAGCCGACGGAAAACGATGGGTCGTTGACGAAACAGCGGCGGCGGTCGTGCGGCGTATCTTCCGCCTCTGCCTGGACGGTTACGGGCCGACCCAGATCGCGCGGCTCCTGCAGGCGGATAAAATTCTGACGCCGTCGGCGTACCGGCTGCAGATGGAGCAGGCCGGCAGGAAGGCTCTTCCGGACGACGCGTACAGGTGGAACCAGAAGTCGGTGGCCGGGATCCTGGGCCGGCCGGAGTATCAGGGACATACCGTGAATTTCAAAACCTACCGGCAGTCCTATAAGACCAAGAAGAAATGCTACAACCCGGCGGACAGGCAGATGATATTCCGCAACACGCATGAAGCCATCATAGACGAGGAGACATGGAACCGTGTGCAGGCCCTGCGGGAAAACAGAAGACGCCCCGCCCGCCTCGGCAGGTCCAATCTGTTTTCAGGCGTTGCGCGCTGCGCTGACTGCAGGGCAAAAATGTACTACTGCACCAGCAGGAATTTCGAAGCCCGTCAGGACTATTTCGTCTGCTCCACCTCCAGAAGGCTGGGAAGGGATGTCTGCGGCTCGCATTTCATACGGGCAGTGGTGCTGGAACAGCGGGTGTTTGCGCATATCCGGCTTGTCGCCGCCTGCGTCAGAGATCACGAAGACGAATTCCGTACCGCCATGGGCGCGCAGAAAGAAAGCGAGCTCCGCAGGCAGTTAAGCC
>CANQFR010000171.1 GCA_947599905.1 uncultured Lachnospiraceae bacterium
ACGGAGAGAAAATTTATATAAAAGAAGCAAGAAAACCCAGTAAAATCAATGGGTTTGGCAATTTAACAATTGCCTAAAAGAATTATACAGAAAAGGAGAGGTATCATATTTATGAAAAAGAAGAACAGATGGCTGGCCCTTGCGATGGCCGGCATCATGACTGTAAGTGCCCTGACGGCCTGCGGTTCCGGTTCCGGAACATCCCAGACGCCTGCAGGTAATCAGACGGAACAGACGACGGCTGCCCGGCAGACAGAGGCTGGACAGCAGTCGACGGAAGGACAGCCGGCAGAAGAGACGCCGTCAGGAGAACGCGAGAAGCTGGTGGTTGCTATTACTCCCGAGGGCGTCGTCACAGATATTGAAGACAATTATATGTCGCATAGAATCGAAGATGACATGAATGTAGAACTTGAATTCATGGTACTGCCCAGTAATAATGAGGAATTCCAGACCGTGTTATCCCTTATGGCGTCGGGCGATGAGGAGGATATGCCGGACGTGTTCTGTACGGCTATTACCGACGACCGACAGCTTGAATTCGGAAGTAACGGTTTTCTGATCCCTATTCAGGATTATATGAACGATCCGGAGATCTCGCCGTATTTCAATTCCGTTCCCAGTGAAGAGGACAGAAAAGCTATGCTCGCCTCAATCACTCAGCCGGACGGAAACATCTACGGGTATCCGCGCTATATGCCTAATTTGTTCGATGTGAATGAAACGAACAATCGGTTTTATCTCAACAAGACCTGGCTGGACAAGCTCGGCCTTTCCGTTCCTAAAACGACGGATGAGCTTCACGAGGTGCTGAAAGCGTTTGCCACGCAGGATCCCAATGGGAACGGTGTTCAGGACGAGATCCCCATCTACGGCCGGTTTGAGGACCAAGCTGGAGGATCAGATATTACCCTGGCGATGATGAATGCGTTTACCTATGCGCCGACCTGGGGAGGTCTTGTTCTGGATGAGGATGAGAAAACCGTGATTGCCCCTTATGTGCAGGATGAATGGAGAGAGGGGCTGGAGTACCTGCACAGCCTGTGCGAGGAAGGACTCATGCCCGAATCCGTATTTACGGATGATCCGGACCAGTTTAAAGCGGTCCTGAACGCTCCCGGTGACAATCTGGTCGGACTTGTAGTCGCCTGTGCAGAGTACGTCTGGCAGGCCAATGCCGACAATATGTATGATTATATAATCACAGAACCTTTTACAGGACCGGAAGGTGCCTGCTATGTGCCGTATAATCCGTCTCTTGCTAGCGGCAGATGGTTTATAACTTCCGCGTGCAAGAATCCTGAGCTTGCCGCAAGAGTGGGAGATTATTTCTTTAACGAAGAGATCTCGATTATCTCACGCTATGGCGAGCCGGGTGTCAACTGGACGGACGATCCAGAGGTTGTGAATGATCCCGCTTATTCGAATGGTCTGATCGAAAGCGGCGTCTGGTCAGAGCGCCGGATCGCGGTGACCGAAGAGGCATGGGGGTATCCGAATAACGTGCTTTGGGGGACGTGCGCTCCGATGTATCGGGATCCGGCGCTCTTCCCGAGCGTAGTGGGGTACTGGGAGGATAAGAAATCGGATGATGCAGGAACCGTCGATCCTCTTAATAGCGACTATTGGAACTATATGTATTACAGAGATAAGGTTCCGAGGGAGAGATCTGTCGTCAGATTTACTTATACGCTGGACGAGATGGATGTGTTGGATGCGGAGACCACCGAGATCTATGATTATGTACTGAAGAGTACGGCGCAGTTCATAACCGGAGCGCTTCCTCTGGATGATGCCGGATGGGAGGCTTATAAAGCGGATCTGGATAAGATAGGACTTCAGACGCGTCTGGAGATTTCTCAGACAGCCTGGGAGAGGGCTAACCAGTAAACAGCCGGACCGGCATTACGCCGTGCAGGTATCGCTTAACAACCGCGCCGGGAGGGCAAGACGCCGTCTGTCGCAACCTCCCGGCGTATTGTGGCCGGCGTGTGGAATATTGCCGCCGGTGTTTTTTAAGGAGATGGACTATGACAAATAAGAATCGGAATGCAGCTCTGAATCTTTGGAAAAAAATGCGAAGAAGATGGCAGCTGTACCTTTTGCTGCTTCTGCCCATTGCCTATATCATTGCTTTCCAATACCTTCCCATGGGCGCGGTTATCATCGCTTTTAAGAAATACAATGCCAAGGATGGAATTCTTGGAAGCCCGTGGGTGGGACTCGCTAATTTCCGGAGGTTTCTTGGATCGCTTAATTTCCGGTCGATCCTCATAAATACACTTACGCTGTCCGTTTACCAGCTGCTGCTCTTTCCGCTGCCGATCATTTTTGCCTTGTTGCTGAACGCTATGAGGAATCGCCGGTATGCAAAGGTCATCCAGACCGTCACATATTTTCCTCATTTTATCTCCACTGTTGTTATTGTGGGTCTGGTTTTTCAACTCATGAATAACAGGACAGGTATCTACGGAAGCATATATCGGGCGATTACGGGAGTGGTAGGGCCAAACCTTCTGGCCAGCGGCCCGCTGTTTAGGCATATCTACGTATGGTCCGGCCAGTGGCAGAATCTGGGCTTTAACGCGATTATCTATATCGCCGCACTGGCCGGCGTCGACGTGACTCTGCATGAGGCGGCCATGATCGACGGCGCCAGCAGGCTGCAGCGGATCTGGCATGTGGATCTGCCCGGCATTCTGCCTACCGTTACGATCATGCTGATTATGGCGACGGGGCAGCTGATGAGCATCGGCTATGAAAAGGTGCTGCTGATGCAGAACGGGCTGAATCTGGACTACAGCGAGATCATATCCACATATGTTTATAAAACGGGACTTGCCAGCACCAGGGCAAATTTCTCTCTGGCGTCGGCGGTCGACCTGTTTAACTCCGTGATCAATTTTATCCTGTTGATGACGGTGAACAAGATCACAAAGAGCCTGGACGGCACCAGCCTGTTCTGACGGGCATGCCGGAGAAGAGGGGGCAACATGAAAAATAACATAAAAGTCAGGAAGAAACAGAAGCTGGCCATGGGGGATCGGGTCTTCTATCTGGTCACGGGAATTCTTTTGACGGCTGTTTTCCTGGCGGTGCTTTATCCATGCGTGTTTGTGCTGTCTGCTTCCATATCTGACAGCGCTGCCGTCACCGGCGGAAGAGTATTTATATTGCCGGTCGGCTTTAACCTGGAAGGGTATGAAGCCGTATTTGAGGACAGAAGAGTGTGGAGCGGTTATATAAACTCGATCTACTATACCGTGTTCGGCACGCTCATCAACATTGTCGTCACATTCGCCTGCGCCTATCCGCTGTCCCGCCGGGATCTGCCGGGCCGGGACAAGCTGATGTTGTTTTTTGCTTTTACCATGTATTTTAGCGGCGGGCTTATCGGCCACTATATCTGGAACGTTAAGTACGGGTTTGTCAACAGTCGGTGGAGCATGCTTCTTCCAGGGGCCATGAGCGTTACCAATATGATCATTACCCGCACGTTCCTGCAGCAGAACATTCCGGAGGACCTGTGGGACGCTTCCCGTCTTGACGGCTGCAGCGACTTTCAGTATCTGCGGAAGGTCGTTCTTCCGCTCTCCCACACAGTACTGGCGGTATTGGTGCTCTATTATGGCGTCAGCCACTGGAACAGCTACTTCGATGCCATGATCTACCTGCGCAAGCAGAATCTCCAGCCGCTGACGATCTTTCTGAGGCAGATTCTTGTCCTGGAGCAGGTCGACATGTCGGAATACTCCGATCCGGACTTAATATTTAAGGTAATGCAGTTGGCTGCCACGCTCAAGTATGCGTTGATCATAGTGAGTATCGTTCCTGTACTGCTTATGTATCCGTTCGTGCAGAAGTATTTTGTGAAGGGCGTGACCATCGGAGCCATTAAGGGATAGGCTGTGCGATATTATCCCTTTATCCGGCAACATAGAAGAGGTAAAGAAAGGGAAAGGAGGAGTATTCATATCAATGACTGTTTTTTCAATTGACGATTTTGGGGCGGTCCCGAATGTTGACGTCCTGCAGACAGAGAAGATACAGGCGGCGATTGACCGTTGTTATCAGGCCGGAGGCGGAGAAGTGCGGTTCCCGGAGGGAACATGGAAGAGCGGGGGCCTGCTGCTCCGCTCTGGCGTTACTATTCACCTGATGAAGGGAGCGTGTCTGAAGGGAAGCAGTGATCCGGAAGATTACGCCGCTTTTCTGGAGGATAAGATCGCGCCCCTTCCTGCGGAGATGCTTACGGACAAGAAGTGGAAGAGGCAGATTAATCTGCGCGAGCCCGATACCTGGAAGAATTCGGATTACGATTTCCTTAACTGCCCGGGAAGCCGCTGGAACCATGGGCTGATCAAGGCGGTATGCGCGGCTAATATTGGTATTATCGGCGAAGAGGGCAGCATGCTGGACGGCAGCAACTGCTATGACGAGCTGGGAGAGGAGCATTACCGCGGACCGCACTGTGTCAATCTGTATTACTGCGAGAATATCACTGTGAAAGGCGTAACGGTGAAGGACGGCGCCAATTGGGCATATGCTATATTCAATTCTTCCAATATCGTGTTCGAGCATGTGACGGTGCTGGCAGGTCATGACGGCGTTCATGCCACCTGCTGTGACAATCTGAAGATCACCAACAGCGAATTCTACACAGGCGACGACTGCGTGGGCGGTTTTGCCAATGTGAATGTTCTGGTCAGGGACTGCGTCATGAATTCCGCATGCAGCGCCTTCCGCTTCGGCGCTACCAATGCGCTGATCGAGAACTGCCGGATGTTCGGGCCGGGCCGGTATCCGTTCCGTTTCAGTCTGACGCGCAAAGAAATGAAGGAGGGCGTTGATGCATCCTCGACGTCGCACCGTCATAATATGCTTGGTGCGTTTACATACTATGCGGAGGATTCCACGGTAATTACGGAGCAGCCGGGCAATATCATCGTGCGGGGCTGCCGGATCGAAAATTCGGACCGTTTCCTTCACTATGACTGCAGGGAGTACTGGGAGCATACGCGGCCTTTGGAG
>CANQFR010000172.1 GCA_947599905.1 uncultured Lachnospiraceae bacterium
GACCTGGACGCGAAGGGCCTGCTTTTTGACGCGCCCAAATTCGAGCACAGCTATCCGCACTGCTGGAGATGCGACACGCCGCTCATCTACTACGCCCGCGAGTCCTGGTACATCAAGGAGACCGCGGTCCGCGACGACCTGATCCGCAACAACAACACGGTCAACTGGATCCCGGATTCCATCGGCAAGGGCCGTTTCGGCAACTGGCTGGAGAACATCCAGGACTGGGCCATCTCCCGCAACCGTTACTGGGGCACTCCGCTTAATATCTGGGAGTGCGAGTGCGGTTATCAGCACAGCGTAGGAAGCCGGCAGGAGCTGGCGGACTTAAGCGGCGACCCGAATGCGGCGAAGGTAGAGCTTCACCGCCCCTATATCGACGAAGTGACCTTCCCCTGCCCGAAGTGCGGCAAGACCATGCACCGTGTGCCGGAGGTCATCGACTGCTGGTTCGATTCCGGCGCTATGCCTTTCGCCCAGCACCACTATCCCTTTGAGAACAAGGAGCTTTTCGAGCAGCAGTTCCCGGCCCAGTTCATTTCCGAGGCCGTGGACCAGACGAGAGGGTGGTTCCACTCCCTGATGGCCGAGTCCACATTGCTGTTCAATAAGTCGCCATATGAAAATGTCATCGTTCTGGGCCATGTGCAGGACGAGAACGGCCAGAAGATGAGCAAGTCCAAGGGCAACGCCGTGGACCCGTTCGACGCTCTGGAAACCTATGGCGCCGACGCGATCCGGTGGTATTTCTATACCAGCGGCGCTCCGTGGCTGCCCAAGCGCTTCTCCGGCAAGGCTGTGACCGAGGGGCAGCGCAAGTTCATGGGCACCCTGTGGAACACCTATGCCTTCTTCGTGCTGTACGCGAACATTGACGAATTTGATGCGACGAAATATACGCTGGATTACGAGAAACTGCCTGTCATGGACAGATGGATCCTTTCCCGCATGAATACAATGGTAAAGGATGTGGATGAGAATCTGGACCAGTACCGGGTGCCGGAGGCGGCCAGGGCCCTGGAGGACTTCGTGGACGATCTGAGCAACTGGTATGTCCGCCGCAGCCGCGAGCGCTTCTGGGCCAAAGGCATGGAGCAGGATAAGATCAACGCCTATATGACCCTTTACACGGCCCTGGTGACCGTCAGCAAGGCGGCGGCGCCGATGATTCCGTTCATGACCGAGGCCATTTACCAGAATCTGGTGAGAAGCATCGATCCGAACGCGCCGGAGAGCATCCATTTGTGCGACTTCCCGGCAGCGGAGGAGAGCCATATCGATCAGCAGCTGGAAGCCGACATGGCGGAGGTGCTCCATGTGGTCGTCATGGGCCGCGCGGCCCGCAACACGGCCAACTTAAAGAACCGTCAGCCGCTTGCGCAGATGTTCGTGAAGGCGGACCACGCCCTTTCGGAGTTCTATGTGGAGATCATCGAGGACGAACTGAACGTGAAGAAGGCGGTGTTCACCGACGACGTGCGCGAATTTACGACCTATACGTTCAAGCCCCAGCTTAAGACGGTGGGGCCGAAGTACGGCAAGCAGCTCGGCAATATCCGCAAGGCGCTTTCCGAGGTGGACGGCAACGAAGCCATGGATACGCTTAAGGGCACCAGTGCGCTGACTTTTGATTTCGGCAATGGCCCGGTGGTTCTGGCAGAAGAAGATCTGCTGATCGACATGTCCCAGAAGCCCGGTTATGTGACCGAGGCGGACAGCGCGGTCACCGTGGTTCTGGACGCCAACCTGACGCCGGAGCTGGTGGAAGAGGGCTTCGTGCGCGAGCTGGTCAGCAAGATCCAGACCATGCGCAAGGAAGCCGGCTTCGAGGTCATGGATCACATCATGGTCTATGAGCAGGGCAATGAGAACATATCCCGGATCTTTAAGGGACACGCGGACGATATCAAGTCGGAAGTGCTGGCGGAAGAGATCGTGTCCGGTCAGACAGACGGATATACGAAGGAATGGAATATCAACGGTGAGCAGGTTACGCTCGGCGTGAAGAAGATTTGAGCAGAGGAGAGAGCAGGCAGGTATGAACACAAAATTTGATAAGGAAGAGTTTAAGCAGGCGATGATCTATGCTCTGAAGAGCAAGTACCGCAAGAAACTGGAGGACGCTACGCCGCAGGAGATTTTCCAGGCGGTGGCCTACGCAGTGAAGGATATCATCGTGGACGAGTGGATCGCCACCCACAAGCAGTATGACAAGCAGGACGCGAAACTGGTTTACTATATGTCCATGGAGTTTCTGATGGGCCGCGCCCTGGGCAACAATATGATCAACCTGATGGCTTATGACGAGATCAAAGAGGCGCTTGAGGAAATGGGGCTTGATCTGAATGTGATCGAGGACCAGGAGCCGGACGCGGCGCTTGGAAACGGCGGCCTTGGCCGTCTGGCGGCGTGCTTCCTGGATTCCCTGGCGACGCTGGGCTATCCGGCTTACGGCTGCGGCATCCGCTACCGCTACGGCATGTTCCGCCAGAAGATCGAGAACGGCTATCAGGTGGAGGTGCCTGACGAGTGGCTGGTCAACGGTAATCCCTTCGAGGTTCGCCGCTCCGAGTATTCCACCGAGGTCAAGTTCGGCGGCTACGTGGAGGAAATCTGGGAAGGCGGACGCCAGCATTTCATTCAGAGAGGCTATCAGTCGGTTATGGCGGTTCCCTACGATCTGCCCATCGTCGGTTACGGCAACAATGTGGTGAATACCCTGCGGATCTGGGACGCCCAGCCGATTAACCTGTTCAATCTGGATTCCTTCGACAAGGGCGACTACCAGAAGGCGGTGGAGCAGGAGAACCTGGCCAAGAACATCTGCGAGGTCCTCTATCCCAACGACAATCATATCGCGGGCAAGGAACTGCGCCTGAAACAGCAGTATTTCTTCATTTCCGCCAGCGTCCAGAGGGCGGTGAAGAAGTACAAGATGCACCACGGCGATATGCGCCGCTTCCATGAGAAGAATTCCTTCCAGTTGAACGACACCCATCCGACGGTGGCGGTGCCGGAGCTGATGCGTATCCTGATCGACGAGGAAGGCCTGACCTGGGACGAGGCCTGGGAGGTCACGACCAAAACCTGCGCCTATACCAACCACACGATCATGAGCGAGGCCCTGGAGAAGTGGCCGATCGACCTGTTCAAGCGTCTGCTTCCCAGAGTGTACCAGATCGTGGATGAGATCAACCGCCGCTTCGTGGAACAGATCCGCCGGATGTATCCGGGCAACGAGAGCAAGGTCGCCAATATGGCTATCCTTTACAACGGCCAGGTTCGCATGGCTTATATGGCTATCGCCGGCAGCTTCTCCGTCAACGGCGTGGCGAAGCTTCATACCGAGATTCTGAAGAACCAGGAACTGAAGGATTTCTACGAGATGACTCCGTGGAAGTTCAACAATAAGACCAACGGTATCACCCAGAGGCGTTTCCTGCTTCACGGCAATCCGCTGCTGGCTAAGTGGGTCACCGCTAAGATCGGAACCGACGCCTGGATCACGGATCTGCCGAAGATCGAGGGACTGGCGAAATTCGCCGAGGATCCGCAGGCTCAGAAGGAGTTCAATGAGATCAAGTACCAGAACAAGCTCCGTCTGGCGAAGTATATTAAAGAAAATAACGGCATCGACGTGGATCCCAACTCTATCTTCGACGTGCAGGTGAAGCGTCTCCATGAGTATAAGAGGCAGCTCCTTAACATCCTTCATGTGATGTATCTGTACAGCAGGCTGAAAGACGACCCGAATCTGGATATGGTGCCCAGGACATTTATCTTCGGCGCCAAGGCGGCCGCCGGCTATAAGCGGGCGAAGCTGACGATCAAGCTGATCAATTCCGTGGCCGAGGTGGTCAACAACGACCCGTCGATCCAGGGCAAGATCAAGGTGGTCTTCATTGAAGAATACCGTGTCAGCAACGCGGAGATCATTTTCGCGGCGGCAGATGTCAGCGAGCAGATCTCCACGGCCAGCAAGGAGGCTTCCGGAACCGGCAACATGAAGTTCATGTTAAACGGCGCCCTGACATTGGGAACCATGGACGGCGCGAACGTGGAGATCGTCGAGGAGGTCGGCATCGAGAACGCGTTTATTTTCGGTATGTCGGCTGACGAGGTGATCAATTACGAGAAATACGGCGGATACAATCCGATGGATATCTTCAACAACGACAGTACGATCCGTCATATCCTGATGCAGCTGATCAACGGTTATTTCTCGCCGCAGAATCCGGAGCTGTTCCGGGATATTTACGATTCGCTCTTAAACACCAAATCCAGCGACCGTGCGGATACCTATTTTATCCTGAAGGACTTCTGGTCCTACGCGGACGCCCAGCGCCGGATTGACCAGGCGTACCGCAACCGGGAGTGGTGGACGAAGGCGGCGATCCTGAACGTGGCCCACTCCGGCAAGTTCTCCTCCGACCGCACCATCGAGGAGTACGTGAAGGATATCTGGCATCTGGATAAGATCAAGGTAGAAGTGTAACTCATAAGAATCGATCCCCCTTCATAGACTGTGACAGACAGGCTGTGGAGGGGGATTTTTATGCGTCTGATGCTTCGGATGCGAAAGCTTCGTCTGACCGCGGCGGTCGTTCTTCTTATGCCGTACGCGGCCACGCTGGCCATAAGCGGAAATGTGCTGGGGACGGTTCGGGAGGAATCGCCGTACAGCGGAAGGCGCATCTATCTGGACGGGCAGGGCGGCTATGTGGACGCGGAGGAGTATCTGATCGGCGTCGTGGCGCTCCAGATCCCGATGGAATATGAAACGGAAGCGGTGAAGGCTCAGGCGATCATCGCCCGCACCTGGCTCTGCCGCCGGATGGACGGAAACGGTCAGGTCTCTGTTTCCGAACTGCGCCGGTACGCGGGCGGGAACGCCGGTTACCTGTCCGAAGAGGGAACACGGAATCTGTGGGGCGAAGAGCATTTTCCGGAATACTATGAAAAAGCACGGCGCGCGGTCGCGGAAACGGCGGGCCGGGTGATCTGTTACGACGGAGAACTGATCG
>CANQFR010000173.1 GCA_947599905.1 uncultured Lachnospiraceae bacterium
AGCTGCGACAAAGGACTTCCCGGCAATCTGATGGGCCTGGCCCGCGTGAACATTCCTTCCGTGGTGGTTACAGGGGGAACTATGGCCGCGGGGCCCGAACTGCTCACACTGGAGCAGCTTGGAATGTATTCCGCCAGGTATGAACGCGGCGAGATCAGCGAAGAACAGCTGAACTGGGCGAAGCGCAGCGCCTGCCCGAGCTGCGGGGCCTGCTCTTTCATCGGGACAGCTTCTACCATGCAGATTATGGCCGAAGCCCTTGGTCTTGCCCTGCCCGGTTCTGCCCTTCTGCCTGCTGCCAGCCCCGATTTGACCGAGTACGCCAGAGAAGCCGGAAAGCTGGCGGTAAAGCTGGCATCTATGGAAAATATGCGGCCGAGCGATATCGTAACCATGGACAGCTTTGAAAACGCGATCCTTGTTCATGCCGCTGTCTCCGGTTCCACAAACTGTCTGCTCCATTTGCCGGCGATCGCGCATGAATTCGGTATTGAGATCACAGGCGATACCTTTGACCGTCTCCACAGAGGCGCTCATTATCTGCTGGATGTCCGTCCTGCCGGCCGCTGGCCTGCTGAATTCTTCTATTACGCCGGTGGCGTTCCGGCCATCATGGAGGAGATCAAAGACTCTCTTCATCTGGACGCCATGACGGTCACCGGGAAGACGCTGGGGGAAAACCTGGAGGAACTGAAGCAAAACGGTTTCTATGACCGCTGCCAGAAATGGCTCGACGAAGCTAACCATAAGTATGGCCTTAACCTCAAACGGACGGATATCATCCGGCATTATGATCAAGCCATCGGGACTGACGGTTCCATTGCCGTTCTTAAAGGCAATCTGGCCCCTGAGGGCGCCGTGATCAAGCATACCGCATGTCCGAAAGAAATGTTTTCCGCCGTTCTGAACGCCCGGCCATTTGACAGTGAGGAAGCATGTATCGATGCCGTTCTTCATCACAGGGTGAAGCCCGGCGACGCGGTGTTCATCCGCTATGAAGGACCAAAAGGCTCCGGAATGCCGGAAATGTTCTATACCACCGAAGCGATCTCGTCGGATCCGGAATTAGGACGGAGCATTGCGCTGATCACGGACGGACGTTTTTCCGGAGCGTCCACCGGACCTGTGATCGGGCATTGTTCCCCTGAGGCTCAGGCGGGAGGCCCCATTGCGCTGGTGGAAGAAGGCGACCTCATCCACTTGGATGTGCATCGGCGGATTCTGGAGATTGTCGGAGTGAAAGGCCAGCACAAGACGCCGGAGGAGATGGAGGAAATTCTCGCCGAGCGGAAGCAGCACTGGCAGCCCAGACCCGCGAAATACCAAAGCGGCGTTCTTCGTTTGTTTTCAGAGCTGGCTGCCTCTCCCATGAAAGGCGCGTATCTGGACTACGAGACGAATAGCAGCGGTCATAAGAATACTGCAGCCTTATAAAATCACAGAATAAGCGCTATTGCTGCGCCGCAGATTCACTTCTCACATCTCCGTGCAAGGATAGGTTAGCTTAAATCCCTTATCATATGTTGAGCGCCTTATTCATGCTGCCCATTTGGTAACCGTCTAAATCCAGGGTTACATACAGAAATCCTATCTCGTGGAAACGCCGTGCGACTTGTCCCGCTGTCTCAGGGTCTAAAATTCTGCCCATCTCGGATTTCTCTATCTCAATTCGTGCAAGCTTCCCGTGAATTCGCACGCGCACCTGACGAAATCCGAGAGAAAACAGTTTCTCTTCCGCCCGTTCTACCATCGACAGTTTTTCTTCGGTAATCTCCTCACCGTACACAAACCGGGAAGCAAGGCAGGCATAAGACGGTTTATCCCAGGTCGGAAGTCCCGCTTCACGGGAGAGCTCGCGAATTTCGTCTTTCGTCATTCCGGCTTCCCGCAGCGGACTTTTGATTCCAAGCTCTGCTATGGCCTTCATTCCCGGTCTGTAATCACCGACATCATCCATATTGGAACCTTCTGCGATATAGCGGATGCCGCGCTTTTCCGCTGTCTCCTGTATTTTCCCCATCAATGCCCGCTTGCAAAGATAGCAGCGGTCAGGCGGATTCTGCCGAAATCCTTTTACCTGGAACTCATCCACCTCCACGATAATCTGTTCGATCCCTTCACTTTGGCAAAAAGCAACGGATTCTGCATTTCCCATTTCGGAAAGGAATGCAGTCTGGCAGTAATGGCAACAGCATTTTTGCCAAGTACATCATGTGCCGTTTTCAAAAGAAAAGCGGAATCAACGCCCGATGAAAAAGCGACGGCAACGCTTCCCAGATCAAGCAGGTATTCTTTTAGATGTTCCAGCTTTTTATGCAGCATATCCATAATCTTTATCACCTCGTTTCGTCCATATATTCGCCGTATCAGTCATTTCCAGCGACTTCCCCGGTATCCTCCGCTTCGCAGAGATCCGTACCGGACTGACTGCCAAAAGACGCCTTTTGTTTCTCCATTATACGTCCTCAAGAAGTTTCCTCACTTCTTCAATACTAAGAGCCTGCTCCCGCGCGATCCGGGCGAGGTCGTCATATTCATACTTTGCGCGTGACACGCCATAACCGGATGAAATCTTGCGGCGAACCTCTCCGTATGGGGTTTCTGCCGTCTCAGTTCGCCGGTCGAGAATATACCGATGTGTCGGCGTTTCCCGTACCCCGATGGTAGAGGTATATTTGAAAATCAGACGCAGCATTTTTTCACGATCCTGCTCTCTGCACATGACTCGGATCAATGTGCCGGGGCGGGATTTTTTCATACCGATCGGAATGGTAAAAACCTCGTTGGCGCCGCCTTCAAAAAGGCGGTCCATTGCAAAGCCGATTTCCTCGGCCGTCATATCGTCTACATTACAGGAAAGCTCTAAAACGGTGTCTGTTTTATCCTCGCTCTCACCGAGCATGGCACGGACGCAATTCGCAGTTTCAAAATCCTTTTTTCCCATTCCATAGCCGATCGCCTGCGTTTTCATCACGGGCATATCACCGAAACGCGTAACAAAATGTTTGAGCAGAGCGGCTCCTGTGGGGGTACACAGTTCCCCCTTGATGCCGCCTCCATAAGTGGGTACGCCCTGCAGAATGAATGCCGTGGCGGGCGCCGGGACAGGCAGGATGCCGTGAGCGCATTTCACATGACCGCTCCCGACGTGAACGGGGGAGCATATCACTTCGTCCGGCGCAAGCTCATTCATCAAAAGACAGACCGCCGTAATATCCGCGACAGCGTCCATTGTGCCGACTTCATGGAAATGAATATCGGAAACGGGAACTCCGTGCACATGACTTTCCGCCTCGGCAATCAATCCGTAAACCGCAAGGATATCCTTTTCAACTTTTTCCGGAAGCTTCAGATCCGCAACAATGTGTTCAATCTCGTGCATGCTGCTGTGATGGTGCCCATGTTCATGCCCGTGCATATACTCATGTTCGTGCGTATGCTCTTGCTCATGTTCGTTCGTATGTTCATGCTCATGCCCATGCGTATGCTCTTGCTTATGTTCATGTGTATGCTCATGATCGTGATGGTGTACATCCGCTCCCTCTTCCTCACCATGAACGAGAACAGACATATGTGTGCCGGTAATGCCGCACTTGACCGCTTTTTCTTTGCGGAATTCCACGCCGGGAATTCCAAGCGTATTCAGCCTGTCTGCAAACCGATCCGGTTCGGGCATAAGCTCCAAGAGCGCGGCAGTCAGCATATCTCCCGCAGCGCCCATTCCGCAGTCCAAATATAGCGTCCTCATTTTTTCGCCTCCATATGATTTATCATGTTTGCAAGATAACCCGCGCCGAAGCCGTTGTCAATATTGACAACGGACACGCCGCTGGCACAGGAATTGAGCATTGACAGCAACGCGGATAATCCGCCGAATGCCGCCCCATATCCTACGCTGGTCGGGACGGCGATCACAGGGCAATCGACAAGCCCGCCGATTACGCTGGCGAGCGCGCCCTCCATTCCGGCGACGGCGATGATCACACTGGCGCTCATAATTTCTTCCTTATGCGCGAGCAGCCTGTGAAGCCCTGCCACGCCGACATCAAAAAGGCGGACCACCCTGTTTCCGAAAAACTCCGCCGTGAGCGCGGCCTCTTCCGCAACGGGAATATCGCTTGTGCCTCCTGTAGCGACAACAACGGTTCCGATTCCGTCGGGATTCGGAATGGAGCCATAATATCCGAGCCGTGCGTTTTCCCGATAGGTAAGAAAATAGGTTTTTGAGACGGTATCGGCGGCTTCCTTTGAAAGCCGCGTAACCAGGATCTGCTTTTGTCCGTTTTTCAACATAGCGCACATAATGCCGACGATCTGTTCCGGCGTTTTGCCCGCGCCGTAAATGACCTCGGGGACACCCTGCCTGATTTCACGTGGAGATCCACCTTCGCATAACCGAGATCGTCAAACGGCTGTGTTTTTAAGCGGACGAGCGCCTCATCCACCGAAATAGAGCCACTTTGAACCGACTCCAAAATTTTCTTTGTTTCACTTTGCATTTCAATCCTCCCCAAACGGCAGGAAGCGTTTCTGTCAAATCTGGCGAAACCGCTTCCCACTCACTCTCTGTCAGCTTTTCCTGCGGTTTTCTGGAAAAAGAAATTCTCTCCGCTTCGACAAGCTCCGTACCGTCAAGCTCCTAAAATATAAAACATGATGATTCGTATACCAGACAAAAAAGGTATACGTTATCTCTCTTCAGAGGAAACGCATACCTTCAGAGTACGCCATTCAAAAAGGAAATCCGCAGAACACTTCTGTGCCGATGGCCAGCTTCTGCTGAACCAGCAGAATTATAGCGCACTTACGTGATGTTTGTCAAGATGCCCCACATAGTTTTTGCACTTCTGTAACACTTCATGTTACTTTTCACGGGGTGGGGAAATAGGGCACGATGACGGGGGACTCGTTTGAGTCCCTCTTTCCGCCTTTCATTC
>CANQFR010000174.1 GCA_947599905.1 uncultured Lachnospiraceae bacterium
ATGTGGGAGAGCATGGGCCGGGAAGGCTTCATTTCCCTGGCGGAGTGGCCCGAGTACGACGAGGCCAAGACCGTGGATCAGACCGTGGAGATCGGCGTCCAGGTGAACGGAAAGCTCCGCGGCACTGTGGCGGTGCCCACCGGCTGCGACAAGGAGACCGCGTTCGCGACGGCCAAGGCCAACGAGAAGGTGGCGCCGTTTTTGGACGGCAAGACGCTGGTGAAGGAGATCTACGTGCCGAACAAGATCGTGAATTTTGTGGTGCGGTAAGCAGGAAGTTGTTTGTGTAGATTCATGGTCGATTCATAGTGAAATACGAAGAAAGAGGGGTTGCCCAGGCGCCCCTCTTATGTTATACTGATTTCATCCGGCGCGGTGTTCTGCCGTTTCTGTTGGAGAAGAGACAGTCAGTCTGATTTATGTGATTTACATCGGATAAAATCCAGCGACACCAAAGATAACGAGCGTACCTTGACAGTATCATATGTTTATCCGGGCAGCCGATAGGGTGCGAATACCTCCGTTTCCGAGCATTGAGGAAAGGGGGGCGTTTCGAATGAGTACATACGAAGAATTCATGGTACTGCTTACGAATGCACTATTGATCATCGCGATTCTGAATATGAAAAATAAGAAATAGCACCCCACGCTCCGATAAGTTGGGTGCTATTTCTTGACCCCGCCGGATACGGATAGGTAATGCTATCGTATCGGCTGCCTTGATAAGCGTATTATACACCAGGCGGAGTAAGAATGCAATGAAAACTTAGTGCCGCTATAGCCCCATGTTAAAGAATTTACGGCTGTTCAATGTTTCATGGCTGGAGAGGAGAAATTACGATGGATGAGCTTTATGTAATCATGAGGGAGTTGCTGGAGGTGGAATACGACCAGAAGGCTCTGCTGCGCGTCCTTGAGACGCTGGAAAGCGCCTGTGAGGAACCGGAGCAGGAGGAGGTCAGGCTGATTGTGCATCATATTAAAGGCAGTATAAAAGAATCCCAGGCAGGATTGAGAGCCGTTATCAGCAGACTGGACAGCTATACGGCCAAGGCAGCATGAGATGATCCGGCGGAGTTCGCCGGTTTCGAAGAAGAAGCGGTTGCACTGCCGTATGCCTTCATACGGCAGCAACGGTTTACTTCTTCGGATATTTTGTCATCACATCGCTCGCACCTGTGATGTAGTCCATAGAAACATCATAAAATTTGGCAAGGATCAGCAGGCTGTCTACCGGGATTCTGGTCTTGCCGCTTTCATAGTCGGCGTAGGTTCGCTGGCCCACGTGAAGCTGGTCGGCGACTTTCTGCTGCGTCAGGGAATGATCCTCGCGGATATCACGGATTCTTTCGTTGTATTTCATGCAATATTACCCCTGCCTTAGTATAAGAGAAAGTGGAAGAATTATTGAAAAATAGAGCTATAAACGCTAAACATGGGGACGCTGCTGCAAAACGAGAAATATTTCACGAAATATGGACAAATCGGAAAAGATTGGTTATAATGGTGCGAGAAGGAGATGCTATGCGATACAGGAAATCTGTATTCCGCAGTCTCGCCATGGTGACGCAGCTCGGACTGTGCGTGCTGACGCCGACGGTTCTGGGGGTTTTGGCAGGCGGTTGGCTGGATTCCAGATATGGTACGAAACTGACGCTGGTGCTGCTGGTTCTGGGCGTGCTTGGAGGCGGACGCGGGGCTTATGTGATGGCGAAGCGGCTCATTGTGCAGGAAGGCCGTGAGGCGAAGGCGGAGCAGGAACGGCGGATGCGGGAAGTACTGGCGGACGCCGAAACCTCCGCGCGGAAACCGAAGCTGGTCAGCCGGATTTATACGGTCAGTCAGCCGGAAGAAGATATCCGCGGTGCGGCTGCCGGCGGTTCTGACCAGGCGGACGGCATGGATTCCGGCGCAGCGCGGACAGCGGCGTCCGGTGAAAGGGAGGCTGCGCCGTCCGGGGAGGATTCCGCATGACGAGAGAAATCAGACGCCTGGTGGCGGAGATGTGCGTGGGGATGTTTCTCTATGTGCTGGCGCTGGGATCCTTGGCCCTGATCTTTCAGAAGGGGCTGGCCGGTATGAGCTTTGCCCTGGGGCCGGTGCTTGCGGGACTTTTTGCGGGCTTTCTAGCCGATGTGGCGATGCTTGTTCATATGGCGGTTGTGGCGGAGCGGGCGACGGACAGCCGGGACGCGGCTTACGCGAACCGGATTACAGTGGTGCAGTCGCTGCTTCGCAAGGTGATAGTTGTAGCGGTGTTGTTTATCCTGGGAAGCCGGCCGCAGATCGATGCGGTGGCGATGATCCTTGGGGCGCTGGGGCTGAAGGCGGGAGCATTTTTGCAGCCTGCGGTGCACCGGATGACCTCGGGAAAGGAAGCTTCGCCGGACGGTCAGACCGGCAGCGGAGACATTACTTCGGGAGAAAGGAGGAAAGGATATGGGAATGATGAAGATCCCGATGATTGCACATGAACCGGATTTCATGATTCACGGCGTGCTGAAGTACCACGCCTTCGGTCAGGAACTCTGGATCTCGGACACGACGGTGGGCGCGTGGATCATCACGGCGGTGCTTCTGCTGTTCGCCTTTTTTGTCAGCCGGAAACTGCAGCATGTCAGCGAGAGCGACACGCCGGGGCTTCTGCAGAGCGGCCTGGAGATCGCGATGGAAGCCCTGGAGAATATGACCGCGGGCATCCTGGGAGCGAATAACCGGCGGTTCATGAACTATATCGGAACCATATTTTTATTTATCCTGCTCTGCAACCTGAGCGGACTTGTGGGCCTGAGGGCCCCGACGGCGGATTTCGGCGTCACATTCCTCCTGGGACTTTTCACGTTCTTTATCGTGAACTACCAGGGGCTGAAGAACCGGGGCGTGCGGCATTTTACGAGCCTGTTTGAGCCGATTCCGGTGCTGTTCCCGATCAATCTGATCGGCGAGTTTGCGAATCCGATCTCGATCTCGCTGCGTCTGTTTGCGAACCTGCTCTCCGGCGTGATCATCATCGGTCTGTGGTACGGCATGATGCCGTGGTTTATGAAGATCGTACTGCCTGCGGCGCTGCATGTGTACTGCGATCTGTTCTCGGGAGCGATACAGACCTATGTGTTCTGTATGCTGACGATGGTTTATATTAATGACAAGATGGAATAGCCGCGGCTTTTCCTTCGCGGGGCTGCCGCGGGCAGCCGGCGGGCGGCGAGCGCCGGGCTGGCCGGGCGGATTACTGATGCTGCGCAGACGCGGCAAAGCGGATTTTGCGTTTCCCGTCTCAGAATCAATCATGGGACAGAGAATAAATTTAGGAGGTAGCATATGAACATTTCAGGACAGGATTTCATCTACGGTTGTTCCGCAATCGGCGCCGGACTGGCGCTGATCGCCGGTATCGGCCCTGGCGTAGGCCAGGGTATCGCGGCCGGTCAGGGCGCGGCGGCGGTAGGCCGCAATCCGGGCGCCAAGTCGGATATTACGTCCACCATGCTTTTGGGACAGGCGGTCGCCGAGACCACCGGTCTGTACGGTCTGGTCGTAGCCATCATTCTGATGTTCGTGAAGCCCTTCGGTTGATCGGAGGAGTCTTAAGCGAAACAGGAAGGAGGCTCTGTTACATTGGGAGAACTTAACAGATTAATTGGATTTGACCCGCAGCTGCTTTCGGAACTGTTTTTTACTGCGATCAATATTTTCGTCCTGTTCTTCGGGCTGTCCTACCTGCTGTTCAATCCGGTGCGCAATATTCTGGAGAAGCGGCGGCAGAAGGTGGCCGAGGAACTGAAGAACGCGGCTGAAGACTGGAAGACGGCGGAGGAGCTGAAAGCGCGGTATGAAGCGAAGCTCCGCGACGTCGACAAGGAAGCCGACGCGATTCTGGAGGAGGCCCGAAGGAAGGGCAAGGCCAGAGAAGCGGAGATCATCGAGGAAGCGAAGGCGGAAGCCGCCAGGATCATTGCGCGGGGCAGCCGCGAGGTGGAACTGGAGCGCAGGAAAGCGTTAGACGACATGAAGCAGGAGATCGTCTCCATTGCCTCGCTGATGGCGGGCAAGGTGGTCTCTGCCTCCATTGATACTACGGTGCAGAATTCCCTGATTGAAGAAACCTTGAAGGAAATGGGTGAGAGCACATGGCAAAGTTAGTATCGAAGGTGTACGGCGATGCGCTTCTGGAGGCGGCCCGGGAAAAGGGGACGCTGGACGCGGTCTATGAGGAGGTCTGCGCGCTTTCGGAGATATTTGCGGCACATGCGGATCTGATTGCCCTTCTGAACCACCCGCAGGTGGTGAAGGAGGAGAAGCTGCAGATCGTGGAGAATGTCTTCACCGGCCGGGTTTCACCGGAGATGCTGGGATTTCTGACCACGGTGGTGGATAAGGGGAGACAGACGGAGATTCCGGCTATTTTCCGGTATTTCATCGCACAGGTGAAGGGACTGAAGCGGATCGGCATCGCGCAGGTAACCACGGCGGTGGAACTGTCCGAAGCGCAGAAAGCGCAGGTGGAGGAGAAGCTTCTTGCGACCACTTCATATGAATCCTTCGAGATGGACTACCGGGTGGATCCGTCGCTGATCGGCGGTATGGTGATCCGCATCGGGGATCGGGTCGTGGACAGCAGTATTAAGAGCAGACTGGATGATCTGAGAAAGCAGTTGTTGGAAGTGCAGCTGGGCTGAGAAGCCGTTGGCGGCACAGGCAATTAAGAATAGCAGAGAAAGAGGTGCAAACCTTCATGAATTTGAGACCGGAAGAGATCAGCTCTGTGATCAAGGAGCAGATTGAGAAATATTCGACCCGGCTTGACGTATCCAATGTAGGAACCGTCATCCAGGTGGCCGACGGCATTGCCCGTATCCACGGTCTTGAGAACGCCATGCAGGGAGA
>CANQFR010000175.1 GCA_947599905.1 uncultured Lachnospiraceae bacterium
CCCCGTGCCGTCAATGGATCCTTTCGTGCCCGAGAGGCTGCTCACCTTAGCCGCGCCGTTCACCGTCAGCTTGCCATTCTCATCCAAGCTCACCTCACCGAGGTCCACATAGATGGTGCCGCTTTCAGCCGCTGCCTTCGTTTCCACAGTCAACCCACCGCTGATGCTCGTCGAAGTCGCTGTCACGGCCTTGTTCGTGCTCTTGATGGTCAGCGCCTGCTCAGGATTGCTGCCTTTCACCGTCAGCGTGCCGCCACTGAAGCTGCCTCCGAACTCGCTCGCCTGATCACCCATGAAGATCAAATTGACGTTCGTAATACCGCCCGTGAAGCTGTCGAACTTGGAAACGGTGATGGATTCTGCTGGATCCTCATCAGTGCCGGTGGTACCGGTGATGCTGCCCGAGGTGCCGCTCAGCGTTCCCGCCGTCAACGACACACCGTCAGCCAGCGTCAGGGCGTATGTATCCACATTCAAGGTGCCGATACTGTTGCTTCCATCCGGCTGATCAGCGGCGTTCAAAGTCACCGCGCCGCCCAGCTTCAGCGTACCATTACCACCCAGGTTCTTCAGGCTCACGTTTGCATCGCCGGACGCGCTGCCCAGCGTCAGCACGGCGCTTCCACCAATGTTAGCGCTGCTCAGCGTGACACTCGTACCGCTCAACGTCTGCGCTGCACTAGCGCCAAGCTCGATCGCCAGATCCGTCACCGTGCCTCCGAAGTCGCTACCTGTGCCAGTGATCTTGATATCGCCCTTCAGCGTACCCGTCGTGCCGCTCACGCCAGCTACGCTCAGCGCATCCACATCGTCGGTCGCGCCCGTCACAGTGGTGGAATCCGTACCGAGTGTCAGCACACCGCCCGTATTCTCTCCCAAGCTCTTCAACGTGCCGCTCAGGGTCAGAGCACCATTCGCCGTCAACGATGCGCCTTCTGCACCCGCCAACTTCGCCGTCAGTTCATCATCCTCTGTGCCCGTCAGCGTGTTCGTCCCATCTTCGAGCACACTAACGCTCACATTCACAGCTTTCGTGCTGTTGGCCTTCAATTCACCGCCACTCAGCGTGATCGTGCCCGTGTAGCCCGTGCCGTCTGCGGTCTTCAGATCTCCCGTCACCGTCAGCGTGCCGCCCGATGCCACCTCCACCGCACCGCCGCCGGTCAGGCTTCCACTCACGATCATCGAACCGCCCAACTTCAGCGTGCCATTGCCATCGGTCTCGTGACTGCTCACAGTGAGATCCTTCACCGTGGTACCCACATTGAAGGTCGCCGTCGCTCCCTTCTCTATCAACAAGGTCCCGCTTACATCCAGCTTGTTGTTTGTTGAATCTTCCCCGTATCCGAACTCGTACGTTGCTCCCGTACCCGTCACGGTCATGTCCACTACTTTAACCTCACCGCTCAGCGTGACAGTTCCATGACTCGCAGCGCCATTAGTATCAAATACAACGCTATCCGTCTCATTCACGAAAGCGGTCTCGTGTGGCTTCCCATCGCTGCCCGGGATCGTCCACTCTTTCTCATCTTCGCCGGTAGCTTCCCACGTATTATCCGAGCCACCCACCCAGGTGAGCGCACCCTTCATCTCCTCGTACACCAGCTCACCGGTACTTGCGTCCAGATAGAAGTTCTCGCGATTACCCAAGCTCAAACCGTCCTTACTGAGCACGACGTGATTTTCCAAGGTGATGTCCTTTCCAAGCGTGAAGACTTCAATGCGCTTCGTGCCGTCCTCCCCTGCCTCCTGCGCCTTCATGAGAGTGAGGATGTCGCTATCCTTACCAAACTTCAAGGTCAGCTCGCCGCTACTTCCATCGAACGAGTCAATGGTGATCTTTGTGAGTGAACCTGAGACATCTCCCGCCTTGGGTGTTACCGTGACGGTCAGATCCGTTGCTCCCTGGATATTCAGCGTTCCAAAATCAAACTCGCCTGCGCCCAGTGCCAGCGTACCGCCGTTCAAGGTCAGACCTGCCAAATCATAGTCCTGCTCGGTGATTTCCAGATTCTTGCTCGCACCAAGCTCGAGATGTCCTTCTGCCGTGCCGCCGATTGATATCTTACCGCCTTCATTCAATACCAACGTACCGGTGTCAACAAAGGTCACTGTTGCCGCTTCATCGCTCTTCGTAAGCGCCCCGCCCAGCGTCAGCTTGCTCGTAGAGCTTATTGTGACACTACTGCCGGTATACTTGTTCAGTCCGGCTTCCGCATTGCCAGCAAAATTCAACGCACTGGTAATCTCGCCGGCGTAGTTTGTAATCACGTCGCTGTTCGTCAGCTTCAGCGTACCGCCCTCGATCTTGCCGGTGCTGTTTTCTCCAAACCCGCTCACGGACATCGTATCGGTCAACTTCAGCGTGGCGCCGCTGTCCACCGTCAGAGTACTAACCGTGCCTCCATTCAGGCTGTGCTCACCCGACGCGCCGCTCACGGTCAAATCTTTCAGAGCTACCGTGCCAGTGAACTCACTGCCACCATCGCCGCTCAGGGTCAGGCTCAGTTGATCAGAGCCAAGGCTTCCTGCGTTGCCCATCAACGTTCTCGCTGTCAACGTGCCCGTCCAACTCAGCGTACCACCGTTGTTCACGGTCAGTGTACCGGTCAGTTTCGTCCCGCTCGCCAGCGTCAACGTGCCGCCGTCCACCGTGGCACTTGCCATCGTCTGATTTGTCGCCGTGAACGCCTGATCACCATTGGTGACAGTGAGAGCCAGATCCGTGCCAAGCTTGCCACCATAGCTGTGTTTTGTCGCCAGCGCATCGTTGATGGTAATCGTCCCGCCCAGGGTCGTTCCCTTGTTCTCGCCAGCCGTCGTATTGCCGCCCGTGACACCCGCCACCGTCAAACCGCTCGCATCGCCGGTCAAGGTGACTTCAGCCGTACTGCTCAACTCAACAATTACCCCGCTCGTCCCCTTCAGGGCAAGTTCTCCGCCGGTGAGTTTCAGTGTACCCGTACCTTCCAGCGCACCGGTCAACTTCGTCCCGGCATTGATGCTACCACCGTTCGCGCCCACACTCAACTTGCCACTACCACCGGTCAAGGTATTCATGCCCGTGAGCACTATGCTACCGTTCTCCCCGTTCAAGCTCAGCGTACCCGCGAAGTCAGTGAACTCCTTGCTCAGCGTCAGCGAACCTCCCGTGGTCCCGAGCGTCCCGGTGAATTCCGTCAACGCCTCACTCACCGTCACAACGCCTTTTGCCGCAGAAGTCACCGTACCCGCGCCCTTCAGGGCGCTCAATTTCGCCGTCCCTCCCAGGGTCAGCGTGTTGTGCTGGTACACCGTGGTATCGCCGCTTACCGTCAACTCGGAATTGAAGATGGCGTTGATATGCAAGCTCTCCGGCTGCCTTTCCGAACCAATGGTCAGGCTACTCGCCGTCAGCGTGTCGGCGCCTGCCTCCGTATCTTGATCGAAGGTGTATTGGAGTGTCGCATTTTCCGCAGGTTGAAGTGCATCACCACCTTTCACCACCACATCTCCCGCCACGATCGCACCGCTGAGCGTCACGGTATTCTGGTCTGCTGCGGTGTCCACGAAGGTCACATTGTCCTTGTTATGGAAAGTTCCCTTATCCCAGACGCTCTTCTCCCCATCCTTCCAAGTCAGTGCATTCTCATCATCAGCCGTCCAAGTGAGATTCATGGCCTCCATCGTGATGGACAGCTTCCCGTTATCAACGAGCGTTGCATGCCAGCGCTCCAGATCGTCCTCAGCATACCCAGACACTCCACCCAACAGGAATTCGAAGGTGAATCTGTTATTAAATTGACTCTCATCGATATCACCGCCCGCGGCAAAGAGCTGGTACTCGTACTTGCTAGATCCTTTTTCTGTCTCACCCAGAGCGATCACATCTTGAAGGTCGAGCTGAATCTTCACCTTGTTCTCCGCAAGTCCCGTGCCACCGAGTATGAGACTCGCCAATCCGCTTGCAAACTGCACGCTGTCGGCCGCCGGGGATTTCCCGAGGTGAATCTTGAGCGAACCGCCATTATTCACGGTGATACCGGTCACATTCAGCGTGCCCGCCGTGATCTCCAGCGCGCCGTCCAAGGTCAGCGTACCAAGCTCACCGCCCGCCTTAGCCAACGTCGTTACACTGCCATCATCGTTTGCCTTGCTGATGGTAAGATTGCCTGTACTTCCCACCAACTCAGCAATCGATCCGTTCATCGTCAGTGTACCATTGCCACTGAAGGTCACCGTGTCGAGCGTCTGACTGCCCAAATCATGCTTACCGCCGGAGATGGTCAGCTTCGCATTCTCACCGCCGCTCACGCCCAGCTTACCGGTAAACGTGCTATCGCCGGCACCCAGCGTCAGGAGGTTGGCATCACCACTGCCCAGCGTCAGCGTGCCCGCGCCCGTCAGGCTGCCCAGGCTCAGGGCTCCGCTGCCGGTCACGGTCTGCCCCTTCAAATCCAGCGCACCCGTGAAGCTCTCCCCCGTGCCGAGCACGAAGCCGTTCGTCGCCTTCACCGTACCCTCGCCGGTCAAGCCAGTCAAACTGCTGCCTCCGAACTCCAGATTTCCGGCAACATCAGCTTTCGTCAACGCAGTGCTCGTGCCCGTCAACTTCAGGATGCCACCCGTCTCCACCGTCAAGCCATCATTGCTCAAGGTCACCGTGTTGCTCAGCAGATGCTCACCGCCGCTCACCGTGAGTTTCTCCAGCGTCAACGCACCGCTGTAATTACTGTTCAATTTCTCCTCCAGCTCCTCACCACCGCCCGTCAGGGTCATGGTCTTGCCCGCGGCGCTGATATCCTTATTGCCGCTCAACGCGCCGACACTCAGGTCGCCCGTCCAGCTCAAGCTCGGCGCCGAACCCGCAGGCTCGTTATTGCTGTAAGTCAGCGTGCCCGT
>CANQFR010000176.1 GCA_947599905.1 uncultured Lachnospiraceae bacterium
TCATTGAAGGCCGGGAACAGGAAACCCTTCATCGGCATGTCCACGATCCAGTCCTGGATGCGGTTCTCAATGCAGTTCTTGTCCTCGTTATAACCGAGTCCCGGTTTGGAGAGCTTCACCGGACAGATGCTGCCCAGAAGGTATTCGTAGACATTGTCCGAGGCGTCGTACATCTGCGTGCCGTCGCTTGCCTTGCCCGGTACGTCATAGGCCACATGGATCAGGATAATATAATAGTTCTCGCCGTAGTTAAAATTCTCGATGACGCGGTTATAGAACGCTTCCGTCAAATCATCGTCCTTCAGCCTGCTGTTGCGCAGCTTCAGAAGGAATTCCTGCCTGCCGCCTTCCCGCTCTTCCTCCAGCGGGAAATCCAGGTTGATCAGATTCTTCCCCACGGTTCCGGAGAGTGTCTTCTTAAAAATAGCCAGGTATTTGAAGGCGTCCTCTTCCGGCAGGGACAGAAACGCCTCTTTCATCGTTGTTTTAATGTTCTTCTCCGCGTCCACGTAGCAGCCGCAGATACGGGTAACCGTGCAGCGGTCGGGGGTATACTGGCGGCGGATTTCCGCAATTTCTTTTTTATTCATATGCGCTCCTTCTTTCTTCCCGGGTCAGAATGAAATATCTGCCTGTATCACAAATGGTTCGGCAAAGCAACCTGTGTAATGTTCAGTGAATTATGTCATGGAAACAAAAACGGTTTCCCGGTATCCGGAAAACCACACATCTTCAAGGAAAAATAAAGAGCGCGAGACGGGATTCGAACCCGCGGCCCCCACCTTGGCAAGGTGGTGCTCCACCCCTGAGCCACTCGCGCTTAATCATTCCTGAGTCGCCTTCTTGCGGCGACGAAAGTTATTCTAGCACATCTTTTCGGGAAAATCAAGTACTAACTTTCAAGTTTTTTATATTTTTCGAAGCTTTTTCAAAAAACGCCCGCCGAAGGCCGTGCGGGAGGCGCGGCGGGGCTGTTCATGCTGTTTTCGAATGGATTCGAGTAAATTGATTGACATTCCTTAGTTCAGAGAATAAAATGAAAAGGAATTATTAGTAGGGAAGAATCGTATGCGGGAACGCATCAATATATGAAACGTGGAGATAAAGAGGATGAACAGCCATAACACGGAGAACCTCAAACGGTCCGAAGAGCAAACTCCGGTGCCCGGCTGCAGCATGCCGGAGACAGAGGACAGTGCCGCGGTCCCCGATAATCAGGGACTGCGGGTGAGTATGTTGTCCGAATTTACGATCGAATACTACGGTCAGAAGATGAACATGATCCGCGGCAACAACAGTAAGCTGATCCAGTTGTTCGCCATGCTCCTGCTCGGCGGAGACAGGGGCGTTACGAAGCGTGAACTGATTGACAACATCTATGGCGGTCAGGAATGGCGTTCCGATACGAATAAAAGCATCAACAATCTTCTCTGGCGTCTGCGCAGACAGTGGAATGCCTGGGGTATGGAGGGCGCGTCCCTTGTCTTTGAAGGCGGCAGCTGTCGCTTCACGGCGGATTTTCCGGTGTGGGTGGACGTTCTGGTATTTGAGCAGAAGGTCAACGAAGCGCTGGCTTATCGCGGCAGGGACGCAGCGCAGCGGATTGCCATGCTGGAAGAAGCCGTCGATATGTATACGGGGACTTTTCTGAATGAATTCTGTACCGAGTTATGGGTGATCCACAAGGAGCGTGAACTTCAGCAGTTCTATAACCGTGCCGTCCGTCTGCTGGGCAGCGAGTATGAGCGGCTCGGCGATCTTCCGAAAATGCGGAAGCTGTATCATGATGCGGCGGACATGGCTCCCTTCGATTCCTGGCAGCTTGCCGAGATCGACTGCCTGATCGCGATGAACGACTACAACGCCGCCTATGAACTTTATCAGAATACGGAACGCCTTTATGAGGATGAAATGGGTGTCCATCCCGGTCAGGAGTATGAGAAGCGCCTGGAGGCCATCGAAGAACATATGCACCGCCGTATCCGCCGCCTGTCGGATTTTATGAATCCGCTGCGCGAGGATGTGGCTGCTGGCGCCTTTTACTGCAGCTACTCGGTGTTTTTCAACTTTTGCCAGATCCTGTCGCGTCTGGCGGAACGAAGCGGCCAGCCCATGTTTCTTCTCCTGTGTACCTGGAACGCGCCCGGCGGAAGCCGGACGCCGCTTGAGGAGAATATGCTGGAGGAGGAGCAGATGGCGCTCCTCAAGGAGGTCGTCGGCAGGATTTTCCGCAAGGGAGACATTTATACCAAGTACAGCCGCTGTCAGTATCTGGTCGTACTGACCGGAACCGGCCGCGAAAACGGAGCGAAAGCATTTGAACGTCTGTATGCCGCATGGAAGCGGCAGGAGGGCGTTACGGGAAGCCTGAGCTACAGCATGGATTCCCTGGTGAATTTTCAAAGACTGGAATCCTGACAGGGGTGTAAATAAAGGACAATTTCTAAGACGAACAACTTAAAGCAGCGGAGAAAAGAGGGAAAACTTTCCACCGTTGGGACAGCAGGAGAAGAAAAAGAGGAACAGGTTTCACCCTATTCCTCTTGAAAAATCCTTCAAACAGGCGGTTCTGTTTAGCCGAAATACCTCTCCAGCAGGCCCTTGAACGCCTTTCCATGTCGGGCCTCGTCGCGGGCCATTTCATGGACGGTGTCGTGAATCGCATCCAGATTCAGCTCTTTCGCGCGCTTTGCCAGATCGACCTTGCCGGCGGTGGCGCCGTTCTCAGCAGCGACGCGCAGTTCCAGATTCTTCTTGGTGCTGTCGGTGACGACCTCGCCCAGAAGCTCGGCGAACTTCGCAGCGTGCTCGGCCTCTTCGTAGGCAGCCTTCTCATAGTACATGCCGACTTCCGGATAGCCCTCTCTGTGGGCGACGCGCGCCATCGCGAGGTACATGCCGACCTCGGTGCACTCGCCTTCAAAATTCGCTCTCAGATCGGCAACGATGTCCTCACGGACGCCCTTCGCTACGCCGATCGCATGCTCGGCAGCCCAGGTCATCTCGTCCTTCTGCTCTTCGAACTTGTCAGCCGGCGCCTTGCAGACCGGGCAGGATTCCGGTGGGGTGTCTCCCTCATGGACATAACCGCAAACTTTGCAAACCCATTTCTTCATCGTAAGATACCTCCTTATAAATTAAAATACCATGCAATATGTATCGTTCATGTGCCCTCAATTATAACGCGGCGGGAAGATTATGTCAAGGACGCCCGCGAATACTTCTGCAGCTGTTCGCCGGCAATGCGGATAAATTCCTGCGTCGCCCGCGACATATAATGGCCTTTATGATAGCCGATGCCGAGCACGCCGTGAGCCTTCGGATGGTTCAAATGATACAATCCGAGGCCGGCGGTCTGCGCCAGCGAGCGGCGCCATTCGTCGTTCTCGGTCATGAACATCTTCGGATAGAAGGTGGCGCCCATGCCCTTTATGGAGAGCGCCAGCACCGTCTCGATATTCTCCGTCTCGAGAACGACGGGCGGCGTAATCTGCGCATCGGCGAACATTTCTTCCGCCAGCGTCCGCACCCGGTTGCCCGTATTGATCAGCAGGAACGGGCAGTCGGCCAGCAGCGTCAGGTCCGAAGAGTCCTCAAGGCGCGCCCGGATCTGCGGAACCTGACCGGGATACAGTTTCTCCAGAAGGACATCCGGCACCACCAGAAGGATTTCTTCCTCACAGAGCGGGACGGTTTCGATATCTTCGCCCTTGATCGGCAGCATGCCGATGATCAGATCCACGTCGCCGTGAAGCAGTTCCGCATCCAGTTCGCGGGTATTGCCCTCGCGCAGCCGAAGCTCGATATTCGGGAACTGTTCGCGGTAGACCGGCAGGATCTCGGGCAGCACGCGGCGGCCCCGCGTGTGTGACATGCCGATGGTCAGACGTCCCTTGGAGAAATCCTTGATATCGGCCAGCTCCCGATAGGTCTCATCCCGCAGGTGCAGGATCTCGCGGGCGTGCTTTTCCAGCATCTGCCCGGCATAGGTCAGCGTGAGCGGAGAGGTGCGGTTGAAGAGCGCGATGTCAAACTCCTTCTCCAGATTGGCGATGTGGCTGCTGAGGGACTGCTGGGAAATGTTCAGGCGCCTGGCGGCTTTTGTGATGCTTGACTCCTCTGCCGCCATGAGGAAGTACTCCAGGTTCAGAAAATTGATCATAGCTGCCTCCCAACAGTTGACGCAGGCTTCCCAAAGCCGCATTTTGGTCGTTTGAGAGCCGTAAACCGTACTTTTTTTACTATATCACAATTTTTTTTCAAAAACCATAAAAAAAATGAGGTAGAAATTCATTTTTTATAGTATAATAGATTCATACGCCGTCCGAAGGACGAAAAAGGGCGTGCATTAAGGTAAATTAGCAGGATGGAGGAGTTACAACATGAGTGAAGAAATGCTGAAGGCGCAAACAGACAACATCGAAGCAGCTGCGGAAGCAGCCGCAGAGAAAGCCGAGGCCGTGGAAGCCGTCGCTGAGGCCGCTGCGGAGAGGGCCGAGGCCGTGGAAGCCGTCGCTGAGGCCGCTGCGGAGAAGGCCGAGGCCGTGGAAGCCGTCGCTGAGGCCGCCGCGGAGAAGGCCGAGGCTGCGGAACCCGCTGCTGAGGCTGCCGCTGAGAAGGCGGAAGCCGCAGAACCCGCCGCTGAGGCTGAACCGGCGAAACCGGCTGAGCCCACCGAGACCATGGAGGACTTCAAGGAGGAGCTTGAGCAGTCCTACAAGGAGCATGCAAAGAAGCGCAGCCGCGGCTTTGTGGACGACGGATCCGTTAACGCCGAGAAGTGGGAAGAACTGCGCCAGAAGATGGAAGATAAGGAAGTCATCAATGTAAAGGTCAAAGAGATCGTCAAGGGCGGAGCCATTGCGTTCGTCGATGA
>CANQFR010000177.1 GCA_947599905.1 uncultured Lachnospiraceae bacterium
TCCTTGACGTTCAGGGTCAGCTTGCAGGCTCCCTGCTGCGGCGCGCACCAGCCGATGCCGTGGGTCAGGCCGGAGATGTCGGTGATCTCTTTGGATTTCACCCATTTGGCTTCCTCCGGAATCGGAGCGGCGCCGTGATGAACGCCCTGTGCGACATTGCACATCTTCTCTACTTCATGTGAATAGGTCATATTTAGACTCCTTTCAAGATGTAATAATGTGGAATTACATTTGATTTTTATTCTCTCACAAAAATCGTCATCCGTCCAGTAGAATTTGATAAATTTTACATAAAAATGTCACCGGGAATTGCGGCCTCCTCCCGTCCGGCGCTGGCGCACCATCTCCCGAAACTCCTCCTCGCTGTAACCGAGTTCGCGGATCCGTTCCATCCTCCGTGCGTGGCGGCGGGCAGCTTCCGCAGCCGCCTTCCGGTGGCGGAACCACAGAAAGAACCCGACGCCGGCAACCGCAGTCAGCAGAATCAGCGCGCCGATTACAAGCGGCGTTCTGGGATCTCTGGCGGTTTCAACCGGCTCGCCCGCAGTCTCCTCCCCGGTCTCTTCCCCAGTCTCTTTCCCGGTCACCTCTTCGGTCTCCACAATCGACACCGCTATCGTCTCAATCGGAATATGCAGGCTCTTCACGCAGATATAGGCGCTTCCGACCTGCCGGTCATGATAGGTGTAAAGAAGCCTTGCGACAGCTGTCTGCGGATGGCCGTAGCCCAGTTCCTGCGTATATGTCCGCGTCACATCCGCGAAGGACGCGGCATTGGGCACCGTCACGCAGGCCGCTTCCTCCAGATACAGTTCCGACGGGGCATAGTGATAGCCGTCAAAGTCAATCCCATCCAGTTTCGCCAGATAATTCTCCTGTTCCGCGACGGAAATATCCGTAAATGACGCGAAGCCGAACTCGATCAGCGTCTTGCCGTCCAGATAATACTGAGGCTGGGTGCCTTTCAGAATGACGGAAATCAGGCCCCGTCCGTCCCGGACCGCATAAGTCACGAGCGTATTGCCCGCCTTGGAGGTATAACCGGTTTTACCGGCAACGACGCCCTCCAGATAGAACTGGCTGGAAGGATTATCCCGCGCCGCCAGAATCTTATGTTCCATCGTAATCGTCAGTCCGTTCGGATTCTTAATCGTCGCCGGAAGCTGATAGCGCTGCGTAGATGCCGCTGCAAGTACGGTTTCATTGGCGAACGCCGCGCGCGCAATCAGCGCCATATCGTAAGCGGTCACATACTGCTGCTCATCGTTTAAGCCCGACGGATTCGCAAAATGACTCTCCGTGCAGCCGATTTCGGCAATCTTTTCATTCATCATTGTCACAAAGCCGTCGCGGCTGCCGGCGACATGTTCGGCCAGCGCGTTCGCCGCCTGATTGCTGGAGCGCAGAAGCAGCGCGTGCATACAGTCGCGCACCGTCAGCACGTCTCCCTCCTCGAGGGCCAGGGAATTGCCGCTGCCCGACTCCACATTGTAAACCGCGTCATGGGAAAATGTAACCGTCTCATCAGGAGAAGCATGCTCCGCTACCACGAGCGCCGTCAAAAGCTTTGTGATGCTGGCCGGCGCATAAGCGACATGGATATTCTGTCCGAACAGAACCGCGCCGCTGGTCGCATCCACAACGATGCCCGCCTCCGCCTGAATCCCCGTATCCGCCGGCCAGTCGGGCGCCGCCAGAGCCGGCCGCGCCGTCAGATTCAGCATGAATAAAAACGCCAGAAAGAATACCCCGATTCTGACAGGTCTGTTCTCATTCTTCATTCCGTCACTCTCTCCTTATCCGCTATCTGTTCTTTCCGCGTGCTGCCCGTCTGAATACAGGCACGGGGCGCCGCCGCTTCTCTACCCGCCCGGAACTGCGAGCAGGACGTCACTGTCACCTTGTCCGTCTGGAAACAGGAAACGGCCTGCCCGCTCCTGCCGGAGGGACAGGCCATCCGAACTCTTCCTGATGTGGCAGCGCTTACTGAATGATCCTGCGTACCGCCATGATACTGCGATAGGTTGCCGAACTGACCATGATGCCGTTCCTTTCGTTGCTGGCGTGTACGATCTGGCCGTTTCCGATATACAGGGCCACATGACCCGGATAGCAGATCAGATCTCCCGGCTGGGCGTCGCTGTAATCCACTCCGTATCCCGCGGACCGCTGCTCCGAGGAGGTACGCGGCAGCGAATAGCCGAAATGCTCATATATCCGCATCGTAAAGCCCGAACAGTCGGTTCCGCCGGTCAGACTGGTTCCGCCATAAACGTAAGGATAACCCACAAACTGCAGTCCGTAATCCGCGATCTCGCGCCCGAGCGCCGTACCGCCGGTAGCCTTGACCGTCGTTCCCGTTTTCTTCGGCGTCGCAATCGGTCCTCCGGAAGATGTGGTGCCGGACTGACCGGCCGCAGCCTGCTGCTTACGCTGCTCTTCCTCCTGACGGCGGCGCTCCTCTTCCTGACGACGGCGTTCTTCCTCCTCCGCCTTGCGGATCTCCTCATTCTTCTTCGTGATCGCAGCCTTATACTTCTCGGCATCCGCCTTCGCCTGAGCCAGCTGCGCGTCAAAATCGGCGATCTCACTGCGCTTCTGGGCAATCGTGGCTTCGAGGTTTTGCTGATTCTCCTCATACTCCAGCTTCATGCCCTCCATCTCGTTCATTTCATTGTCGAGCTGTATCTGATAATCCTGAACCGCCTGTTTCGTCGCCTGATATTCCAGAAGCTTCTCCCGGTCATAGCGGTAAATGCTTTCTATGTATTCGCTCTTATTCAGAAGTTCCGACATGCTTCGTACTTTCAGGAGCACGTCCAGGAACTCGGTGTCACCCTTTTCATACATGTATTTGATACGCTTCTTCAGCGCCTCATACTGCTCAAGCTCCTTCGCCTTCGCCGCTTCATAATCCGACTCGGCCTGCGCGATCTGGACTTCCTTCGCATCCATATCCGCTTCCAAAAGCTCCATCTCCGTAAGAAGATCCGTCAGTTCCGCATTCAGTCCGGAGACAACCTCCTGCGCCTGATCGATATTCTGCTGCGCTTCTCTGGCTTCCTCATTCGCCTCATTCAACCCCTGCTGGGCTGCGTCACGCTCCTGCTCCATCTGCTGACGGTTTGTCGCCAGCACCGGCAGCGGCTGCGCCGCAAGCGCACAGGCCAGAATGGCCGCAAGAGCCCGGCGGGCATATGAAATGTATTTCTTATATCCTTTTCTCACGCGCATGTATCTGAATCTCCTTCTCGGATGTTCTCCCCTGCCGCTGTCATCTGCAGCCCGGCAAAGCGGCTTACCGCCGCTCCTTCCTCACATATCTGCGAAACGTATAACACAGGTTAAAATACGTCAGTTCGTCGGATTCCTCGCAAAGCGTCCAGTCCGGTTCGCGGTCCAGATTACGCAGATAGGTGTCCGCCTGATAGGCATAGTCAATATACGTAATAAACGCCGTATCGCAATACGGCAGAAACGCATCGTAGGTCTCCTGACCGCCGATCACGAATATGTCCCCGGGCGCAAAGCCGCCAACTGCCCCCAATGCTTCCTCCACACTCCGGCAGACCACCGCGCCTTTTACCCGTAAATCCGGATCCCGCGACAGCACAATATTGGTCCGCTTCGCAAGCGGCTGTCCGCCCGGCAGGCTCATGAGCGTCTTATGGCCCATGATAACCGCCTTCCCCACGGTCTCCCGCCGGAAGGTCTCCCGGTCGGAAGGGATCGACACCAGCAGGCGTCCCGCCTTTCCGATGGCCCAGTTCTTATCGACTGCCGCGATCAAATTCATGAAAATGTCCCCTCCGCCACAGGATGTTCCCCGCCGCTGCCGCGCGGTTTAAGCCGCAGTCCGCTTCGTCAGTCTCCGTCTTCTGCAATAATGAGTTCCTTCGCGTACGGCAGCTCCTCGATCCATCTGCAGAAGGTATGCCACTCCTCAAGCTTGTGGTTCCGTCTCGCAAAGTAGATATTCACAAGCGTTTCGTAGTTCATCGTACAGGTCCGCATCTGGTTATAGCTGGACGGCAGAAGCTGGATCAGGTCATACCAGTCCGCCTTGTCCTTCCCGTCCATATAACGCAGCCGGATCTGCTCCAGTTCATCCACCAGCCGCTCAAGAATCGCAAGCCCCGCCTCCGTCAGATGGTCATGGGAAAAATCATCGACAGAAAACGGCTTGCTGTGAATCTTATGCATCGTGCTCGTGGAATTGGCTACCGTCGCCACCTTATAGGTATCGTATTCCTTCCACCAGTAAAGCGGCGCGGTGATATCAACCGACACAAAAATCTGCCGGATAAACTTGCGGTGATCGCTGCCGGCACGGCGCAGACGGCGCGCCAGATCCATATCGTTCGGCCCGAAGACAAAATTCCCGTCCTCGTCATAACCGCTGTCCATGCGCGCCCAACTGTTCATCGGGTTGCGGGCGCCACGCATGGCATTCTCCATATTCATAACGCTTGTGCGCTCCAATCTGATCATTCCGATACCGCCTTTGTGGTCTGATAGAAAAAAATCATATATACTATACCATATCTTGTTGAAAAATGCAAATCATTGAGTCTTACTATTCTCTTACGATAGCGTACGGTGCAGAAGCTCCACATACGCCAGTATTAACGGCGCGATGCCCTTGGCCTCGTTCTCCACGACCGGCTCGCGCATATAATACTCATAGGTACCCTCGCGCATCGCTTTATTGCCGAGTCCCGCCACCAGACAGATACCGCCCAGCTGCAGTTCGCCGTCCTTCTCGGACAGGTACTTCCCGCAGGTTCCCTCAAATGCCCGCTCGCCCGCCGCGAAATACTCCTCCGGCAGGATACCCAGGCGCACCGATTTCATGATCGCG
>CANQFR010000178.1 GCA_947599905.1 uncultured Lachnospiraceae bacterium
CAGTAATACTTTGACGGGTATTCAAAGTATTTTTTTCCCTTCACGTCATATCTTTTCGCGTTGCTGAACAGAAAGGACTCGGTCAGGTAATTCAGGTAATTCGCAATCGTCGTGTTCGAAACCTGGATGTTCCTGACCGACTGCAGCGTATTCTTTATTTTGTGTGCGTTCGTAAGGGAGCCGACGGATGAACACAGGTCGTCCGTCAGTTCCTCAAGAACGTCCGTCAGTTCGATATCATAGCGCTCAACAATATCTCTGAAGTAGACCTCCGTGAACAGGCTCTTCAGATAACTCATTTTTTCCGCGTCGCCTTTTTTGAAAAATACAAGGGGCATTCCGCCATACAATGCGTATTCTTCATAAGCGTCGGATTTGTCGCCGCCCGTGAAAGCATGGTATTCCCTAAATGAGACAGGATAGACCCTGACTTCATCGCCCCTGCCGCGGAACGCGGTCAGGACGTCTTTGGTGAGCATTTTTGAATTGCTCCCGGTAACATAAATGTCCACGTTCCGGAGCCGCATAAGACCGTTCAGGACGTCGTAAAGACGAAGGCTTTCGGTGTTTTTCAGTTCGTCCCTGGTAATGGCATACTGTGCTTCATCTATAAAAATGTAGTACATATTGTCATTTACGATTCTTCTGCGGATGTATTTTGACAGCTCGGCGGGATCGCGGTACTTTACAAAGGTATCATCATCGAGGGCGATCGTGATGATCTGATCTTCGCTGACGCCGTTTTCTATCAGATAGTCGTAGAACAGCCGGAACAGCAGGAAGCTTTTGCCGCACCGCCTGATCCCGGTGATGACTTTGATAAGTCCGTTTTCGCGCCGGTCAATAAGTCTTTTGAGGTATTCATCGCGCCTGATTATATCCTGCATAACAGTCCTCCAATACTTACTGGAAACTTGCGGTCGTTATCGCCTTACTTTTCAATATAGTATATTACATTATCGGCAAATAAGTCAAGAATATACTGAAAAGTTAAGGGATGTACTTTAATCATACATTAGTGTGTTGACCGCATCTAGCTTACAGCATGATATTACAGTGGCTGACGAGGCATATAACGAGTACCTTCAAAGCGGCAAAAAGAGCAGGCAGGTTTCCGAGCTTTGGAAGGAGCTTGATATAAGAACCTTGTCGGATGCGAGAACCCGAGAGCGGACGGGAAAGGGCTGACTGCAAACAGGAGCGTCCAATGGCGGTATAGGATTGGGGACTATCGTCTGATTTGCCTTATTCAGGATGATCGTCTGTTGATTCTTGCGTTAAGCGTGGGATGCAGAGAAAAGTCTTGCATATGAGGCGGATTTTGAGTATACTAAAGATAACAGGCAGACTGTCGGGACGGGAGGGAACTATTGATGGCTGAAAAAGATATGACAGAGAAGACGCTGGAAGCGTATAACGACGTTTTCGCTGATATCGTTAACGTACTCCTGTTTGACGGCCGGAGGATTGTGAAAGAAGAGGATCTGGAAGACGAAACGCCCCGCTTCATTTATAAGGCGGATGGGAAACTCCATGAAGAGGAACGGGATATTGCCAAGCGCTGGAAGGACTGCGGCGTCCGGATCGCACTGTTCGGGATTGAGAACCAGACAGAACCGGAAGGGAATATGCCGATCCGTGTGATCGGCTATGACGGGGCCGCATACCGGAGCCAGCTGCTTCGCCACAAGAAGACCGAAGATGAGGGCGGAACGGCGGCGCCAGCGGATCCGGTAAGTGCTGACGGAACTGCAGCAGGCGTGACAGGACCGCAGGAGAAACCGGAAAAGTACTATCCGGTTGTTACTCTGGTATTATATCTTGGATTTAAGCAGCACTGGAACAAGCCGCTCACCTTGTACGACTGCTTCCAGGTCCCGGATGATCTGAAACCTTATGTGAATGATTACCGTATCAATCTGTTTGAGATCGCGTGGCTTTCCGATGAGCAGTTGGGGATGTTTACGAGCGATTTCAAATATCTGGTAGATTACTGTGTCCAGATGCGGAAGCAGAACGATTTATGAGAAACCTTCGGAGACGGTAGCGGCTCCGGATATGGATACGATCAAGCATTATGACGAGTTATTCAAACTGTTTACTGTGATGACGGGAGATTCCCGATTTGAGGAAACGGCGAATGAGGTAAGGAAAGAAGGAGGTTCGAGAAGCATGTGTGAAGTATTGGATAGAATCGAGGCCAGAGGAGAAGCCAGAGGAGAGGCCAGAGGAGAGCAGAAAGGGAGGATCAATACTTGGCTGACTGCTGTCAAGAACCTCATGAAATCTACCAAATGGACAGCGGAGCAGGCGATGGAGGCCCTTGGTATCCCAGCGGCAGAACAGAAAGAGCTTAAAGCGAAACTGTAATTACATGCAGTGTTTGTATGTCAGCCTGCATGGGTAAAACGAATATCACAAGTGGAACGGGAATTGCCTTTAGCGGGTGGTTCCCGTTTTTTATACCGAATATCATAATGGTACATTCTTATGCAAAAGGATGCCGTATGAGTACCTAATCTGTCGATGAATTAATGTGATGGACAGTAGGATACTGGCGTACATTTCCAGATTGATTGGGGAGGCAAGGCCTGAAAGTTGTTGGGAAAGTTATTGCAGGCAAGATGTTCATTGACTGGAAGTATCCTCCTGGATTATAATATATAGCAGAAACAGTGTCGGAAGGGAGAATCATATAATGGATCAGGACATGGCAAACGAATTAGTAAACGGATTTCTTAGTGTCATGCCGGGACGGTTAAATCAGATTATATTATACGGTTCCGTGGCGAGAGGATCCAGTTCTAAGGATTCGGATATCGATATTGCGTTGATTGTGAAGGATAAGCTGGACGGAGATACAGAAGACCGGTTATCGGATTTTATTGTGGAAATGAACTTGAAATATGATAAAGTTTTTTCAGTGATTGATATTGAAACGGACAGATTTACTGCGTGGAAAATGGTAATTCCTTTCTATCAGAATGTGAGCAGAGAGGGGGTCGTGTTATGGAAAGCAGCGTGATACAGCTTTCCCAATACCGTTTTGAGCGGGCAGTAGAAATGCTGAATGACGCAAAGATACTTTTGAAACAGAAAAGTTATGCATCGTCTGTAAACCGATCGTATTATTCTATTTTTCATGCCCTCAGAGCAATGACAGCGCTGGAGGGTTTTGACTCGAGCAAACATGCCGGCGTAATTGCATATATCATAAAGAATTCGTAAAGACGGGGATTTCTGACAGGCAATTATCTAAAATATTAGATACTGCTTTCAGGTTAAGAGAAAAGGCAGATTATGATGATTTCTTTATCGTCTCCCATACAGAGGCCGAAGAACAGGCTGGGAAAGCAGAAAAGGTTATTGAAATGATAGAACCATATTTAAGGGAGAAATGGGCAGATTAGGGCAATGCTGTCTGGGTATAAATGGAAAGCAGCTGAAGAGGGAATGGAGATTCGCAAAGATACAGGGCGAAAATGTTGCAGTAAGAAAAGAAGGAGGTCCGAGAACCGTGTGTGAAGTATTGGATAGAATCGAGGCCAGAGGAGAAGCAAAAGGAGAAGCCATAGGAGAGGCCAGAGGAAGGGCATTGGGATGGGAAAGTGCGCTGTTGGTTTCAGTCAAGAACCTTATGAAATCTACCAAATGGACAGCGGAGCAGGCGATGGAGGCCCTTGGTATCCCAGCGGCAGAACAGAAAGAGCTTAAAGCGAAACTGTAATTACGTGCAGTGTTTGTACGTCAGCCTGAACGGATAAAAACGAATATCACAATGAGAACGGGAATTGCCTTTAGCGGGCGGTTCCCGTTTTTTCTATTTCCGTGCGGGCAGAGCGCCAGTGACGTTCTGCCGTATTTCATTCTGAACGATTATATTCCTTTATTTTCCAGCAAATAATTGCAAAAATACAAATATGCAGCATCAATTCCGGCCGAAATGCCCGTCAGGAAAGGAGGGAACGGATCGCTGTTTGTCGCTGAGCACATGTTTCGGGATTGATAATGTAAAAAATGTCGTAGAGTGACTTACTCCACGACAACTTCTTACAAGCCGGAACGCTTTTATCAAGGGAATTTTACAAAAGAATGGAGAATTTGTCAATAAGATACGCGTAAGAACTTTTTAAGATTCTTTGTAGATTCTTTGTAGAAAAAGGCGACGGCAAGTTAAGAATTCATGAAACTACTGACACAAGTTATCAAGAGGAGGTTGCAGCAATGTTGGAAAGCACGGGGAACGGTTTCCTGAAAATGGAATTACAGAAGGGGAAGGATTGCCTGGAAATGGAACTGCTGAAAGGGAAGAAGTATGTAATTGAAAAGATTGACGAAGGAAAATGGTTTTTTCTGGCGTGCGAGTCAGACGAAATGGCAACACCGCCTGTTGCCCGGAACAGGACGCCGCTGGCAGAATACGCGGAGAAATGGCTGAATACCGCCAGGAACAACATCAAGGATTCCTCTTACATGAAATACTGGAATCTGATGTATTCGTATATCATCCCGGAACTGGGAATGCTGGAATGGGAAGGTCTGAACAGAGAGACGGTCGAACTGTATGTAAGCAGGCTGCGCACCAGCGGGGGCAGAAAGCAGAAAGGTCTTTCCGCCAAGACCGTATCGGATGTCATGTCCGTCCTGCGCCAGATCGCCCGCTACGCGTCTGACCACGGTGCGGCGCTTCCTTTCGACCTTTCATCCATTACCGTTAAGAAGGAAGAAGCGGAAATGAGGATCCTTTCCGGAAAACAGCAGGAAA
>CANQFR010000179.1 GCA_947599905.1 uncultured Lachnospiraceae bacterium
GCTCCGAAACACCATAAGCAGGCGCCCGCTGTTGATCCTGCCGTTATGCTTTGAGAAATCATTTTCATAGATCTCAAGCAGTTCCCGCTGGATGCGGCTGATGCGGGCCGGATCTTTGTAGCGGATCCAGGAATTGACGCACTCCGGCATCCCTCCGATGATAAGATAGGAACGGTAGGCGTCCATCAGGCGGTTATGGAAGATCTCTTCAATGATCTGGTTTTTCCGGATCGTCTGGTAGTATGCAAATAACGGCGCGTCCGTCGCTTCGAGAAATTCATCAAATGTCATCGGAGAAAGCTCAAGCAGATTGACCATGCCCACCGGGTAGGATTTCGGCTGAGCGAGCAGGGTGCCCAGAAGGCTGCCTGCCGCGATCACATGGTATTCATTGGCATTTTCCCTGAAGTATTTGAGAGCGTTCAGCGCATCCGGGCATTCCTGAATCTCATCGAAAATCAGGAGCGTCTTTTCGGGAAGGATCTTCCGGCCTGCGATCAACGACAGCAGTTCGACGATGCGCTGCGGATTCTTGTTCTTTTCGAAAATGGATTTCAGTTCGTCTTCTTCATCAAAATTCAGGTAGACAAAGCTCTCGTAGGAAGTTCGTCCGAACTCCTTCATCAGCCATGTTTTGCCGACCTGACGCGCGCCTTTCAGAACCAGCGGTTTGCGGTCGGGGCTGGCCTTCCATGTGACCAGGTCGCGGATTGCACTGCGGTACATAACATCATCGTCCTTACTTTACAAATGTGGCAGTGTTTATAGATTTTCTCCGGGCTTTTGCATAGCCATAATCATAGATTAACACATTTTTCTGAGTGATTCAAGCCTGTATACACACATTTTTCTGAATAATTAGATGAAATATATTCATATTTTTCCAAAACGATGACTGCGCATTGTACTAGTCAAGAATAGTGGACGCGAAACAGTACAATTCCTTCCAGCCTGAGCCTTGCTTTATGGAAGAAGAAGGTGATGGTGTGGGGGCCTTCGGCAAGTTCGAGACCGGTCAGGGGGATCCACTTGTACACGTTCTCGGAGGAGTAGCGCCACAGGCGCCGCGCAGATTCCGCGTCCGGCAGCAGGGGAACACCGTCGACAGCGACGTTAAAGCAGTATTCGTCCAGGCCCTTCGTGTAGAGGCAGAGCCACAGGGTGTAGTTGCCTGCCGGGGTGCCGACGGTGTAGCAGACACCGGGGAAGGAACGGCCGGTCGGGGCATTGCTGTGGTCAATCTCGTCCTGGCTCCGGAAATAAAGTGAGATTTCTTTCCGACCGATTCCGATACAGGCGTCCGGGATCGCGCCGATCGTATAGGCCTGCGCAGTCTGGCGTAGGGCTTCTGCGACGCGGATCCGGATGCAGTCCGCGGACGAGGGCCTGGTTGAAACCGGGGCCAGATCATACCAGTAGATATCCTCATTCGCTACGCTGTTGCCGCTGTATCCAGGGGGCAGTACCGGCTGCGGCCGCTTGGGTATGGCTGTGCCGGGATAGAATTCCCGGATGATTCGGGCGGTATCGGCCGGTTCCGGCGCGCCCGTATGGTCCAGCCAGAGATTCTGGCCTGCAGCGTGCCAGAAATGATTCCGGATCGTCGGGACGGCGGCCGGTTGGGCCGGTTCACCTGATTTACCCGGCAGCCAGCTGTTCTGGCAGTCGTCTACACCGTCGGTCAGTTCGTTCCACTCATAGACATGAAATCTGGTAAATGCAAAATATCTTGTTCCTTCGGAAAATGTGATCGTATGCCGGCCTGCTGCAAGCATACCGAGGGACAGGGTTAAGAAATCCCGGTTATTCAGGATATTCTCCTTCCAGGAGCCGCGGTGTTCGTCGTTGGCATCGCTGATCAGGCGTTTCATAACGCGGCCGTTAAGGCTTACGGTAACGCCGATCTCGCCGACGGAATTCAGCGAGGGGTAGCGCTCGATAGTCAGCGCATAGGTGCCGGCTGCGAGAAGCGTCACTTCATAGGTCAGCTTAGCGGCGGGGTCGGACAGTTCCGCCAGATCGCCGCAGCCGCGCCCCAGATGGGGGATGATGCGGATGCCATGGAGGGATGCGGAATGCGTTCCTGCTTTCGAGACAGTTCTCAGTTCTGCGGCCGCGCAGGCTTCCACCGTTATCCGGTTCGTGCAGTCGAAGACCGGCAGCGGACGGAATACCGGCATATTTTCCCGGTTCGCAAAGAGCGCTTCATCGGGCCGGGACGAATTCTTCCGGCTCGCGGGAACTGCTTCTTCGGACTGGGGCGAAGTCGCCTGATTTATGGAAACCGATTCGTCCTCCGCACTCCCGGCTTTCGCCAGTTCTCGGCCAAACCGCCCCGGCGACACGGCCGCCGGATACATGGCCGTGCGCGGCGGCGGGAAATCCTCCGGCGTGACGATGCCGTTCCATTTTCCGTTCGCCATAATGTGGTTATAGTAGTACAGAAGCGCCTGCCGCGCCCTGTCGAAGTTTTCGGACAGATCAAAACAGCGGTCCGCCCCGGAATCCCGGCCGAGGCCCGCCATCAGCTGGCTTCTGTCGGCGTAGTAGTACATGGCGTTTGTGTAGTAGGCCGCGTGAACGCGCATCAGGACCATCTCGAAGAAGGCGTCCTGTTCCGCGCGGGGCAGCTGCCGACAGATATCGTTGGCTTCCTCGAATACATGCCGCAGGAAATGGATTCGCCCCGCGGCGTCGTCCTGCCGTTCCGACTGATAGATGACATGGTTGTCCATCTGCTCCAGTTTGCGCATGTTGACGACCTGGTCGAATTCCGTCAGCAAAGGAGCCAGGCGGCTTCCGAAACCGCCGGAGAAGGTGCGGTCGAGCCAGTTTGCCAGGAAGGAGACCACGTCCTTCGTGGGGTCATTTTCTTTCCCGATATTCCAGGCCAGGGCAGCGTAGAAGCTCAGCTGCTGCTCCAACGGCTTGATTGCGCCGAAATTGGTCACCCAGAGACGGCGGATGCCGTTGTCGTAGGCTTTCGACAGTTCGTAGCGGGTCTGGGTGGCCGGGATGGTGCAGACGAACAGGTAGGAGCATTCCGGCGGCGCCCAGTAGGACTGGTGATAGTAGATGCCGTGGCCGCCGCGGCGCTTCTTCGCTTCCTCGTCCGGGTAGCGGCGAACGTAGCCGTAGTTGTCATTGGTCCAGATCAGCGTGTAGTCGTCCGGTACGTTCAGGCCGCCGTCGTAGAGCGGAAGAACCTCTTTGTAAGGAACGAAGATCCGGAGCGCCTCCTTGTGGGGAACTTCCTTAAGGATCTGATCCTGGGCGCGGAAGACGTCGGAGAGCAGCGCGATCCTGGCCTTCAGAAGTTCGTCTCCGGTCAGTCCTTCCAGTGCCTTGGCGTTGAAACCTGAGTCGTGGATGCCGCGCATTCCCAGCGTATAGGTTACCTCAAAATCATGATTCTGTTCGACGCTCTCGCGCCAGTACTCCAGCAGTTTCTCGCGGTTTTCCCCTTCGATGGAGAAGTCGTAGACGAGGTCGTTGTAACCTTTTTTTCTCTTCCACGGCTCCCACTCGCGGTTGTTGCTGCGCATCAGCATATCGCAGTGGGAAGTGCCGATGACGACGCCCATTTTCTCGGCCAGGGCGCCGTTTTCCACGTTGGCGTTGAAGGAATTGACATGCATGGCCGGCCAGAGGTAGTTGCATTTCAGGCGCAGCAGCAGTTCGAAGATATGGGCATAGGTCTTTGGGCCGATGGTCTCTTCCGCCATGTAGCCGACGACCCATTTCTCCAGCTCTTCCTCGTCGTTGATGAAAATGCCGCGGTATTCGACGGAAGGGTAGTCCATAAAGGTAAAGCCTTCCGCCAGTTCGAAGCTGTCCCGCTGTCTGGGCGGCACGTCGGCGAAGAAATACCAGGGACTCACGCCGAGGCGTTCGCAGAATTCGTAGACCGCGTAAATGGTTCCGCGGCGGTCATTTCCGCACAGATAGAGGACGCCGTCCCGCACGGTTATGACGTAGCCTTCTTTGCGGTTGGGGATGAGGGCGGCGACCGCGGAAATATCAGCCGCGCGGCAGTTGTCGCCGGGGCTTTCGTCCGGTAACAGGTACGAAAGATTCTCCCCGGTCGCTACAACGATTGTCTTAATGTCGAACGGTTCCGTCAGACGGAGATTATCCGGCATCGGGCAGGCGCCGTTCTGGACGCCGAAGATTCGGGCCTGGCAGGACGCCCCACTGCCGCGAGCCATCCGTGCGCCGGAGGCGCTATGCGGTGCAGCTGCGCTTTGTGGCGTGGAAGCACTTTGCGGTGAGGTGGCACTTTGCGGTGAGGTGGCACTTTGCGGTGTAGCGGTACTTGGCAGTGTACTGTCACCCTGCGGTGTTCCGGTGCAGTCTCGGGCATCGACGCGGCTTAAACACACCCTGCTTTCCAGCACCTTGAACAGATCGCTCTTTAAGTTAACCGCGGCGATCCGGACGGCCTCCGGCTCGCGGGCGGAATATCGGATTTCGACAAGACCATTTTTGGTAAAAAGCATATGGATATCCCTCCTGATTTATCTGTTATTATGTTACATCAGTTCCCGATTTTTTCCAATAGCTGATATTCAGAAATTTCTGTACTGAAAATGAAGAATGGTCCCGCTTCTTGTTGTACATTTGTTGTATCTGCGGTCATATAATGATTGGGTAGTCAAAAGGTGGACTTAAAAAAGTTCCCTCATTAGCAGGAACCTTGATAACTGAATATATTGCTG
>CANQFR010000180.1 GCA_947599905.1 uncultured Lachnospiraceae bacterium
TTTTATGAGACGGGACGCCGAATAATGCTTCCACGGCCGCGGAAATTTCCGCCTGAACCGCCGGACTTCCGCCGCCTGCGGCGCTGACGATGACGCCGCTGATCTCCGGGTACACCTCTTTCTCAAGAACCGGGGCCGCGCTGCCGCTGCCGCCCGTAAGAACCGTCTCCTCACTGATCTCCTGACTCTGGATCTGGCGGCTGCCGCCGCCCGAATCGGTCTCACGCGTGGAAGAGGTGTTGGTGTCACGGTCTGTCAACCAGACGCGCTCCTCGGAGGTGCGGAGAACGATCATCACCTCCACCTCGCCGACGCCGTCCACATGGGAGAGAATCTCCGTGAGGCGCGCTTCCAGCCGCTGCTCGTAAGTGAGGCTCGGCGCTGAAGCCGCCGGCAGGGACGCGGCGCTGAGACTGGCGTTCTGACCGGCGGTACCGGAAATGCCGCTGCCGGAATCGCCGGCGCTGCTGCCTGTGAGGCTGCCGCTGTAACCGCTGGCGCTACCTGCGAAACTGCTGTTTTGGGAATCTCCGCCGCTGCTTCCCGGGAGGCCGGCACTGTAACCGCCGGCGACATCTGCCGTACCCCCGGGACTATAACCTCCAGCCCCCTGTGCATCAAAATCCCCCTGCGTCGTTACATTCTTCTTCCCGGACGGGAATGCCAGAATCAGGAAAATCAGCCCCACAGCCAGCAGAATCACCCATCGCTCCTTATCGCCCTTCCAGTTGAATTTCCACGTCTTCGGGTTCCAGTTCATAGAAATGTTCCACCTTTCTTTTCAGTTCCGCGAGATCTGGCGCGGCTGCGGATGTGACGGAAGTCTGCTGCTGCGGGGAAATATACGGGGGTTCCGCCTCTCCCAGTTCCACCGGCCTAATCTCGATCTTCACCGTCGACACCGCTATCTTCTCAGGGCCTGCCGCTTCCGTCGCTCCCTGTCCTGCATTCTGTCCGCCATCTTCTCCTGCTTCCTGTCCTGCACCTTGTCCGCCATCTTCTCCCGCACCCTGTCCTGCACCCTGTCCTGCATTTTCTCCCGCTCCCTGTCCTACACCCTGTCCTGCACCCTCTCCCGCATCTTCTCCTGCTTCCTCTCCCGTCGGCTTTCCTACCATCCCCGCGGCTTCTCCTTCCGGAATATTTGCCTCGCTTCTCCTCACTACCGCGCTTACCGCCTTCACCGCCCCATAATTCTCATCTTCCGCATCCTTTTCAATCTCCACCTTCGTCCGCACCGGAACGAAGCCGGCTTCCCGCACCATTGCCTCCACATCCGCCTCGGCGGCGTCCTCCCCGGCAGCAAACATCTGCTGCCGCCGCTCCTCCTCAATCCCAAGCACATCCCGACGGATATCCCGCACCTCCGTCTGGAAGGTGAACTCCCCGAAATACCGGTCAATTTCTTCCGCCAGTCCCAGACCGCCGGAAAGCGGCTGCACCGCCACGAGGATAAGCACCACCCCGGCGAAAAAACGAATATAGCGGATATATTTTTTTGATGGAAGGAGCGCTTCGAGAAGACTCATCAGTACCAGAAAGCACAGGATGTCCGCCACCCAGTCATACAGCCACGCCACAAACTCTCACCTCTCCCCGATGCGGCTGTTCAGGCCGGATACAACGCGGATTCGCCGTCTTCGTGTATTGCGCCGGATACGCTCAGCCCTCCCCGCACATCACGACGGATCCGCTGTATTCCGTCTCCTCACATCACGCCAGATACATCGCATTCGTTCCCTGCGCGTCACGCCAGATACACCGAACTCGTTCGTCCCCCGCGCGTCACGCCAGATACACCGCATTCGTCCCCGCGCACGCAATGGCAATGGTCAGGACAAAGATCAGCACCGCCGCAAACACAATCCGCAGAAGCGCCTTGTGTCCCTTCCCCGCCGCCGCGACACAGGCCAGCACCCGTTTATCGCAGACCGGTTCCAATATGGCTGCCGTAAACTGATATAGCGCCGTCAGTACCATAAGCTTCACAACCGGAACGGCCGCCGTCACCGCCAACACGACCACCGCCGCCGCGCCCGCCGAATTCTTGATCAGCACCCCGGCGCCCATCATCATCTGCACCGCTGCTGCCGCTCCCTGTCCTACGCCCGGGATCAGGCCTACCAGCTTCTTCACAGTCCCATTTTTCAGGGGATCCACGTAAGGAAGTACCAGCGTCTGCGTCAGCTGCAGTCCCAACACCAGACCCAGCAGCGTCTTCATCCCCCAGCCGATGACCTGTTCCACCAGTTCTGACAGCTTGGAAAATACATTTTCCTTCGTCAGGTTGCCGGCCAGCGCCAGCATCAGCCAGACCCGCACCAGGGGAATCATAACGGAATTCAGTACCCATTCGCCCACTGTCATGCCGAACATGGCCGTCTCGTACATGGCCACCGACGACACAGTTCCGCCCGCAAATGCCACCGCAAGGAAATAAGCCGGCATCAGCACCCGCATAAACCCCAAAATCGTCCCCACCGTTTCCGCCGCCACCGCTATGCTTTCACCGAGAGCCGCGGTCAGAAGAGTAAACAGCAGCAGATAGATCACATAGAATCCGGTCTCTGAAATCTGGCCCGCGGAAAAGACACTGGAGAAATTGGCAAAAACCGCGCCCAGAATTCCCAGCAGGAGAATCTGACCGATCAGACTTCCGCCTTCGCTGACCTCCGCAAGCAGCGCCTGACGGACCACGGCAAGCATGTCCTGCCCGACGCCGTCCAGATCGCCTTCCGCCAGTTTCCCCATGATATCTGTCAGACGCAGCGCAGAGCCGCTTTGATTCGCCAGCGCGTACTCCTCGGCCTCCTTCAGATTCAGCCGCTCCAGAATCTCCGCATATGCGTCGAAGGGGTCAGCCTCCGCCGCGGAATCTACGACCTCGCCCGACTGTAGTCCCGCTTCTCCCCACAGCATTTTCTGACAAAAGAGTTCGTGCTTTCGGCAGAAAGCCGGAAATTCCGCCCTCCCCGCTCTGTCCGCTGTCGCGCCGGTCACCTCGTGACACCACAAGAGACTGAACATAACGACCCAAAAGCATAAGTTCCATATCCGGGACGTCCCCCAGCCGTCCGCCTTCATACCAGAAACCTCCGCACGGTTTCCAGAAGAGCCAGCAAAATCGGCATACTGACCGCAAGAATCGACAGTTTGCCGAAAATCTCGATCTGGTTCCCCAGCGAGCCGTAGCCCGCGTCCTTGCAGATTCCGGACGCAAATTCCGCGATATAGGCGATACCTGCCATTTTCAGAAGAGTATCCAGATAGATGCTGTTGACCGGTATGTACGACATCACCTTCGCAAATGTTTCTGTCACTGTCTTAAGCTTCGATGCGGAGTAAAAGCAGATCACCAGACCTGCAGCCATTGCCAGATAAATGCCGTACTCTCCCTTCACACTCTTAAACTGAGTCGCCAGAAGCGCCGCCGCGATGCCGATCGCAGCAATGGAAATCACCGTCATGCTCTCGCCCTCCTGTCCTCACGATTATGCCGCCCATGAAATCCATTTTAGCCTTATAATCCATGTAACCTATGCAACCTGAGCAATCCGTTTAACCTATATTGTGCGTCAGCGGCCATTTTACAAGGAAAACAAATCCCGGATCGTCTCAAACAGATCGTAAATATACGGCACCATCCAGAAAAGCACAAGAATCAGCCCTGCCAGGCTCGTCAGAAACGCCTGTTCCTCCCGCCCGCTGTGCTTTAATACCTGACAGATCACCGACACCAGGATTCCCACCGCCGCGATCCTGAATATCAGATTAACACCCATATGAACCTCCTTTTTCTGCCGGCGCATTTCTGTTTTCTTTCCGGCTTCTGACCCTTTTCCCATTGAAATAACCGTTTTTTTCGACCCATCTCCTCGCTGATCAAACTGCCTTCTTCCATTCTCCGCAAACGCTCAACATTTTTCTCAGCAAAGGATCACCGCCAGAAACAGCCCGCCCATGATCCCCAGGCATGTACACATCCGCGTCCGCTCCTGCTCATGCTCCCTCATAAATCCAATCGACAGATCCAGCTGTTCCAGATACAGCGCAATCGTCCGCTCCTGCATTCCCACATCCAGATATCCCAGATGCTCTCCGAACTCCGTCAGCTCCGTGCGCTCCCGCGCCGACAGAAGCATCGCCTTCGCCTGCCTGTCCAGTTCCTCCTTCCATACCTTGGAAAATGTCTCCCCTTCCTGCCGGCTGAGCCGCTCCGCCATCCTGCAGAACCAGACCGCGGCCGGTCCGTCCGATTTCCTGCCGACCCTTTCCAGAGCCTCATGAAGCGGCGACATGGCGTAGAGAATCTCCCCCCGCAGGAGATAAACCATCCGACGCAGTGTTTCCAGCATCTTCCGGTGGGACTGCCACTGCCGCGCCTTTAAGATCCCTAAAGCGCCGCAGGACGCCGTTACCAGCACGCAGCCTGTTATCCGTAACCAGATCATAAGCGGCCTCCTTACTGTTCTTCTTTTTTGTCCGCTGATTCTGCGCGGTTCTTTGAATGCAGGTATTTTCCATCCCCATCCCAGATCTCTTCCACTGTTCCCACGCCGTCGCGGCTGCTTAAGACAATATACCGGTCAAACATCCCTTCCGAAACCATTTCTCCCAGGACCGGCTTCCGGGCCACATCCTCCAGGCTGTCCCCGTGAACCGTCGCCAGCACCCTGCAGCCGCAGTTCATCACATACCGCATGGCGTCGATGT
>CANQFR010000181.1 GCA_947599905.1 uncultured Lachnospiraceae bacterium
CCTGGCAGCCGTTCTTTACATAGAGAGCCCGGGCCTCTTCCACATTCTTTACCGTTGGATTCGCGACGGTACGGTCATAAACACCGTACCGGATCCCGGCGTTATGAAGTTCCCGCTCCAGCGGCTCCAAAAGTCCCGCGGCCCTCACGCCCGCGTCGGTAACTATGAGAACTCTGCTGATCTTCCGGTTCTGCAGCTTCCCCGGAACTTCGCCGGCGTTTCTTACGATCTCCGGGTCGCGGTAGGGCAGTACCGGGATCGCCAGTTTGAAGCAGAATTGATAGGCACGGCAGCCTAGTTTGATAAACGGATTCATTTTAATCAATCCTCCTTTATAATACAGCACAGGATGTGCCATAATATATAAAAAATGTCACAGATGATTTTTCCGGCTTGTTATTCACCGATGTTTTTCCTGCATATTGACAATATGCTATAAGCAACATGCGATTTTTTAGCTTCCTCATCCCTTCATCCCATCCAGAAACATTCCGAACGAATACCGGAACCCCCTCACAGCCTCCTCCTCGGGAATCTCCCGCGCCAGAGCGTCGGTATTGTACCCCCGGATAAAGCACCAGATCGCGTAACTCATAACTTCGCAGTCCAGATCCGGCCGAAGCAGTCCCTTCTCCTTGCCAAGATCGATATACTCCCGGATATGCTCCTGCCACCAGAGGAAATTTTCCGAAGAAACGCTGTCCTGAATAAAGACGTACTGATTCATGCCAAGCTTGAGTTGATAGGAAAGCTTCAGCGTACCGGCGGCAATGTCCGTGATCTGTCCGAAGAAATCGCCCTCCGGGTCGAACCGTTCCATAATACTGCGGCGCATTTTAACAGCCATATCCTGATAGACGATGCCCAGGACCTCTTCCACATTGTGGAAACGATTATAAAATACCCGGTTTGTCACGCCAAGCGCCCGGATGATCTTCCGCACCGTGACTTCCCCGGCGCCTTCGCGAAGGGCAATATCGGCCGCTTCGTCCACGATCTTTTCGCTCATTTCATCACGAATAAGCTGTGCATTCTCCGCCATACACTATGTCTCCTTTAGCACACTGTGTGCTGAAAAGAATATCATAGATCCGTTTTCTTGTCAAGAACTATATTCTATCCGTTCCACTGCCCCAGCATCTGCCGCATCCAACCGCACACATCCATCTGATAGACCGGATCCAGATGCTCCGGAATAAGGACCTCCGCCGCCGGACCGCAGGCCACTTTGCGGCCGTGATTCATCAACAGAACCTTCGTGGCGCAGGCTTTCGCCAGAGACAGATCGTGCACCACGGAAATAACCGCCCGCCCCGGCGTCTGAAGCCATTTTTCGATCAGTTCGAACACCTGCTTCTGATAGACCAGATCCAGATGGTTCGTCGGCTCGTCCAGAAGAAGTAGTTTCGGACCCTGAGCAAACACCTGGGCAAGAAATGTCCTCTGCAGCTCACCGCCGGAAAGCGTGAGGATCGACTGTTTCCGCTGGGAGATCATGCCGGTCAGCGTAAGCGCTCTCTCCACCGCCTGTTCATCCTCATCGCTGTGGCCTGCAAGGAAGGCCGGCCGCGGCAAATGTACAGCCGCCACCTTTCTTTCAGACGCTGTGTCTCTATCTGCGATCCGACGCGAACCAGAGTAGGCATAACGGCCCAGCCCCACCACTTCTTCCACCGAAAATGCGTATTCTGCGAAATGATTCTGCATCAGCACGCCGACACTGCGGGCCCGCTCGGCAGCCTTTCTCTTTTTCATATCCTCACCTTCAAACAGAACCTGACCCGTGTAGGCTGTTCCCTGGGTGATCGCGTTCAGCGTCGTGGACTTGCCGGCGCCGTTGGGGCCGACGATCATCAGCCACTGGCCTTCTTCCACTGTGAAACTCAGATGATCCACGATCGTCAGATCACCGTAGCGCACAGTCAGATCATTTACCCGAAGCATTTGGCCGCCTCCCTTCCGTGAACCAGTTCCTTTTTTTATCCCTTGCTGATACTTCATTTTTGTTTCCAGCCGGTTATTTCAGTCCAGCCTTCTCGGACTGCCCTGTCATACCACACATGACTATCAACCCGCATACCCTGCTGCAAAAACATCCTCATACACGCCTCACCCCTCTGGTCTGGCGCAAGAAGTATCATTATCAAACCGCATATTGCAAGGCCTGCACTACTATTGCATAACCACCACTAACTATGTCTCCTCGACCGATAGAAGATCACCACGAACACCACCGCCCCCACCAGACTGGTGACGACGCCAATCGGCAGTTCGATCGGATTTAACAATGTCCGGGCGGCCAGATCCGCCAGCATCAGAAACACCGCGCCGCCGAACAGCGACGCCGGCAAAAGCCGCCGGTGGTTCGGCCCCACCAGCATCCGCACGATGTGGGGCGTCACCAGCCCCACGAATCCGATGCTTCCGCCGATGGACACGCAGACGCCGATCAGCCCCGACACCGTGACCAGGATGACCAGCTTCACGCGCCGCACATCCACGCCGATATGGCGGGCATTGTCCTCACCGATGGCGAACGCGTTCAGTTCCTGCGCATGCCGCAGAAGCACACTTCCGCAGATCACCAGCGCTCCCAGAAGCACCAGCGCGTTCTGGTAACTGGCGCCCTGCAGACTCCCCATGGTCCAGAACGTGATATGCTGGATCCGGTCCGCCGCGAACGTCACGATAATATTCATCAGGCTGGATACGAACATGGAAAATATAACGCCGATCAGAATGATTGTGTTGGTGGCCAGCGAATAATCCAGCCGGTACGCCAGTGTCAGGATCAATATCAGCGACAGAAACGCAAACAAAATCGCCATGACCATGGTTCCCGCGAACGGCAGTCCCGGAAAGCGGACGCCAAAAGCAATGGCGATCACCGCCCCCAGCGCCGCCCCGGAGGACACCCCCAGCGTGGAACCGTCGGCCAGCGGATTCTTCAGAAGTCCCTGCATGGCGCCGCCGGCCAGCGCCAAGGCGGCACCGGTCATGGCGACGCAGAGTACCCGCGGCAGGCGGACCGACAGGATGATCGAGGCCTGCAGGCCTTCCGGCTTCGCCGCAAGCCACGATGCCAGAACACCGGTCCCGCCGCTTATCGCCGCTCCTGTACTTTCGACCGTTGTACTGACACCTCCCGGCACTGTGCCTGCACCGCCAACTGCCTCTGCGCCGCTCCCCGACACCGCATAGATCACCGCCATGCCAAGTCTCCCCAAGTGATACCGTACCCCATCCCATATCACGGACAGGGTATCCGTAAGCGGAATGCTGACGCTTCCGATACAGACGCAGAGACAGAGCACCGCGAAAGTTACCGCGGCAAAAATCACAAACTCTATGAGAGAAAATCTATCTGGCCGTAATCTCATAACTGCTCCCATCCTGCGCCGGTTCTGCTGACCGGAAGCGTCTTCATTTTCAGGCATTTTCATTCTGCCTCTTACTTCGCGTCTCCTCCGTATACGAAATCATACAGCATCTTCGCGCCGTCCGCCAGCCTCGGCGCCGGACGGGACAGTTCGTTGTCCACGAGATTTAAGATCGCCTTATTCTTCACCGCAGTCACATTTTCCCAGCCCGCACGGCCCAGGATTTCCTCCTCCGGCGTGGGACCCTCGCCGTAGTACATAGTGATCGTCATGATGTAATCCGGGTTTCTCTCCAACACCTGCTCTTCGGAAATAGCGCTCCAGCCCTCCACATCGGCGAAGCAATTCTTAACGCCCAGCATATTGGCTACTTCATCCATAAATGTATGGGCTCCCGCCGTATAAAGGCCGTACTCCAGTGGCGATACCTCGAAGTAGATCGTCTTACTGCCGTCGCCGGTGGATTTCTCCTCGATCTCCGCAAATGTGGTCTTCATGTTATCGATCACTTCCGCGGCGTTCTCATCCTTTCCCATCAGCTTTCCGATCATCTTAATCGCCGTATAGACGCCTGCAATGTCCTGGGCATCGCTGATCACTACCTGGACGCCGGCCGCCTCCAGCTGCGCGGCCTGCTCCTCGGTCTGCGACATGGTGCTCATGATCAGAAGCTGCGGCTCCAGCGCCAGAATCTCCTCGATATTGGTCTCAGCACCGGACTGCACCGCCGGAATGTCAAGCACCTCCGCCGGGTAATCGCAGTATTCGCCGCGGCCCACCAGCGTATCGCCGGCGCCGATGGCAAAAAGGATCTCGCAGTCGGAAGGCGTCAGCGCCACGACCCGCGTGGCCGGCTGCTCCAGTGTGATCTCCCGGCCCAGCATGTCCGTGATCGTGACAGGGCTGGATACTTCGCCGGCCGCTGATGACTCTGCAGATACCGTACCGGCCTCAGTCGCTTCTTCTGACGCCTCTGTCTTTGCCTCTGCGTTTTCCGCCGCAGTCTCTTCAGCGGCAGCTTTTGTGACCTCTTCTGCTGTGATCTGCGCAGACGCCGCGGTCTCCGCTGCCGCCTCTGCTGCAGCCGCCTCCGTCGTCTGCTGTGTCCCTGTCTGACCGCCGCACGCCGCAAGCGCGCACGACAGCATGACAGCGATGACCGCTGTCAAAAATTTTCTGTGTTTCATTTTGGAACTGCTCCTTTCGATATTTAGTTTTCGCCAGACAGAAGAAGGAGCACTCACAGAAAAAAAGTTGCTCCCCCAGATTGGAGAGCAACAAAAACACGCAGATTCGCACAGACCTGCGCTGTTCCCACCCAACCCCAGAAG
>CANQFR010000182.1 GCA_947599905.1 uncultured Lachnospiraceae bacterium
CCCTGGTAATTGTCCGTATCCAGAACCTCCGACTCGAACCGCAGGCTGCGGTATTCCAGCTTGCCATAGCGATAGCCATAGTAAGAATCAATCGTTCCGGTATAGACCACGGTCTCGCCCAGCGCGTCGTACTTCTCCCGGTTCTCCAGATAATCCGCGCCCAGCTCCACGTCGCAGCCCTCAAACAGCTTCTCCACGATCACATTGTAACCGCCGATGGGAATGCCCTGGTAGAGATCGTTGAAATAGTTGTTGTCGTAGGTATAGCGGACCGGCAGACGCTTAATGATGAACGCAGGCAAATCCTTACAGTCGCGGCCCCACTGTTTCTCGGTGTAGCCCTTGACCAGTTTCTCATAAATGTCCCGGCCCACCAGGCTGATGGCCTGCTCCTCCAGATTCCGCGGTTCTCCGGTAACGCTGCCCTTCTGCTCGTCGATGATAACCCGCGCCTGCTGCGGCGTGGAGATCCCCCACATCTTGCTGAAGGTATTCATGTTAAAGGGCATGTTATACATCTCGCCCTTATAATTGGCCACCGGGCTGTTGGTGTAGCGATTGAACTCGGCCAGGCTGTTCACAAAATCCCAGACCCGGCGATTACTCGTATGGAAAATGTGAGCGCCGTACTTATGAACGTGGATCCCTTCCACATCCTCACAGTAAATATTACCGCCCAGATGGCTCCTCTTCTCCACCACCAGGCAGGTCTTCCCCGCCTGCCGGGCCATATAGGCCCATACGCCGCCGAAGAGGCCGGCGCCGACGATGACGTAGTCATATTTCTTCATGATAAATATCCCTCGATCCTGTTTATTTTTGTCCTGATAGACAGTATTCCCTCTTCCCGCGCATCACTTGACTGCTAAGCAGTTAAACGTCTAAGAGGTTTCCCCTGACCCAGCAGTAATGCTGCCGGACAAATCTTCTGCCGGCTTTTTTACTCCTGCCGGACTCTCCGGCTTTGTCGGACTTTCCGCTTCTGCCGGATTCTCAGGCTTTGCCAGGTATTCTGTTTCTGTCGGGCTCTCCGGCTCTGCTGTCTTCCTCCGCGGCGCCCCCGGCTTCGCCGCGCGCTTCCGCTTCGGCTCCGCCTCCACCGTCTTGCCGACCAATACCACGATGGACCGCGCGTCCACCGGATACGTCTTCTGGTCTTCCAGAAGCGGTTCCTCACCTGGTGCCCAGAAGCCGTTCACATCCTTCCGGGCCGTATCCATGGCCGCGAACCACTGTCTGTCCTTCGGCAGGTTCGGCATCGCGAATTCACACGGTTCCCAGTGCATATTATACATGACGAAAATGGTATCGTCCGGGCTGCCGTCCGCCTTTTCCCCGTACGATCCGCAGTACAGCACGCCCAGCTGCCGCCGGAAATGCTCAAACTCCGGATACCAGGCGTTGACGCCGTGGAACGACACATCCGGGCATCCGCAGGCCAGATGATCCATCAGCTTCGGCTGCTCCGCCATATGAAGTACCGGATGAGCCCTGCGGAAGGCGATGGCCTGCTTCGCGAATTCATAGATCGCTTTATTGCTGCGCAGCTGGCTCCAGTTGAGCCAGGAAACCGCGTTGTCCTGGCAGTAGGAGTTATTATTGCCGCCCTTGGTGTGGCCGAATTCGTCGCCGGACTCCAGAAGCGGCGTGCCCTGGCTCAAAAACAACAGGAGCATGGCGTTGCGCAGCTGCTTCCTCCTGAGCTCCGCGATCTTCTTTTTGCGGGTCGGGCCCTCCTCACCGCAGTTCCAGCTGAGATTGTAATCCGTGCCGTCCTGATTGTTCTCACCGTTGGCCTCATTGTGCTTGCGATCGTAGGAGACCATGTCCATCAGCGTAAATCCGTTGGTGTGGGCCATGTAATTGACGACGCCCTTATCCTTCGGATTCCGGATGATACGGTCCATGACCGTACGGAGCATACCCTCGTCGCCCTTCAGGAAACGCCGCATGTCCTGCTCGAAACCGTCGTTATATTCCACAAGGCGGCGGGGCAGACCGATCCGCGCGGGAGCAGGGGTGCTGCCCGGGCCGGGAATGTGGAAATCCAGCGATTTCGGCGGCTGTTTCTCCGCAGTTTCAGCCGATGTCTTCCCGGATACCACTGCAGCTTTCACCCCCGGACGCATACCGCCTGGCGTCAGGCCGCCGTCATCCTTCATCGGGATCCCGATATATTTGCGCTTCCGCCATCCGGCCCCGTCCACGCCGTCCCAGTTGTTGGCGAACAGCTTCACGCTGCTTAAGTACGGATCGCCGCCAACCAGCGCCGCCGGTACATTTCCCACCAGATGGACGCCGTCGAGATGGAATTCCTTCACCCAGTAGCGCACCACGTCCAGCACGAACGACGAGCTCTCCGTACCGTTAAAGAACAGTTCGATCACCAGTTCCATGCCGTTTGCGTGCAGTTCCTTCACCAGATTCTTCAGTTCCCGCACCGGATCCTTACGCTTCCCGGCGCTGTAAGCCGCCTTCGGCGCGAAATAAAAGCCATCCGCGTAGCCCCAGTAATTCAGCCGCCCGGTAAATGTGGTCCGCGTAAACGGGCCCTGCCCGTCCTGCGTAATGACCTCCTGAAACTCCGTCACCGGCATCAGTTCCACCGTAGTAACGCCCAACCCCTTCATATACGGGATCTTCCTGACTACCGCGGAAAATGTCCCCTTATCCCGCACGCCGGAAGTATTATGCTTCGTAAATCCCCGCGTATGCACGCGGTAGATCACGCAGTCCTCCATCGGAATCTCCGGCCGCTGGTCATCCTCCCAGTCAAAATCATCGATCTTCACCGGCGAACGCAGCAGCCGCTTCATATGCTCCGGCTCGCCCCAGTCTTCCCAGCCGCGCATGGCCCGTCCGCAGGGATCCGCCATCATTTGCCCGTCCGCCTCAAAGCAATACTCCAGATCCCGCGGCAAAGTGCCGTTATACTCAAGCACCACCTTCCAGACATCGCCCATCCGCTCCCGCGGATCCATGGGAATTGTCTGCCACGGCTTCTCTTCACCGCACCTGAAAATCACCAGACTGCAGCTTTCGCCCGCCCAGATCACAGACGCATACACCCGGTTCTTCGCCACGGTAAGTCCCATGGGGCAGTTCCCCGGTTCACCGGCCAACACCCTAAACTGCTTCATGAACACTCTCCTTCTCCCCCACAAAACCTGACAGACATATTTCTCTGTCCTGTACCTACGACACCACCAGTTCCACCGGGCAATGATCCGACCCGTACACCTCCGTATGGATCGACGCGCTCTTAAGCCTGTCCTTCAGGCATTCTGACACGCAGAAATAGTCGATGCGCCACCCAATATTCTTCTCACGGGCCTTAAACCGGTACGACCACCAGGAATAAATCCCTTCCTGGTCCGGGTAGAAATACCGGAACGTATCGATAAATCCCGCCTCCAGAAGCGTTGAGAACTTTCCTCTCTCCTGATCCGTAAATCCGGCGTTCTTGCGGTTGCTCTTCGGGTTCTTCAGATCGATCTCCTCATGCGCCACATTCAGATCGCCGCAGAAAATCACCGGTTTCTTCTGTTCGAGTCCCTTTAAGTAAGCCAGAAACGCGTCCTCCCAGGTCATGCGGTAATCAAGCCGCGTCAGTCCCTCCTGGGAATTGGGCGTATAGCAGGTGACCACATAGAAGTCCTCAAACTCCGCTGCAATCACACGCCCTTCGTGGTCATGTTCTTCCACGCCGATGCCGTAGGTCACGGAAAGCGGTTCCGTTTTCGTAAAGAGGGCCGTCCCCGAGTATCCCTTCTTCTCCGCGTAATTCCAGTACTGGTGATAGCCCTCAAGCGGCAACTCGATCTGCCCCGCCTGCAGCTTGCTCTCCTGGATGCAGAACACGTCCGCATCCGCTTCCTTCACAAAATCCAGAAATCCCTTGCCCACACAGGCGCGCAGGCCGTTCACGTTCCAGGATATCAGTTTCATGGCGTTTGCGACTCCTTCTCCGATAAAGCAAAATAGTATATTATCAATGTTACCATAGTATACCATAAAGAATAACCCCAGTCACGACATTTTTCACAAATATTTCAAAAAGTGAGCGTCACTTGACAGCGGCGGAAAGCAGAATTATACTGAAAGAAAGACAGGCCTGTAAATAAAAGAGAAGGAGGATACGAGATGGTCGATTTAAAAGCGAAACCCTATTATCTGGACGATGAGGGGGTCAAATGGGTCATGGACACCATTGCCGGTATGACGGATGAAGAGAAGGTAGGCCAGCTGTTTGTCAATATGGTAGCCAGTGATAAGCCGGAAGACATCAGACATGTAGTGGAGACCTATCATCCCGGCGCCCTGCGCTACCGCAACATGCCGGCGGACCGGCTGTGGGAGCAGAACAACTGCTTCCAGAAGGAAAGCAGGATTCCTCTTTTGATTGCGTCCAACTGCGAGGCGGGCGGCAACGGAGGAGTCGGCGGAGGCACCTACATATCCTGCGGAGCGGCCACAGCGGCCAGCCGCGATCCGGAGTGTGCCTATCAGGCGGCGAAAGTGGGCGGTATCGAGGCTATGGCTATCGGTTCCAACTGGAATTTCGCCCCTATTGTGGATCTTCTGTACAACTGGAGAAATACCATCGTCCA
>CANQFR010000183.1 GCA_947599905.1 uncultured Lachnospiraceae bacterium
CGATCGAGAATATCCGGGTATATGATAAGGTGGGCATTGCCGCGATTCCTTTTGAATGTCCGGATTCCCTGATCGCACTGGTTGCGGATTTCATCCTCAGTCTGGAGGAGGTGGAGATTGCCGTGATCTATTCGTACCGGGCGAAGGAGATCAAGTTTTCCGTGCGTTCGGAGCTGTCCTCTGTTCACGCGGGAATGCTGATCAACCGGATCCTTAAGGGGTACGGGAATGGCGGCGGGCACGCCGAGATGGCCGGGGGAAGCATCAGCAATGAGAATATAAAGCTGCTTGGCGCTTATCCGGACGATACGATCCGGGATCTGTTTGTAAATGCGATAGCGGAAATGGAAGGCCGGGAAATGAACCGCCTGACGCCGAATTCCTGCAGCGGGTTTTGAAAAAACGTTTGCCCGGCTGGGCAGACGGCTGGGAATGAAACCCGAAAGCATGACGAGGCTTCTTCCAGTATGGTGAGCCTGCAGGAAAGAAATTCAGGCGCGCGGCAGCAGGATGAGGCTGCGGCCTCCGTTTTCTTCGATGGCGCGGAGTCGGACGGGACCGTAGACCTCGGACAGCGCGGCTTCCATATCGGTGAGACTGTCCGTCGCGGGATGCAGAATCGCGGTGCAGACGCCGTCCTTTAAGAGTACCAGGCGGCCGCAGTATTCCAGGGCCAGCTGCGGGTCGTGCAGCGTGACAAGGGCGGCTTTGCCGGGAAAGAGCGTTCGCTGATTGCGGTGGACTTCGTTTAATTGATTGCCGTCGGCGCAGGATGAATCCTGCCCGCGGATGATCTCTGTCAGCAGTTCCATAATCCGGTGCCGGTGCGGGAAATCCAGCGAACTTTCCGGTTCGTCCAGAAGGAGCAGGGAAGCGTCTTCCACGATGGTACGTGCCAGGATGCAGAGCTGCTTTTGTCCCTCGCTGAGCGTCAGGTAATCCTGTCCGGCGTAAGATTCCAGGCCCACGGCGTGAAGCGCCCCGCGGGCTTTTACTTTTTGTGCGCGGGACGGCTGTTCCAGAAGTCCGAGTACCGGATTAAAGCCCATCAGAACCACGTCGGTCACCGGCATGGAGATGGCGATACCGCTGCGCTGGGGAATGTAGCTGATCTGTCTCGCCAGCTGGCGGGAAGTCAGCTGCTCCAGAGGCCGGCCGTTTAAGCAGCAGGAGCCGGTAAATGGAAGCTGGCGGCAGAGCGCCCGCAGAAGCGTCGTCTTGCCGCAGCCGTTGGGGCCCAGAAGGCCGGTGATCTCGCCCTGTTTCGCGCAGAAAGAGACGTCCTTCAGGATCCGGGACTGGCCGTAGCCGGCGCTTAAGGAGGATACCTGAAGGCAGACATGAGATTCCGCTGACGTGGCGTCGGAGCCGGAAGCTGAAACCTGCGTCGGAGAATAATTTATCCGAAACGGTGAGGCGGTCGTCTGCCGGTGAAGGGTATCGGATGTGAAATTCCAGTCTGTGTCAGCAGTCATGGCGTTCGCCTCCATTTCCGCCCATGATCAGATACAGTAAAAATGGCGCGCCCAGAAGTGATGTGAAAATACTCACCGGCAGTTCAGACGCAGCCGCGGTGCGGGCCAGAATGTCGGCGGCGGTCAGAAGAATGCCGCCCAGCAGTCCGCTTAAGGTCAGCGTGTGAAGCCGGTTGTCGCGCGTCAGAAGCCGGGCGATGTGCGGGGCCAGCAGGCCGATGAAGCTGATGACGCCGGTGACGCTGATCACGGAGGCGACCACCAGGGTGGCCAGCAGCAGGATCAGCAGGCGCATACGCCCGACGGGTACGCCGAGCATCCGGGCTTCCGCCTCGTCCACCGACAGCAGAATGATCTGGCGGTGGAGCAGGAAGAGACCGGCGAGTCCAATGGCGCACACGGCGCAGTAAAATGGAATCCGGCCCAGCGTGATCGCGTTTAAGCTGCCCATGATCCAGTATTCGATGGAAGCCAGTTGGCGCTCCGGGTCGGCGGTCAGTTTCAGAACCATGAGAACGGTCTGGGCAAGCGAATGAACCGCGATGCCGGCCAGCACGATACTGCCGCTGCCGGCGGAGGCGGTTCTGCGTGAATATCGGCGCAGACGCAGCCGGCCGTCATATCCGCCGGCGGCGGAAGCTAACCCAAGGGCGATTCCCACAGCCAGCAGGCCGCCTGCGAACGCGGAAAGCGTGACAGCGGCAGCCGACGCCGGAAGAAACAGGATTGCGAAAGCGGCTCCGGCGCTGGCGCCGGAGGAAACGCCGATCATATCCGGCGCGGCCAGGGGATTGCGGAATACGGTCTGGAACACGAAGCCGGCCGCGCCCAAGGCGAAGCCGCCGAGGACGGCCATGAGCGTCCGCGGAATTCGAAGCGTTAAGAGAACCCGAAGCTGCATGGCGTTGCCTGCGAGGATTTTCTCCGGCGAGAGCGGATATTTTCCGGCCAGCAGGGAGACGGCGCAGGCGGTAAGGAGCAGAAGAGCGGAGAGATAGAGAGGAGCGGCGCTGCGCTGCATGGCAGAATCAGGACAGCATTCCGGATGCGCAGACAGATTGGCCTGATTCTGCTGTGAGAGATGCATATTCTGTTTTGTGTTTTGCCTTTGCTCTGTGCGCATATCTGAACCTCTGTTTTCTCTGCTGCTTTTGATCTCTGCTGTTTAGAGTATTTCTTTTTATTATTGGTATTTCATAAACTCCAGGATAAACTGCCGGAAGCTGAATGGCAGAAGCAGTTTATATTCGAGTTTTAACTGAAAAGCCGGTCACTCCGCCGCGCTGTACAGATTCTCCATATCCGGCGTGAATCCGTAAAATGTCTCATAATATTCCGCTGCAGCCTGTTTCCAGCCATCCGCCGGATATTGATCCGGATGAATGACGCTGGCCAGCCACATGCTTCCCAGGATGCTGCTGGGAACCGGGCTGTCCCAGGACTCGATGGCGTTGGGAAACTGGTATACATTGCCGTTTGTGACTGCTTTCAGGCCCTTCAGATTCTCATCCTCCAGGACGGAGTCCACACTGTACTCGGCGTCGGCGGCCAGAATGATGTAGTCCGGATTCCACGCCAGAAGCTGCTCATAGGAAATGTCGGCCCAGTAATCGTCGGTGATCTCCGCGGCCGCGTTCGCGCCGGCGGCCTGCTCGATCAGGCTGTTCTGGTACATGGCCGGACCGGCTACGGCCAGAAGGGAGCTGTTGCTGGCAAGATACACTGTGGGCGCGGACGCGGCGTCGATATCGGACAGCGCTTCCGTCAGGGGCGCCAGCTGTTTATCATGGAAAGCCAGAAGCTCATTGGCGCGGTCCGCTGTATTCGTGGCGGTTCCCAGCAGAGTCACCGCTTCCTCCAGAAGCGCCTTATCCTCCGGATTCACGGCGATGGCGGTCATCCCCAGCTCTTCCAGCGACGGAATGACGTCTTTCAGCTTGGCCGGAAGCACGATCAGATCCGGTTCGAGGGCGGCGCAGCCTTCCAGATCGAATTCCTTGGCTGTACCGACGCTGGGCAGATCGATGACTTCGGGGGCGCTCAAACGGTAGATGCTGCGGCTTTTCGCCTTGGCTTCGATACCGACCAGCTTGTCCTTAAGCCCCAGCGCGATCAGCAGACTGGTGGAAATGTAGTAGCCGCTGACCAGGGTCTCCGGTTCCTTTTCAATGACAACCTCGCGGCCGATCTGGTCTGTGACGGTTACAGGATAGGTTACCGCGGCGGAAGTTTCCACGCTTGCCGAGGTCTCGCCGACTGTATTTCCGGTGGAGTTTTCCGATGCAGCATTATCCGAAGCGGAGGTTTCGGTTCCGATTTCTCCTGCTTTATTAGATGATTCAGAAGCGGAATCTGCATTGACAGTTCCTGTTTCTGTGATTTCCGCAACGGAAGCCCCGGCTTCGGCCGTTTCCGCGGCAGTTGTCCCTGCGTCAGCAGATTCCGCAGCCGTTGTTGCGGCGGAAGTAGAAGTCTTGTTTCCCGCGCTGCCGCAGCCGGCCAGAAGCATCATAGCTGTTGACAGTACAATCGCAAGTGTTCGTCTCATAAGTAAATCTCCTAATCGTTATAGTTTCAAAACAACAACGATATTCTAGCAGTCGGACTGCAATCTGTCAATAAGAATAGAATATGCAGTTTTATTTGCTGTTTTATTTGGAAGAATTTATCTGCCCCAATCTGTAAGGAAATGGCAGATGAATGCAGAGACTCTTTCAGAGCGGAGATATGTTCTGAAATGAGGTTTCTGGTTATGAGCGTAGCAGCGGGCGACGGTACAGTATAAATAAAAAAGGGTTGTTTTTATGCGGCGCTTCATTTATGATAGGATAAGAACAGAAAGGCGGGACAGACAGATGAAAGAATATTCTTTCTACGGCTGGACAACGGCGGATGCCCCGGCGGAAAGGCGCGGAGCGCTATAGCAGCACCGGCGATAGAAGGAGACATAGATGATTTCAATTAAGGAATACAGAAAAGCGGAGAGTCTGGACGAGGCCTGGGAGCTGAACCAGAAAAAGGCCAACCGGATCATCGGCGGCATGATGTGGCTGAAAATGAGCCGCGGCCGGGTGCAGACGGC
>CANQFR010000184.1 GCA_947599905.1 uncultured Lachnospiraceae bacterium
GCGGCGCTGATACAGCTGTCCGACCATTTTACATACCGGAAGCTGCTGCGTTTCGTCTTCCCGTCCATCGTCATGATGGTGTTCACCTCCATCTACGGCGTGGTGGACGGCTTTTTCGTGTCGAATTTCGTGGGGAAAACGGCGTTCGCCGCCATCAACCTGATCATGCCCTTCGTCATGGTCTTCGGCGGCGTCGGCTTCATGCTGGGCACCGGCGGCAGCGCCCTGGTGGCCATGACTCTGGGCGAGCAGAAAAAAGAAAGAGCCAATGAATATTTCACCATGATGATCCTGGCCACGCTGATTTCGGGCATCGCCATCTCCCTCGCCGGCATGGCGGTCATGCGGCCGGTGTCAATCTGGCTGGCGGACGTGGCAGCGGAGGTGTGCTCGTTCGCGGTGTCGATGATATTCCTGTTGGCGCTGCGAAAGAAGTACCGATATATGTAGCTGCTTCTTCCCCGTACACCCCTGACCATTGACCGCCGCTTATTTCGCGGCATCGGTTTTCTATTTCCATGCAAGTATTTCCATGCAGGCAAGCAGGGCGCCAGTGGCGCCCTGCTTGCAGTATATTAACATAATACAGAAATCCACTCTCGGCAGACCTTCCGCCTACCTCTGTTCCTTCTTCACCAGCCGACACACACCGGCGATCGCTCCGAAGATCACTCCAGCCACAGGCCAGATGACCCAGCTGACGCCCCAGATTGCGCCTGTCCGCTCGATTCCAGCTCCCTCCACATAGGTGAACCCGGAGAAGCTCCACCACAGATAGAGCGCCAGCATCAGCGGCCAGTAGATCGCGCCGACCTTCTCCACAAGCTTATTCAGGCCTTTATTCCTGGCGGTGTATTCCCCTTCCTGGAGCAGCTTCTGATACATTTCCCGGTGCATCCCCGCCGTCACGAACAGATAGACCGCCGCGGCCACCAGTACCAGCAGTACGTCGACGCAGATCAGAATCGCCAGTTCATTTTCCGTGAGAATGGCTGTCAGCAAGAGCGGCGCCGCGCTCAGGATGCACAGCGTTACGCCCGCGATAATCCTGCGGGTACATCCGGGCGTCTCCGCCTCCAGCCCTTCCCGCGCCATGCCGGCCACGCCGTATTCCAGATCGAAATTCTCCTTTTCCAGATATTCATACCGTTCAAGACGCGTATTCCAGAAAATGAAGATCGCCACCGCGCCCGCCACCATTAAAAGCAATACAATCACGCCGATGCCTCCGGCCGCGTTTTCCGGGAGTCTCAGGCCGTACTGCGGATTCTCCGCCAGACCTCCGAGAAGGATCAGCACCACCGGGGACAGAATGCACAGTACCACACCAAAGGCGATCTTCCCCGCCGCCTGCTGCTGCACGCTGATAAATGCCCTCGCCTCTTCCATACTCACCCGACGGAGCGGCTTATCCTCCGCCGCAAGTCCCTGCGCGCCGGCCGGCACAGGCGCGAAGTCCTCTGTCTCATTCTCGTCCTTCAGAAGATAATCGGTGCTGACCTCGAAGATCCGGCTCATCTGCAGGATCTTATCCAATTCCGGCACCGACATGGTACTCTCCCATTTAGACACCGACTGCCGCGACACGTTCAGCTTCGCCGCCAGTTCCTCCTGCGACCAGCCGCTTTTCTTGCGCAGATTCATGATCTTTTCCGCTAATATCACTTTCATTCCCTCCGTTTTGCCTTTATTTGACAGAAACGCGCTGCTTTGTGCCCGCGCCGTCCGACTTCTTCGATTCCAGCTGCTGCTTGCTCTGGCTGTCGCAACGCCGATTCCGGCTGCTGCTTCGAAAGCAGAAACGCCCTGTCTCTGTCATATCGCAAATTTAACAGAATCCCGGGTTGCAGGCAAGAAAGCGGACTTGGAAATGTGTCAACCGGCGGTTGCAGGCCGCCGGTTTTCTCTGTTTCTATGTATTTCACATCACGATTTGTATATTATGTCTCCGGAACCACGCCGTAATCCCACTGATGGTCGGTCGCGGCCATATAATCACTGCTGACATTGAAGTATTCCCAGACGTCGGGATCCCAGTGTGTCCATTCCGGATCAGTCGTTCGGGAAGAACGAATATCCCAGGTGGGATCAACGCAGACCCATGCGCCGTCCAGCCGCACCATATTCCAGGCGTGATCTTCTGTGCTTTCAAAGGCAGCACCCACGACAGTAATACATTCAAAATCCGCCATATTCATCAGCAGCTGGAACGTGGACGCAAGTCCCAGACAAACTGCCTGCCGGTTCACCAGACCGCCGTAAGGCGTAAAACTGTCACGCCCTGTTTCAACCTTCGGATCCGTCATACTCCAGTCGTAAACGACATTCCATGTCACCCAGGCATAAATTGCCTGCTCCTTCTCCAAATCGCTCATATCATCCGTGAGAACCTGTGCGAGAACCGCCTCCGCCGCGTCGTAAACAGCCCTGTCGTACGTATCAAGTCCGGAAGCATCCCTCTTTCTCCACGCTTCCAAGATGGCAGCGGTGTCGTAAACCGTCATATCATTTTTCTCCGGATCCGTGAAAAGAATGCGGCCGGTCTTCGGATCCCGGGGCGGCTCCCCGTTTTCCGGAGATGTTCCCAAATTCTCCTCGGCGGCTGCAGACTGTTCAGCCGTTTCCGGCTTCTTCTCTCCGGCAGGCACAGGCCAATCAGATGAAGCTGAACTGCTCTCTCCGACGGACGCGGACTGTTCGGCAGCTTCCGTATCGTTCTCTACGGCAGGCACAAGCCGATCAAATGAATCTGAACCGCTCTCTCCGACGGACGCGGACTGTTCCGAAAACTCCGCATCAATTTCTGTCTCAGGAGAAATCAGCGCGGTAGATTCCGCCTCCGTCTCTCCCCGAAGAAGCCCCAGAAACGCCAGTCGCGCCGGTTCCGCCTCTTCACAGATCAACACTGCCGCGTACCCGTTCTCTGCCACGGCGAGCGCCCCCGCAGCGATTGCCGCCTGATCGGGTGCATAACCGGTAAAATCCCCTTCCCGGCCACGGATATACCGCTCCAAAGCTTCCACCACCGCATCCGCATCCGCATCATCCGACAGTTCCAGCACGCCCACCTCATAAACTTCAGCGGACGAGCTCTGATAGATTGCACAATCCTTCCAATTCTCACCGGCAATCCCGTATACATTGGTCACATAGGCTGCCGCCGTCTCCGTGTCCAACTGCGTCAGCCGCTCAGAATCACGACCGGTCGCCGATACTGCTGCCAGCGCCAGTTCCCCCACGCCGCCGGCAAAACCGTCCGTATCCGTCATACTGTTCTTCCTTCCGCAGGCCGCCAGAGCAGCCGGCAGGAGCATGGTCAGAAGCAGTACAGGCAATCGTTTCCATCTGTTCTTCATAGCATTTCTCCCCCCTATTGCAGCGCGGCTGCCTTTCCAATACGACCGGCACTCTTTTCACATACTGACATAATAACTAACGCCCCGGAAATACTACCCGGGGCGTCCATATTCCGCTATTACAATGCATCCCTGCAATTAGTCGCAGGTATACGGCATCAGGGCGATGTGACGGGCTCTCTTGATCGCCACAGTCAGCGCTCTCTGGTGCTTCGCGCAGTTGCCGGTGATTCTCCTCGGAAGGATCTTGCCGCGCTCGGAAACGTATCTCTTCAGCTTGTTCGTATCCTTGTAATCGATCTCACCGTTCTTCTCGCCGCAGAAAACGCATACTTTCTTCCTTCTGCGGATCGGGCCGTTTCTTCTGACCTTCGCGCCGTCAGCCGGCTTGTCAGTTTTATTGAATGCCATGATAATTACCTCCTGTCTCAGTTTGCCGCCTGGAAATACAGCGGTTCGCGCATCGATCATATGCGCCTGTTTTATCAGTCTCTGCCGCCGGCTCAGCCGGCAGCTATCGCGTCCGAAACGCGTTCCTTCCATCGATTCGTCGCCGGCCTGTCGGGCCGACTGGCTGCTGCCTAGTTGAACGGCAGGCCTTCATCCTCAACGCCGTCCGGGATGTTCATAAACCCATCGCCGATCGCGCTTTCAGGAGCAGGTCTGGAGGGCTGCTGGTAACCGCCGCCGTAATTGCCGCCGCCATAGTTACCGCCTCCGGCGTAACTGTCGCCGCCCGCGTTCGAATTCTTGCTGTCCGCAAACTCCTGATCATCCACGATAACTTCCGTGGTATAAACTTTCTGTCCATCCCTGTTGGTATAACTTCCGGTCTGAATCCGGCCGGACACGAGAACCCTCATGCCCTGACGGAAATACTTCTCCGCAAACTCACCCGCCCGGTCAAATGCAACGCACGGGATAAAATCCGCTGTCTGCTGCTGGTCTCCGCCATCCTGGTTCTGGTTTCTGCGGCCCCTGCGATCCACCGCGAGGGTGTACCTGGCAATCGCCATGGAACGCTCTCCCTGAGAATAGCGAACTTCCGGATCTCTGGTTAATCTGCCCATCAGGATAACTCTGTTCATATGATCACACTCTTTCTTATGCGTTCTGCTTCACGCAAAGATATCTGATGACCG
>CANQFR010000185.1 GCA_947599905.1 uncultured Lachnospiraceae bacterium
GTATATCTACTTCCTGCGCCAGGGCATCCGTGGCCTTCCGATCTCGGTTGAGGAGGCCGCTCATGTGGACGGCGCCGGATTCCTGACCACGTTCTTTAGGATCGTGATGCCCAGTATGTCCGGTTCCATCCTGACTGTATCGGTTCTGAGCTTCCTCTGGAACTATACCGATACCTATTACTCCAGCCTGCTGAATCCCAGCCAGTATAACCTGGCCTATCATTACAGCTCGCTGCAGGCTAATATCCGCTGGAGCATCGACACGGCGGCCAAGTCCAATTCGGCGTGGCTGTCCCAGATCGACCCGTCCAACCCGTATGTGCAGACGGCCGTTATCTCAGCCTGCTCGCTGTTAGTCGTACTGCCGTTGATCATCCTGTACTGCTTCGTGCAGAAGCGTTTCGTACAGGGCGCTGCCAGAAGCGGTCTTGGCGGAGATTGATGCGGAATGTTTCAAATTTGCTGTATACTCAGGGGGCGATGCCGTGCGCTGCGCGGCATTGTCCCCTGGTGTTTCCATGCGAGCAGGACGCCGGTGACGTCCTGTTCGTATTTTTGTGGAACAGGTCGTCAGACAGCGGCGTTTTGTCCGTATTTGCATTGTGAGGGATATCAGCTTCGATATTGTTCGCGTACAGTAATAAAACAGGGTATGGATTATTTGCGGAATGTATGGTATAAATAACGAAGAAATGAATGATCTGGTTGGAGGCAGAGGCATATGGAATTGACAGAGAACAAGGAACTTCTGGAGCAGTACCGCGAGCGTGCGAAAGCGCTTGTCAGTCAGATGAGTCTGGAAGAGAAGGTCTTTCAGACGCTCTTTAACGCACCGGCGGTAGAGCGGCTGGGCGTGAAGGCCTATAACTGGTGGAACGAGGCGCTTCACGGCGTGGCCCGCGCGGGCGTGGCGACGGTATTTCCCCAGTCCATCGGTCTGGCGGCAACTTTTGACGAGGATCTGATCGAGGAGGTCGCCGATGCGATCTCCACGGAAGCCAGGGGCAAATTCAACCTCCAGCAGGCCAAAGACGACACGGATATCTATAAAGGACTGACCTTCTGGTCCCCGAATGTGAACATTTTCAGAGATCCGAGATGGGGCAGGGGCCATGAGACGTTTGGGGAGGATCCGTATCTGACTTCCCGCATGGGAGTCAGGTTCGTGAAAGGGATCCAGGGCCATGATGAGAAATACTTAAAGGCGGCGGCCTGCGCCAAGCATCTGGCTGCCCACAGCGGACCGGAGGGCGTAAGGCACGGCTTTGACGCTGTTGTCAGCAGGCAGGCTCTCTATGAGACGTATCTGCCGGCTTTCAAGGCCTGCGTCCAGGAAGGCCGGGTGGAGGCGGTGATGGGAGCGTATAACCGTGTCAACGGCGTGCCCTGCTGCGCCAACCATGAGCTGATCGAGGAGATCATCCGCGGCGAGTTTGGCTTTGAGGGACATTTTGTCAGCGACTGCGGCGCGATTCAGGATATCTGCGACGGCCATCATATCGCCGCCACTTACAAAGATGCCGCGGCGATGGCGATGGAGAACGGCTGCGACTTAAACTGCGGGAAAATGTTCTATTTCCTGAAGCAGGCGGTGGAAGAGGGCAAAGTATCCGAGAAGCGCATCGACGAGGCGGTGGAACGGCTCTTTATGACCCGGATCAAACTGGGCGTGCTGGACCGGAAGGAAGAGAATCCGTTTGACCGGATCCCCTATACGGTGGTCGACAGCGAACCGATGCGGAGGCTGAATGAAGAGGCTGCCGCCCGCTGTGTGGTGCTTCTGAAAAATGAAGCCGGCCTGCTGCCGCTGGATCTCTCGAAGATAAAGACCATCGGCGTCATCGGCCCCAACGCGGACAGCCGCAGGGCGCTGGTGGGCAATTATGAAGGAACCGCGTCCCATTACTGGACAGTCCTGGAGGGGATCCAGGACTATGTCGGGGACCGTGCCCGGGTCATGTACTCGGAAGGGTGCCATCTGTATAAGGACCGGACCAGCGGGCTGGCGGCCGCCAACGACCGGATGAGCGAGGTGAAGGGCGTCTGCGACTGCAGCGACGTGGTCGTGGTCTGTCTGGGACTTGACGCCAGCATCGAGGGCGAGGAGGGCGACGCCAACAATGAGTACGGCAGCGGCGATAAGCCGGATCTGAACCTGCCCGGACTTCAGGAAGAAGTCCTTAAGGCGGCCTGCGAAAGCGGCAAGCCTGTGATCCTCGTGCTTCTGTCCGGAAGCGCGCTGGCCGTGGACTGGGCGCAGGATCATGTTCCCGCGATCCTGCAGGGATGGTATCCGGGCGCCTGCGGCGGACGGGCCATCGCGAAGCTCCTGTTCGGGGAGAAATGTCCGGAGGGGAAGCTGCCGGTGACTTTCTACCATAAGGACGATGTGCTGCCGGACTTTGAGGACTACAGCATGAAGGGGCGGACCTACCGGTATATGAAGAACGAGGCGCTGTATCCTTTCGGGTACGGGCTGTCGTACACGGGCTTCTCGTATGAGAAGGTTTACGCGGAGGCGGCTTCGGATCATTCGGAGACGGCAGATCGCTGTCCGGATGCGGCGGGAAGCGGATGCCCGGCCGGAAACGATGCCGCGGTGACGATCCATGCTCTGGTAAAGAATACCGGCACCGTCTCCGGCGCGGAAACGGTTCAGGTCTATGTAAAGATTCCCGGCGAAGACACGCCCAACGCCCAGCTGAAGGGGATCCGGAAGGTGCGCCTGGAAGCCGGCGGAGAGAAAGAAGTGACGATCACTCTTCCAAAGGAGGCGTTCGGGCTTTACGATGAAGAAGGACATTTCCATATTCACAACGGCGAAGCGCTTGTCTATGTGGGCGGCCAGGGGCCGGACGCGCGGTCGGCGGCATTGACCGGACAGAAGGTGAGCTGCCTGACGGTCTCCATCGCTGACTGAATGCGTAAGCGAGCGGCCATCCGGCGCATTTGTCGTTGGAAAGACAGATTTTACATATCAGAACGGAGAGAGGATTATGCAGAAACAATTACTGAATGAAGGCTGGCAGATGCGGGAATGCGGCGAGGGAGAATATCTGAGCGCCGCGGTGCCCGGAAGCGTTTTTCTGGATCTTCTGAAGAACGGGCGGATCGAGGATCCCTTCTATCGGGACAACGAGCTTAAGACGCTGCCCTTAAGCGACCGGGACTACGAGTACCGCACTGTGTTCGGCGTGTCGGAGGAGCTGCTGGGCTGCGACGAGGTGCTGCTGCATTTTGACGGCATCGACACGCTGGCTACGATCATGCTGAACGGCCAAATAGTGGGAGAGGCGAGGAATATGCACCGGGTCTGGGAATTCCCGGTGAAAGGGCTTCTTAGGCCGGACGGGAACGAACTTCATATCGTGTTCCATTCCCCGACGAGATTCATTGCCGAAAGCTATGAGGAGAATCCGATCCCCGGCGACGCCAACGGAATGAAAGGGATGCCGCGGCTTCGGAAGGCCCACTGCATGTTCGGCTGGGACTGGGCTCCGCGGATCCCGGACATGGGGCTTTACCGCCCGGTCAGTCTGCTTGGGATCGAGAAAGCGCGGATCGACAGCGTTTATATCGAGCAGAAGCATGAAGATGGAAAGGTGCGGCTTGCGCTGACGGTGGAGACGGAGACAGCCGGCGCTGCGGCCGGGGCAGTTCCTGTATCAGCTGCGGCTGCATTTACTTACCGCGTGACTCTGACAGACCCGAACGGCCGTGAAACGGTTTATACTGACAGTCCGTCGGAGATCGTGATTGAGGAGCCGCAGCTTTGGTGGCCTAACGGTCTTGGCGCACAGCCGCTTTATACGGTGCGGGTGGAGCTGCAGGAGAGCGGATGTCCGGGTGCCGGTGAATCAGCCGGATGCACGGAAGCCGAAAGCCGGACAGATACACGAAGCGAGTCTAACGCTGGCGTCCGTGTCCTTGATACCTGGCAGCGCCGGATCGGTCTGCGCACCATGACCATGCACCGTGTCAAAGACCGGTACGGGGAGACCTTTGCCCATGAAGTCAACGGCGTGCCGTTCTTCGGCGCAGGCGCCGACTATATCCCGATGGACAGCCTGGTTGCCCGTGTGGACGCGGAAAAGACCAGAAAATTCATCGCCGCGGCGAAGGATGCCAATTTCAATGTGATGCGCGTCTGGGGCGGCGGATATTATCCCGACGACTTTTTCTTCGACGCCTGCGATGAGGCCGGACTGGTGGTGTGGCAGGATTTCATGTTCGCCTGCTGCGTCTACGACCTGACGGAGGATTTCGAGGCGAATATCACCGCGGAGTTTATCGATAATGTGAAGCGGATCCGCCACCACGCGTCTTTGGGACTGTGGTGCGGCAACAACGAGATGGAGCTGTTCCTTGCCGACGAGAAGAAGGTGTGGTGCGACAATCCGATCCGCTACAGTGATTACATCAAGATGTACGAGTACCTGATCCCGAAGGTGCTGAAAAAATACGATCCGCAGACCTATTACTGGCCGGC
>CANQFR010000186.1 GCA_947599905.1 uncultured Lachnospiraceae bacterium
CAGCGGGCGGGTTTGTCAAGGAGTTTCCGCAAAAGCGGATCAAACAACCAACTGCTCTTCCGGGATTGCGGCAATCAATGAAAGCATTTCAAGGATTTCATTTCTCAGCGCACCTTTCATACATTCGCGGAAATAGCACAATGCAGGCCATTTCGCCGTCATGACGATCCAGGCGTACCAGCGCATCGCCTGCATTTCGCTCTCCGTGGCATGGTAGATTCGAAGCATTTGCTTCATGTCTTTTTTGAAACCGTTGACCGCAAATGTCAGACGGGTCTGAGCGCCTTCCGGCTCCGCATGCTTTTCGTCGTAGTCAAATCCCGCCAGATTTACAAGCTGGTTGATGATCACTTCCGTACCCGCAAGATTGAAATCAATAAAACCAATAAAACGTTCATTTTCATCGATCAGAACATTCGAGAAGTTTTCATCCCCCTGAAATACACACCGCGGTAAGTTTCTGTATACCGCTTTCAGATTCTTCCGAACCTGCGCATGCCTTTCAATGAGCCTTTCAGCGAGACAGTCTTCCTTTTCTGACCGCAACAAAACGATCAGCTGATTGAAGTTGTCTTCTTTTTCATCGATCCCGTTTGGAATATCAAACGGGCTGAGATCAAACAGGCTGTACATGCCCATCGTTTCCGACAAGTCTACGCCGCTGTATTCTGCCGCAAATCCTGCCACGCTTTCCTGAACCTCACAAACCAGCCGTTCCCCATCCGCCAGCTTTCTATCTCCCGCAAGCGGCCGGTCAATATATTCGGACAGATAACAGATCATCTGTTTCCATGTGTGAAGAAATCTGCCTTCGGAATCAGCAAGGAACTGCGGGCACCGGATACCCAGAGCGTGATAACGCTCAATCAGTCTATGCAGATCGTTCATTCGCTTTTCTGTCATTCCCGGTGCGTTGCAGAATCTGAGTACCCATTTACGGTCAATGATATAGTTCAGACGGATATCTGAGCTATCATGCGTGGAATCGATAAGCTGTACGGTTTCAAACGTCCGAATATCAAATGCGTTTAACTCTGTGAGAATGTCCGAACGCTGAGGAATATCTGCCCCTGCCGGAGAATTTTCATCTTCATGGAACATTTCCGTACTATCCGCCATGGTTCTTCTCCCCTTTACAAATGCGATAGTCTGCTTCTTTTGTTGCTGCATACCAAGTATATCACATTGATAAATGGACGAAGATGTCTTTTTTATTTTAAAAAGAAATCTATTCTTCTTTTCCACAATGATTTTGCGCTCTCCTCGAATTGATTTATACCGTCTTGCTGACCGTACATTTTCGGTACTGATACCAAAGCCCAGCTAAAATTGTCAAAAGGTATACCCCAAAACAGGTGAATTTGTCCGTTCTGTTATTTAAATTCCAATTCATTTTTTTCACACCACTCTTCAAAAATCTGATAATAGATATCCCCGCAGGCATCTGTAAAATCGTCGAAGAGTTCCAATTCCCGCAGCTTTTCGAGATAAGCGTCTATATATTCATCCCGCCTCAATATATCAAATAATTGTTTCCGTATTGTCTTATCTTCTACAAACTCTCTCACATAAAACCGCATAATATCCTTATGATCGATCTCCTCATAGGTTGGGAGCTTGATATCATTCGTATTTTCATAAGGAATCAGCTTATTCTCTTTTAATTTTCCTAATTCCAATTCAGAATAGGGCCAATAATCAAATTGATTTGTATCCTTGTGATAATATACCGGACGTCCTTTTCTGATTGCCATCATTAAATCAATAATCATATTCATTTTCCCCTCGTATGAATCTTCATGCTGTCCACGACTATGCGTTTAAGACAGCAGCCAATCGACCAGAAAAAGGGATTTGATCCCATCGTAGGAATTAATATAGTTTCTGTCCATTGATAATACGATCTTTTCGTAGTTGTCCGGAATCATTCGCAGAGGCTTAAGTTCTCTCTCTCGTGTTTCCGGCGACTGCATGCTTTCCGTTACCTGGATATATAATTTATCGTTGGGTTTTTCCGCCACAAAGTCAACTTCTGTTTCCCCGACCTTTCCAATATATACCCGGTAGTCGCGGCGAATCAGTTCCAGAAATACGATATTTTCGAGAACATGTCCCCGATCATCGCCGCGATATCCAAGCAGCATATTTCGAAAGCCCAGATCCGAAACATAATTCTTCCCCAGGGTTTTCAATAGCTTCCTGCCTTTCACGTCGTATCTTTCGACGGAATAAATAATAAATGCGCTGCGTAACATGGAGATATATTTCTCTACCGTTTTGCCGGCGATATTTTTTCTTTTACCGATCAGAATATCCCCTTCGCCGGACAAAACATTTCCGATGCTGTTAGGTGAAACGATACTGCCGATATTGGAACAAAGGAACAGCATAATCTTCTGCAGGGTTCCCTGGTCCGCCTGATTGTTACGCTGCAGAATATCCCGAAGCACTACGGTAGAATAAATTCCTTCAAGAGCCTGATTGCTTCTTGCTTCGTTGAAGCGGTATTCCCGCAGAATCGGCATACCGCCAAACTGCAGATATCGTTGAAATTTTTCTTCCACCGTAACAGAAGGATCAAACTTATAAAAAGACAGGAATTCCTTAAATGACAGCGGCAGCATACGGATTTCTACATATCTGCCGGAAAGCAGAGTGGAAAATTCTGCGGAAAGCAGGTAAGCGTTGGAACCGGTGATATAAATATCCACATCGAAATCGAGACGAAAAGACTCGATCGCCTTTTCCCAATGTTCCACAGCCTGAAGCTCATCAAATAGCAAATAGGCCTTTCCGTCCTTCGGAATGCGCTCACTGACATAATCATAGAATGCAAGGTAATTGGTAATGTCACGATAACGCAGAGATTCCAGATTCATATGAATAATATTTCCGTCATCCACTCCGTTGTCAGACAGATACCTGTGGAACAAATCCAAAAGAGATGACTTGCCGCATCTGCGAATACCGGTGACAATCTTGACCAGGTCTACATCCTTGTGCTGAATAAGTTGAGTTAAATATTCCGGACGATCGATCAACTCAGCCATGATGCACCTCCTTTTCTATCTGTCTCTATTGTACCAGAAAATCCGAAATAGTCAATAGTTTCAGACTTGCAAGTCAAAAAAATTATACCAATTATTCTTTTTGATATTAACATCCGAAACTTTTATAGATTCAAAATGGCTCCAGCTTACAAATATCGTACGCGTCGAATTCCCATGCCTCTTTGTTCTGCCTGCTGTAATCCCTCATCTGCGCGTTCTCCTTTCTCATCTGCGTGCTGTCCTGTGATCCTATGATGTTTCGTGAACTGCCCTATGATTATAACCGATACGGATCAGCCTTACAAGAATTTTATTTGCTTCCATATCAGTTTCTGTATCAGCTGCACTTAGATTTTATGAATTCATCGCTTGACATATTGTGTATTTTTGTGTATTATATCTTTTGGGGGAAGAAAATATGAATCCGAGAAACATTGCGATAAGAGATTTGAATAATAACGGCTACCAATTAAAGCGAAGCGGCGGAAACCATGATATTTATTATAATCCGGAAACTAAGTATTCCATTCCATTGAAGCGTGGACACTTTGACGAAGATGATCTTCGCTATATACGTAAAGAGATAAAACAAGGCGGCAGAGCTTGACAATCCTCTTCAGTCGCAAAGGAGGCATTTATGAAATATATTTATACTGCTACTTTTGAACCGAATCACGACGGCAGCAAGTACTATTGCCGGGTACCCGACCTTCCCGGATGTATTACCACCGGAAACAGTATGGAAGATGCTATTGAAATGATTACAGATGCTGCCAGCGGCTGGCTTGTGGTGGCTGAGGATGAAGGAAATGATATTCCCGCGCCGACACCGCAGCAGGAACTTAATATCCCAAAAGGCACCGCCTGTTCCCTCATTCGTATTGATACGCTTGCCTACCGCGCGGCTACGGATACCAAAGCGGTCCGTAAAAATGTATCACTCCCGGCATGGATGGCAGCTCTGGCAGACAAATTGGGCGTAAATTGTTCGCAGGTTCTTCAGGACAGCCTTATGCAGCTGTTTAACACCAGGCATGCGCGACAGTAATTCCTTATATGAACAGGGAGTCGGACACAAAATCCGGCTCCCCGCTTATTACTCCGTATAATACTGCGCCTGCGCGTTCCACAGCTCATGATATTTCCCGGTTCCATCCGCGACAAGCTCCTCATGCGTCCCTCTCTGGACGATCCGCCCCTCGTCAAACACCGCGATCTCGTCGCAGAACTTGCAGGACGACAGCCGGTGCGAGATATAGATCGCGGTCTTATCCCCGGCGATCTCGTCAAATTTACCGTAAATCTCCGCCTCCGCGATCGGATCCAGCGCCGCGGTCGGCTCGTCCAGGATGATGAACGGGGCGTCCTTGTAAAGCGCCCGGGCGATGGCGATCTTCTGCGCTTCGCCGCCGGATATTTCCACGCCGTTCTCCGTAAA